>DAIDJO010000001.1 GCA_027451345.1 Solirubrobacterales bacterium
GGCCAGCGCGAGCTCGATCCCGGCCACCACGGCGGGATCGAGTCCGTCCCGGGCCGCCGCCAGCTCCTCCGGGGTGACCCGCAGCGGCGGCGGTGGCGCGCCGCGGGTGTCATGCAGCTGGGTGTAGCGCCGCAGCGCCGCATCGCCGCCGGCCCGCACGTCGGCGACGATCGCCGCCACGGCCGAGGCGACCGAGCCGCCGTCGGGCACCAGGCGGCGCAGCTGGTCGGCCACGGCCGGGGCCGCGTCGGTGGCGATGATCGTCTCGGCGTGCATCTCAGCCCGCGATCCTGGACACGATCGCGTCGATCGCCGTCGCCTTGAGCTTGTCCGCCACGGGATTGGCGATCAGCCGGGCCGTGCAGACGGCGATCGTCTCCCGGACGACGAGATGGTTCTCGCGCAGCGTCGTGCCCGTGGCGGTGAGGTCGACGATGGCGTCCACCAGACCGGTGAGCGGGGCGAGCTCGACCGAGCCCTTGACCTCGACGATCTCCGCCTGGCGGCCGGTCGAGAGGAAGTGCCGCGTGGCGACGCGGGGATACTTCGTGGCGACCCGCACGACGCCGAGGCGGCGCAGCGCGTCGGCGGCCGGGTCCTCGCCGGCCAGGGAGGCGACGACCATCTCACAGCGCCCGTAGCCGAGATCGGCGAGCTCGTAGAGCGCACGCTCGGATTGCTCCATCAGCACGTCCTTGCCGGTGATGCCGAGGTCCGCCGCGCCCGCCTCGACGTAGGTCGGGACGTCGGAGGGGCGCATCGTGATGATCCCCGACTCGGCGAAGAGCAGGCGGCGGTCGTTCTCCCGGACCGGCTGCGTGTCCACCCCGAGGCGGTCGAGCAGATCGAGCGTGTCGGCGAACAGCGCCCCGCGCGGCACGGCGAGCCGCAGGCCCTGGGCGGCGAGCGACTCAGACACGGCTGCGCTCCTCGGCCCGCAGGGCGATGTGCACCCGCTCGACGTCGAGCGCGAAGCCGACCGCCGGGAGCGGGCGGCCGAACTCCCCGAGCAGGTCGTCGTAGCGGCCGCCGCTGCCCAGCGGCACCCCGTAGGCCGGGTCGTAGACCTGGAAGATGGCACCGGTGTAGTAGCCGAGGTTGTGGAGCAGCCCGAAGTCGAAGATCACCCGCCGGGCGGTGCGCGGCTGCAGCAGGCCGAGGAGGGTCCGCATGCCCGCGCCGGCCTGCTCGAGCGGGCCGTCGAGCCCCTCGAGCACCTCGGCGCCGCCGCGGATGCGCGGAACCCGCAGGAGCAGCTCGGCGTCGGCCGGGCTCACGGCCAGCTGGGCGAGCTCGTGCTCGACCCCGACAAAGTCCCCGGAGGTGAGCTCGGCGAGGATCCGCTCGCGCGCCGCCGCCTCGACGCCGAGTGACTCGAGCAGGGCCGGGTAGAGGGTGACGTCCCCGACGCCGACGCGGTAGTTCTCCAGTCCGGCCGCGTCGAGCGCGTCGCAGAGCACGGTGAGCGCCTCCACCGTGCCGGCCGGTCCGGCTGAGCCGATCAGCTCGACGCCCGCCTGCAGGAGCTCCCGGGACTGTCCCCGCTGGGGTCGCACGCCGTGGTAGGCGTGGGCGAAGTAACAGAAGCGCAGCGGGGTCGGCGCCGTCGCGTAGCGGCTGCCGACCATGCGCGCGATCGGGACCGTCATGTCCGAGCGCAGCACGAGCACGTTCCCGTGCTCATCGAAGAGCCGGTAGGGGGAGCTGACGCGGGCGCCGTCGCGGGCGAACGTGCGCTCGTACTCGAGCGCGGGGGTGTACACCTCGCCGTACCCGGCGCCCTCGAAGACCGCCCGCACCCGCTCCATCAGGGCGCGCAGCTCGCGCATCTCGTCGGGGAGCACGTCGCGCGTGCCGCTGGGCGTCCGGTCGAGCATCTGTGTCGGCAGTCTGTCGAAAAGGCGCCGCGGCGGCCTACGCGCGGGCGCTCGTGTCCTCGACGCGGGTGATCCGGGCACCGAGCGCGCGCAGGCGCTCGTCGATGCGCTCGTAGCCGCGGTCGATCTGGCGCACGTTGCCGATCTCCGTGGTGCCCTCGGCGCAGAGCGCCGCGATCAGCATCGCCATCCCGGCGCGGATGTCCGGCGAGTCGACACGCTGGCCGCGGAGCTTGCGCGGCCCGACGACGATGGCACGGTGCGGATCGCAGATCGTGATCGCCGCGCCCATCAGCTGCAGCTTGTCCGTGAAGATGAGGCGGCTCTCGAACATCCATTCGTGGACGATCACCGACCCCGCCGCCTGCGTGGCGAGCGCCACGGCCACGCTCGTGAGGTCCGCGGGGAAGGCCGGCCAGGGGCCGTCCTGGATCTTCGGGGTGAAGCCGCCCGCGTCGGTCATGATCGTGAGGTCCTGGTCGCCGGGGACGATGACGTCGTTGCCGTCGAGATGGCTGCGCAGGCCAAGGCGCTCGAAGATCAGGCGAATCATCCGCAGATCCTCGGGGACGGTGTCCTTGATCACCAGCTCGCCGCCGGTGACCCCCGCCAGGGCCATGAACGAACCGACCTCGATGTGGTCGGGGGCGATCGTGTGCGTGCAGCCGTCGAGGCGCTCGCGGCCGTGCACGGTCATCACGTTGGAGCCGATGCCGTCGATCTCGGCCCCCATCGCCACGAGCATCCGGGCGAGGTCCTGCACGTGGGGCTCCGAGGCGGCGTTGCGCACGACGGTGCGGCCGGGGGTGAGCGCCGCGGCCAGAAGCGCGTTCTCGGTCGCCATCACCGACGGCTCGTCCATCAGGAAGTCGCACGGCCGCAGGCCGCCGGCCGGCGCCTTCAGCGTGATCTGCGCGTCGATCTCGACGATCGCGCCGAGCGCTCGCATCGCGTCGAAGTGCGGATCCAGGCGGCGGCGGCCGATGACGTCGCCGCCGGGCGGCGGCAGCTCGGCGTGTCCGAAGCGTGCCAGCAGCGGCCCGGCGAGCAGGAACGAGGCGCGGATCTGTTCGCCGAGCTCACGGTCGACCGTCGTGTGGTCGACGCCCGCCGCGTTGATCTGGACGGCGCCGTCGCTCGTCCAGGCGACGGACGCGCCGAGCGAGGCGAGCAGGGCGAGCATCGCGTCGACGTCGCTGATCCGCGGCACGTTGCGCAGCGTCACATCCTGGTCGGTGAGCAGGGTGGCGGCGAGGATCGGCAGCGCGCCGTTCTTGTTGCCGGCGGGCACCACGGACCCGGAGAGCGGGACGCCGCCGTCGATCACGAACTTCTCCATAGCTCTCAGTAAGGTAACGGCATGGCTGCCGAGACCTCACGCAGCGACGCCTGGGAGCTCGTCTGCGAGTGGACGCAGAGCGATTCGCTGCGCCGGCACATGCTCGCCGTGGAGGCGGCCATGCGCGCGTACGCCCCGCGCTTCGGCGGGGACATCGAGCTCTGGGGGCTCACCGGGCTGCTGCACGATCTCGACTACGAGCGCCACCCCGACCTCCGGACGGGGCATCCGCGCATCGCCATGGAGGAGCTGCGGCGCCGCGGCTATCCGGAGGAGCTGATCCGGGCGGTCGGCTCGCACGCGGACTTCATGGGGATCGCGCGGGAGACGGCCATGGAGCGGGCGCTCTACGCCGTCGACGAGCTCTCGGGCTTCGTGCTCGCCGTCGCCTACGTGCGACCGGAGGGGCTCGCCGGCATGACGCCGAAGTCGGTGCGCAAGAAGATGCGGCAGCCGAGCTTCGCGGCGGCCGTCGACCGCGACGAGCTCGTGCAGGGGGCCGAGGAGCTCGGGGTCGACTTCGAGGAGCACGTCGCGACCGTAATCGCCGCCCTCGCCGCCGCCTCCGGCGAGCTGCTCCCCGCGAACTGATCGCCGGGCCGGGTGATCGCCCGGTCGGGTATCGTCAGCCGCGATGTCCGACGCGATCCGGATCGTCGTGCTCGACGGCGATGAGACTGGCCAGGAGCTCCTCGAGCAGTACCTGCGCGTGCTCGATTCCGAGCTGCTCGGGTTCGAGGTGGCGCTCGAGCGCTTCGACCTCTCGCTCGAGAACCGGCGCCTGACCCAGAACGGGGTCGTGCACGAGGCGGCGGAGGCCATGCGAACCGCCGGGCTGGGCATCAAGGCGGCCACGATCACGCCCGAGGGCAAGGAGGACGTCGGCACGCCGAACGCGATCGTGCGGGAGGGCATCGGGGGCAAGGTGATCGTCCGCACGGGCCGCCGCCTGCCCGGCATCGCGCCGATGGCCGGCGTCCACTACCCGATCTCCGTCGTCCGGATGGCCGTCGAGGACGCCTACGGCGCCAAGCAGTGGCGCACCGGGGATCCGGGAGCAGACGACGAGGTGGCGTTCCGGGAGGAGCGCATCACCCGCTCGACCTGCCGGGCCGTGTCCGAGTACGCGTTCCGGACCGCCGAGCGACTCGACGCGCGGGTCTACGGCGGTCCGAAGTGGACCGTGTCGGCGATCTACGAGGGGATGCTGAAGGAGGAGATGGACGCGGCCGCCGCCCGCCACCCCTCCGTCGACTACAAGCCGGTCCTCATCGATGCGACGTACGCGGGCCTGCTGTCGGGTGCCACCGACAAGACGCTCGTCATTCCGGCGCTCAACCGCGATGGTGACTGCCTCTCGGACCTCGTGCTGCCGATGTTCGGCTCGATCGCGGGCGCCGAGTCGATCCTGCTCGCCTTCGACGAGGACTACAACACGACCGTCGCCATGGCCGAGGCGCCGCACGGCACCGCGCCGGCCCTGCAGGGCAAGGATCTGGCCAATCCCCTCGCGATGATCCTCGCCTGCGGCGCCATCATGCATCACGCCGCCGACCGCCACGGGCCGTCGGCCGAGCGAGCGTCGCGGGCGATCTACGAGGCCGCGCTGGAGACGGTCGCCTCCGGCGTGAAGACCTTCGATCTGGGCGGGTCCGCCGGGACCACCGAGTTCACCACCGCCGTGGTGGAGCGGATCCACACCAAGCTCGAGGTCTGGACCGCCCTCGGCTGATCGGCCGGTCCCGCCGATCGGCCGAGGCCTGATCGGTTGAGGCCTGATCGGCTGAGCGCGCCGGGTATGGCGCCGGCGGGTATGGCGCCTGGCGCCGGCGGGGGCGCGCCGCTCACCATGTGTTCCGGGCCCGGCGCGGGTGGCTGCAACGCAAATTGCAGCCTGGGGGCCGATCCGTCCGGACCCGGCCGTACCGTACGAACATATGTTCCGTTCAGCCACCACACGCCTCGCGCAGCGCCTCAGCGACCTGATTGACGACATGCTGGTCGGCGACTTCGAGTACATCCTCGACGGGGACGACCTCTACGCGGACGTCGACTACTACCGCACGCATCCACACCACACCGAACCGCTGACCTGGACCCCCGCCGCCGGGCGCGGATTCGGGCCGCAGCGCGCGGTGCTGTCGGGCCCGCGGGATCGGCGTCCGGGCACCGTCCCCGCGCGTCCCACGACCTGCCCCTCCCCCGCCCGCGCCGCGGCGGGCCGTCCGGCCACCGCCGCCGGGCGCACACGGACGCACCGTTAGCCACCTAGACTCCTCAGTCGATGTCCGACGCCAGCTGGACCGTGGACGTGGCCGCACTCGAGCTCGAGGCCTGGCCGCTCGACGCCGGACAGATCGTCGAGGGCGCGCCGGAGGTGTCCGGGCTGGTGCTCGACACCTCCCCTGACGGGCGGGTCGAGCGCGGCGTCTGGGAGCACACACCCGGCGTCTCCCGCGACATCGAGGCCGACGAGCTGTTCGTCGTCATCGCCGGCCGCGCCACGGTGGCCGTGGCGGGCGGTCCGCAGCTCGAGCTCGCCCCGGGGACGGCGGCCGTGCTCCACGCCGGTGACCGCACCGTCTGGACCGTGCACGAGACGCTCCGCAAGGTCTACCAGACGACCGCCTGACCATGGCCGCGGTCATCGAGACCGAGCGCCTGCTCCTGCGCCCCTGGGCGGCCGAGGACGTCGGGCTGCTCGCCTCGCTCAGCTCGAACCCCCGCGTCACCCGCCACATCGGCGACGGCCTCACCTGGACGGCGCTCAAGGCGATGACGGTCTCGGACCGTGCGCTGCAACATTGGCGCGAGCACGGGTTCGGCTGGCGGGTGATCGTCGAGCTCACCACCGGCTCCCCCATCGGGATGCTCGCGCTGAACCTGATGGGCGCCGGCACCGCCGGCCTTGACCCGGAGGAGCATGAGATCGGCTGGTGGCTCTCCCCGGACCGGTGGGGCCACGGTTTTGCCACCGAGGCCGCGCGCGCGGTCGCCGCCGACGCCTTCACGAGCCTCGAGGTACCGCACCTCACCGCCCGGATCGCTCCGGACAACGGCGCATCGATCGAGGTGGCGACCCGAATCGGCATGGTCTTCGAGTTCAACACCGTCGCCGCACCGGGGGTGGCCGTCGCGGTCTACCGCGTGCCCCCGTCCCCGCTCACGGATTCCTGAACGCAGGCGGCCCCGCTGGGTCGCCGCCGGCTCACCTGCGCGCACGGGCCCCCGAACTCACCACCTCGGGTAACGACGAGGGTTAAGCGACTCGAGCCGCCTGACACGAGCGTGTGTCAGACGGCTCAAGTGATAGAAAAAACCGGCGGCGACCTACTCTCCCAGGCCCTTTCAAGCCAAGTACCATCGGCGCTGAGGGGCTTAACGGCTCTGTTCGGAAAGGGAAGAGGTGTTTCCCCCTCGCCATAGCCACCGGAAAACGGTGAGAGTCGGGCCCCTC
>DAIDJO010000002.1 GCA_027451345.1 Solirubrobacterales bacterium
CGCTGCGCGCGGCCGTGCTCGAGGACGCCGTCGCGCTGACGGCCGCCGGCCTGGCCGCGGCCCTCGCCTGAGCTCACGCCGCGCCCGGATCCGTCCAGTCCAGGTCGGCGCCGGTGACCACCCTCGCCCGCATGTTGCGGGCCATCATCTCGAGCGCCGCGTCGGCCAGGTCGCGGTGGATGTGGGCGACCGCGTCGCCAGCGACGGTGACCTCGTAGTGCCGCACGTAGGCATCGAGCGCCGTGTACAGGATGCACTGCTCGGTGACCTGGCCGGCGAGCACGAGCCGCCGCACCTCGTGGCGGCGCAGGACGTAATCGAGCTGGGTTTCGTAGAACCCCGAATGGCGCGCCTTGACGACGAACGGGAACCCGGGCTCGGGGATGATCGGCTCGATCAGCGACGGATCGGCGCCGCCCATCGCCCAGCGGACGAGGTCGTCGCGCCCGGCCGACCAGTCGTCGTGGTTGTCGTTGACGTAGACGATCATCACGTCGTGGCGCCGCGCGGCGTCGAGGAGGTCGCGCAGCGCCGGCACGACCTGGCGCGCCGACCGCATCAGGAGCTCGGCGTCGGCGTGCTCGTAGCGGTTGAGCATGTCGGTGACGATCAGCGCGCTGCGGACCATCAGTGCTGGGTGATCCCCGAGGTCTGAGCGGTGGTGGCGATCAGGTTGCGCAGGAGCGAATCGAGCCCCGACAGGTCGTGCACCGCGCGCTGGCGCCCGGCCCCGCCCCCCGCCGCGACGAGCGCTGGAACCCGAGCCACCGCCTGCTCGCACCCGAGCTCGGCGGCGTACGGCTGGGCCCGCTGGAGCGCCTGGTCGAGCACCTCCTCGAACGGGTGCAGACCCCCATGCTCATCCGGGAGCTGCGCCCGCACGCCGAAGCGGGTCGCGCGGAACATGCCCTCCTCGAGCAGCTCCGTCGGCAGGGGATCGGCCCGATCCTCGTCGGCGGCGGCCCGCGCCAGGCAGTGGGTGAGGGCCACGAGCGCCTCGGTGTCGTGCAGCGAGCTCTGCGCGTCGAGCGTGCGGATCTCCACCGTGCCAAGCTTCGGATGGGGCCGCAGCTTCCACCAGAACCACGTGTAGTCCTCGACCCCCGCTGCGCGGGTGAGCAGGTCGGCGAGGGCGACGAAGTCGTCATAGTCGCGCAGCGCCCGGGGGACGCCGGAGCGGGGCCAGCTGGAGATCGTCACCCCGCGCGCCGAGGCCAGTCCGGTGTCGATGCCGTGGCGAAACGGGGAGTTCGCCGCCAACCCCTGCAGGAGCGGCAGGTGGATGCGCATCGCGTTGAACACCCGGATCGCCGTCGGGGCGTCAGGCATGCCCACGTGGATGTGCAGGCCCGCCACGGGCGTGGCGACCGCCGCCCCGAGCAGGCGGTGGACCCGCTCGTACCGGGCCTTGTCGGAGATCTGCGCCTCCTCGTCGGTCGCGGTCGGATGGGTCCCCGAGCCGAGCAGGCCGACCCCCGTCCCCAGGCAGGCCGCCCGCCGGTGGGCGAGCTGGCCGATCACGTCGGCGGCATCCGTGCCGACACCGCTGATGAACTCGACCATGCCGGCGTGCAGTTCGCGCTCGATCCCGTCCATCGCCGAGGCGAGCCGCTCGGTGACCGCCGCGGAGCTGTTGACCATGCGGCCGTTCACCGGGTCGACGAGGAACAGCTCCTCCTCGACGCCGAGGCTGAAGGGGGTCCCGCCGCCGAAGGCGGGGTCGTCGATACTCGCCACTGCCCACGCTTCCTCCCCCGCTGCGCGACATTCCAAGCCCACCGCTACGGTGGATCGCCGCCGACCCGCTCGGCGTCGAGCTCGGCGAGAAGCGGCCCGAGGTATTCGCTGTGCAGCTGCTGATCCGGCGGCCAGAGCGGATCGCGTGACACCTCGAGCTCGACGCCCTGCTCGCCGAGCATCTGCGAGCGGATGAAGAGCGGGGTCGCCCCACCGAGCAGCATCAGGTGGAGCGCGGGCCGCAGGGACCGGGGCTCGATCGCCACCCCGGCCAGGGCCGCGATCGCCTGAGCGGCCACGTCAGCCTGATCCGCCGCCAGCCCGCCGTGCCTGACGGGCGTGTCGGTGATGTCCCCCGCCGCATAGACGCACACGAGCCCGTGCACCGCCCCGTGGGAGTCGACGGTGACGAATCCCCGCTCCGCACTGGTCGGCACGCCCGGCAGCGACGGCGCGTACAGCTCGGGCAGCGAGATGATCCGGTCGACGAGGATCGAGCTGCGCAGCGGGTACAGATCGATGCGACCGGGCTCGCGGATCTGACAACTCGCCGAGGTGATCGTGGTGATCCCGGACTGGGCGAGCAGCTCCGCGACCTCGGCGCTCGCGCTCATGCCCAGCGCCGAGAGCGGGGAATCCTCCGGCGTGACCAGCAGCACGGGCACCTCCCGGCCGGCGGCGCGGGCGCGCCGAGCGGTCATCAACGCCAGCTCGTAGGCGGGCAGCGACCAGATCGGCAGCGACGGCACGACAATGGCGACGCTCCCCAGCGCGCCGGCCTCGAGCTCCGCCACGAGGTCGCCGAGCTGCTCGCGCAGCCGCGCGTCATCGAGCGTGACGGCGTCCCGGAAGCGCGGGTGGGTGCGGGCGCCCACGGCGAGCAGGATCGCGTCGTAGCGGAGGCACTCGCCGCCCGCGGTGTGGAGCACCCGCCCGCGCGGATCGAGCCACCGGAAGCGGTCGCGACGCAGCCGCGCCCCGGCCCGGCGGGCGATCTCGGCGACGCTGTAGGTGCTGGCGACCGCGGGCGTGAACGGCTCCCGCATCAGCTGCGGCCGGTACACGAACTCCTCGTTCGGCGTGACGATCGTCACCGCCAGGTCCTCGCCGCCGAGGTCGTGCAGCGCGAGCGCGGCCTCGAGCGCCGCCACCCCGCCGCCGGTGATCAGGACCCGGAACTCCTCGCCGTGGGGTGCCTGCGCGGACATCCACTACTCCCTATGCCCGGCACCCGCCCCATCCCATTCCCCTCGCACCGGCTCGACCCCGGCGGCATCGGCGGGGTCCCGCCGCTCGCACCGTTGCCGCAGCGATCCTGCACAGAATCCGCATTGTGCGACGTTTCATGACATGTCACCCTCGCCAGGAGCCATCTCATGCGCGTCAGCGACCATCGCCCGATCTCAGTCGTGCTCATCGACGATCACGACCTCTTCCGGTCCGGGCTGGCCGCGATGCTGCGGCAGGAGCCGGACATCGCCGTCGTCGGCCAGGCCTCGCGGGCGCTCGACGGTGTCCGCCTCGCGGGCGAGCTGCGCCCGCGCGTCGTGCTGATGGATCTGCGCATGCCGGAGATGGATGGCCTCGTCGCGGCCCGGACCATCGCCACCGTGTCACCCGAGAGCCGGGTGCTGATCCTGGCTGCGGCGGCCGACACGGAGGATGTCGAGGCCGCGGTGCACGCGGGCGCCTGCGGCTTCCTGCTCAAGGACTCATCGGTCACCGATGTCGTCGCCGCCGTGCGCTGCGCCGCGGGCGGGCAATCCTGGCTCGCACCGCGAGCCGCCTCGGTGATCCTCGCGCGCCTGCGGCGCGATCACGTCGAGCCACCCAGCGAGCCCGACCCCGCGGAGGTGCTGTCCGGACGCGAGCTCGAGGTGCTGGCCCTCGTCGCCCGCGGCCTCGACAACGCGCAGATCGCCGAGGAACTGTGCATCAGCCCGAGCACGGCCAAGAATCACCTGTCGCACGTGCTCGCGAAGCTCGGCATCAGCAGCCGCGTCCAGGCGGCCGTCTACGCGGTGCACCACGGCCTGAGCTGAGGCACGGGCGGCTCAGCCGTCCGCACGGCTCGGAGCCCCGGGCTCGTCCGGGTCCCGCCGAGCGCCCGCCACGAACCCGAGCGCCAGCTGACCGCCGAGCCCGGGGTGCAACTCGTCGAGCGCGGCACGCACGAGCGCGATCGCACGGTCGATCGACTCCCCGACGACGGTCGGCTCGCCGAGGAGCTCGACGTTCGCCCGCAGCGCCTCGAGCGCGAGCAGCGCACCCGCGCCGGTCTCGAGCGCCTCGACGAGCCCGCGGTCGGACCCACCCGGCCCGGCACGGGTCCGGTCGGCGTCCTGCGCGGAGGCGCGGCGTGACGCGGCGTCGCCCGCGCTCGGGTGGTGTGTGGACCGCGGCACTGTCCCTCCATCTTCGCCGGGTCACTCGTGCAGCGCAATGAGCCGAACGGCCCTACCTGACGTTCAGATGCCCACGCGGGTCGTGGCATCGGCGCCGGCGCCCACGAGCTCGTCGCGGTTCGCCACCCCCGCCTTGCGCACGAGCACGGAGATGTGCCGCCTGACGGTGACCGGTGAGATCGCGAGCCCGCGCCCGATCGCGGCCGTGGAATCCCCACGGCGCAGCATCGTCAGGACCTGGGTCTCGCGCAGGGTGAGCCGGCCACGCTCGGGCAGGTCGTGGATCTCCCTGACGAGCGCTCCCACCATCGCCCTCGGAATCGCGGCCTGCTCCGACCGGACCGCGTCGATGGCCCGCCTCAGCTGGGCCGGTCGAAAGTCCACGGGCAGGTAGCCGATCGCTCCGGCGCGCAGAGCGTCCATCAGATCATCGGTGTCATGGCTGTCGGCCAGGACGACGATCGCTGCGTTCGGCGCGGCCTCGCTGATCTCGCGTACGGCGCCGATTCCGCCACCCTCGAGCGAGCGTCCGACGAGGCAGACGTCGGGCTGATGCCGGCGCGCGGCGGCCACGGCGCCAGGACGGTCCATGGCCTCGGCACAGATGACGGCCGCCCCCTCGAGCGCCAGGCGCACACCGAGCCGCGTGGGCGAGGTGTCCGCGATGAGCACACGGATCGCGCCGCTCAACATGCGGTGCCTGCCACGACTCGTCCGTCAGAGTTGCGCATCCTGGTCCTTTCCGCACCGGATACGGCAAATCAGCCACCGCACGCGTCCTCCGGGTCACGGACGACACGCGTGATCAAGCCTAACGACTCCTGTTTCGCCTGACAAACGATCGAACCGCCCGAGTTCTCACGGCGCCTCAGCGGCGTTCAGCTCGTTGAACGCGGAATGGGCCGTGACGACCATTGACCGCCCCACGCGGCGGCTCATACTGGATTCCAGCTCCCCGGGGGGCAGCCACAGCAGAGCCGGCCCACCACCTGGCCGGCCAACCAGCGGGGGTAACAATGGACACATGTGCACCAGGCGCCAGCCCGGCGCGGTGCGATGCGCTGCGCAGGGAACTGCGCTCGGCGATCGGTGCGGACACCGGATTTCGCTGCAGCACGACGATCGACGGCTCTCCACAGGCCGCACGGCTGATCAACCTCGCCGTCGAGCGAGCCAAGCAGGGCGACGAGGAGGCGCTGCGTTGGCTCTACGTGCGGTTCTCCCACAACATCTACGGCTACGTACGCAGCATCGTGCGTGACGATCATGAGGCCGAGGACGTCACCCAGCATGTGTTCACCAAGCTGATGACGACGCTCGACAAGTACACCGACCGGGGCGTGCCGTTCATCGCGTGGCTCCTGCGGCTGGCCCGCAACGTGGCGATCGACCACCTCCGGGCGAACCGGGTGATCCCCGTCAGTGAGGTGATCGGCCGGGAGGCGGCCGGCGAGCCACCGACGGTGGACGTGATGACCGTACGCGAGGCGCTCGCCACCCTGCCACGGGATCAGCGGGAGGTCGTGTTCCTCCGTCATGTCGTCGGACTCACTCCGGGCGAGATCGCCGAGCGGATGGGCCGCAGCGAGGGCTCCATCCACGGCCTGCACCACCGGGGGCGGCGGTCACTCCAGCGGGAGCTGACGCGATCCGCGCTCGCGCCGACGGCGACGGCGCGCCGTGCCGCTGAACACAAGCTCGCCGCGGCCTGACGCCGCCAATCGCGCGCGCACGAGGTGACCCGCACCGCCAAACCCGACCCCTCCCCGGCCGCCTCGCCCATGCCCGAGGGGGTCGGAGCGGCGACGCCCCAGAGCCTGCGGGCGACTGCGGCCCTCGCCCTCGCTGCGCCAACCGTTCCGGCACGGTCCGAGGAGCCGACTCCGATAGCCGGGACACCGCCCGTCTGGGAGTGGGTCGAGAGCGTCGTCGCCGCCAGCGAGGGGTACCGGGCGTCGCTGACGCGCGACGCGATGTTCCGCCGATCCCTGGCGGCGGCCGATGTGCTGGCGGCCTACGCCTCCCTGCTGATCGCGACGGTGCTCGTGGGGGGCGGTCAGCCCGGCCTGCGGCCGAGCATCATCCTGATCGCGCCGCTGATCGTCGTGGCGTGCAAGGCGATGGGGCTGTATGACCGCGACCAGCACATCCTGCGCAAGACGACGCTCGATGAGTTGCCCTCGGCGCTGTACATCTCGGTGCTCTACGCGCTCTCCCTCTGGCTGACCCAGAAGTTCGTGCTGGTCGGAGTACTGGACCGGCCCGAGGTCTTCACGCTGCTCACCGCCTGCTTCGGCCTGATGGGCCTGGGACGGTCCGCGGCGCGGTTCACCGCCGTGCGTCGATGCCCCGAGGAGCGTTGCATCGTTCTCGGGACCGCAACCGACGCGCACCGCGCGGCGTCGAAGCTCTCCGGATCCCCCGGGGTCAGGGCGACCGTCGTCGGAAGCGTCACCGTCGAAGCCGGCCGGCACTCGACGAGGCGCGGGATCAGGGACCTCAGCCACCTCGACTCGATCGTCGGGGTGATCGCCGAGCAGCGCGCGGACCGCGTGATCGTGGCGACCGACGGACTCGACGAGGACACGATCCTTGACGTGATCCGCACCCTCAAGGCGATCGGCATCAAGGTCAGCGTGCTGCCCCGTCTGCTCGAGGTGGTCGGCTCCTCGGCGGAGTTCGATGAGATCGACGGCATCACCCTGCTGGGCGTGCGCCAGGCGGGCCTGACCACGTCCTCGAAGGCCCTCAAGCGCGGGATGGACATCTGCGTGTCCGGGGCGGCGCTCACGTTGCTCTCGCCTCTGCTCATCGTGCTCGCGGCCGCCGTGAAGCTCGACACCCCAGGACCGGTGCTCTTCCGACAGACCCGCATCGGGCGTGGCGGCCGGTGCTTCAGCATGTACAAGTTCCGCTCGATGGTCGTCGGAGCCGACGCCGCCAAGGACGCCCTGCGCCGCCGCAACGAGGCCCGTGGAGGGCTCTTCAAGATCGCCGACGATCCGCGCATCACGCGGGTGGGAGCCCTGCTGCGCCAACTGTCCCTGGATGAGCTGCCACAGCTCTTCAACGTCCTCGTGGGGCACATGAGCCTCGTCGGGCCACGCCCGCTGGTTCCCGACGAGGACGCGCTGATCGAGGGCTGGGAGCGCCGCCGCCTGGCCGTTCGCCCGGGGATCACCGGTCTCTGGCAGATCTTCGGCTCGTCCCGCATCCCGCTGCCGGAGATGGTGAAGATCGATTACTTCTACTGGGCCAACTGGTCGCTCTGGGGCGACACGAAGATCATCCTGAGAACGGTCCCCTATGTCCTGCGGCGGCGCGGATTCTGAGGGCCGCGAGCGTGCGCGTGCTCCTCTCCTTTCCGACTCGGATCGGCACGCCGGGGATCGGGATGATCGGATGGCATCAGGCGACCGGCCTGGCTCGAGCCGGGGCCGAGGTCCACGTCGCGTGCGGGAGCGTCGAGCTCGCGATGCCGGATGTGGGCGTGCTCCGCGAGACGATGCGTCTGCCCGGCGGCCCGCGGATCCCCTACCGGATCGGCGGTCGCGAGCGAGCCGCCGCCTGGCACGACCGGCAGGTCGCACGCCTGCTCCGGCACGGGTGCGCCTTCGACGTCGTCCACGCGTGGCCCGCGGGCGCGGCGCTCACCCTGGGTGCCGCGCGAGCGTGGGGCGTTCCGGCGCTCCTGGAGCGACCCAACGCCCACACGGCCTACGCCGTCGAGGTCGTCGCGGCGGAATGCGCACGCCTCGGCGTGCGGCTGCGCAGCGCGAGCCCTCACGCCGGCGACCCGGCCAGGCTCGCTCGGGAGCTCCGTGAGTTCGCGGCGGCGGACGCGCTCCTCTGCCCGTCGGACTTCGTCGCGGCGACCCACGCCGGGCGCGGCGAGCCCGAGGAGCGCCTCCTGCGACACCGCTACGGCTGCGACCCCTCGCGCTTCTGGCCGGCCGCCCGCACCCGGGCCCAGCGGGCGCGGCCGGTGGTGGTCGCCTTCGTGGGACGGCTCGAGCCGCGCAAGGGCGTGCATCTCGCCATCGACGCGTGGCGCGCGGCGGCGTTGCGACCGGGAGCCCAGCTGCTGCTGTGCGGTGCGATGGAGCCGGGGTACGAGCGCGCCCTGCAACCGCTGCTTGGGCTCCCCGGCGTGCGACTGCTCGGGCCGGTCGCCGACCCGGCCCCGCTGATGCGGCGCGTCGACGCGCTCGTGCTGCCGAGCCTCGAGGAGGGCAGCGCCCTCGTCACCTACGAAGCGCGGGCGTGCGGCGCGATCCCGCTCGTGTCCGATCGCACGGGCGCACCGGTGCGCGACGGCATCGACGGTCTCGTTCATCCGGCCGGCGACACCGCGACCCTGGCCGAGCACTACCGCCGGCTCGACGGCGACCCGACGTTGCGCGGAGCGCTGCGCGCGCGCAGCCTCGAGGGCCGCGCGGAGCTGAGCTGGGACGCCGCGGCGCGCGAACTGCTCGCCGCGTATGCGGCCGCCGTCACACGGGTCCGGGAGCGAACGCCACCCGGCCACGCGCCGGCGTCGCGCGCGCGGTGCGCGCGCGACGCTCAACCGGCGCCGGCGCACCGGCCACCGCGTTCTATGGTCCGGTGATCGCCTGACCCGTGTCGTCCCAGACGTTGCCCGACCACACCACGTCGGATGGAACATAGGCGTCGAGGCCGAACTGACCGCACGTCGGGAAGTAGAGCCGGGTGAAGCGGTTGTTCGTGATCGTCTCCGGCCCCGTGTGCACACTGCCGTCGCTGCCGTCGCCGCCGTAGATCGCGTAGGCGCCGCCGCCGAGCAGCGAGTCCTCGATCGTGATCGCGCCGTCACCGTTGGTGCAGCCCGCGCATCCGGTGGGACTGTCGACGAAGACGGCCGCCGTCTGCCACGGGTTGGCGTTCAGCAGCGTGTCATGGATCAGCGTCACCCCGGGAGCGGCGCCACTCGTGTACACGCACTCATCGTGCTCGGTCCCGAACGTGGCGCCACCGAGGCAGTAGGAGTTCGTCACCGTCCCATATCCGACGAGGATGCGGTCACCGTTATAGAACTGATCGTGGTCCAGCGTGACGCTGTTGAGCGTGTCCCCGTAGACATTCTCGACGGCGGCGAACAGCGCGCCGCTCCCACTGCTCGCGGTGCCATGGATCGATGTGTAATTCACCTGGACGTTGCTGACCCCGCTCGCGATGTAGATCGCCGGGTTGCTGTTGTCCGGGTCGGTGATCTGACTGTCCTGGATCACGACGTTGCTGGCCGTGACAACGACCTCACCGGTCACGTTGAGGTGGCTGTAGGTGCCGGGCTGGCTGATCGTCAGGCCGTTGGGGAACGTGGCCGTGTACGTCGTCCCCGCAGGCGGGCCCGTGCTGTCCATCGACGGCAGCCCGCACGCGTCGAGCGACGCCTGGCTGACCGTGCCGCTGCCGGCCACCCCCGCGCAGTTGAGGCCCGCCGTGCCGACCCCGGCGCTGACGGGCGCCGTCGGCGCCGAGGTGGCGAGCGCCGAGCCGGCGCCGTTGGTCGCGGTGACCTGCACCTGGAGCGTGTCGCCGACGTCAGCGGTGGCGGCCACGTACGTGGCGCCCGTGGCCCCCGCGATGCTCGCGCAGCCACCTCCGGCGGCACAGCGCCGCCACTGGTAGGCGTAGGCCGTCGGACTCCCGCTCCAACCACCCGTGCTGGCGACCAGCGTCTGGCCCACGACCGGCGACCCGCTCACGAGCGGTGGCGTGGCACTGATCGGAGCCGTCACGCTCCCGGACACCGAGCTGGCACCGCCCGAGGTGGCGGGCGTGCCGCTCACGTAGGCGGAGACCGGGCAGTAGGCATTGGTCCAGGTCTGTCCCGTCGACCAGGTGACGGGGAGCGAGCTCAGGGTCTGCTGGGAGGAGGTCTGCGTGGTGCACGAGCCGGATGCCTGGTCGTTGAAGGCGAGCGTCGAGCCGGTGCCGAGCAGCGCGATCCAATAGGTCCCCGCGGTCAGCGGGGTGGCGGGAATGGACACGGAGTTCCACGCCCCCGCCCGGGGAGACGAGATCGTGCCCGCGGCGAGCAGCGCCCCGGGCGAGCCGCCGCTGTCGCCGTAGAGACCGGCGCTCACCGTGCTGGCTGCGTTCCCCGACCCGACGTACACGCTGATCGAGGTTGCCGTGCCGGCGGCGGCGGCGCTGACGGAGAACGCCTGCGCGGACCCGGCGCCGTTCGAGTCCTGGGTGGGCTCGACCGTGGCGGTTCCCAGCAGCAGGGAGGTGCTGACCGGGGCGGTGACGACCGCGGAGGGAGCCGACGTGGCGGCCGTCGAGCCGCCGCCGTTGGTGGCCGTGACGACGGCGTCCACCGTATGCCCCACGTCACCGGAGGTCAGCGTGTAGCTCGGGCCCCCGGCGCCGGCGATCGTCGCACAGCCCGCTCCCGAGCTGTCGCAGTCGCGCCACGCGTAGGTGTAGCCCGTGGGGCTGCCCGACCAGGTGCCGGTGGTCACGGTGAGCGTCTGACCCACCGTGGCCGTCCCGCTCAGTGCCGGCGCCACGCTGTCCACCGGGGCCGTCACGGTGACGGCGGGCGTCGTCACGACCTGGCTGGGCGACGAGGTGGCGGAGGCCGAGCCGACGCTGTTGTGTGCGGTCACCGTCGACCTCAGGGTGTGGCCGACGTCTCCGGTCTGTGCCGTGTAGGCGGCGCCCGTGGCTCCGGAGATGATGGTGCAGCTCGCCCCCGACGTGTCGCAGCGCTTCCAGGCATAGCTGTAGGACGTGGGGCTGTCGGACCACGACCCGGTCGTGGTGGTCAGCGTGCGACCCACCACGGCGGACCCGCTGAGCGTCGGTACAGCGACGAGGACCGGGGCGTGGGCTCGGCGGAGCCGCGCGGCCCGGCGCAGCCGACGCGACCGGTGCCGCCGGTGGCGGGAGTGGTGTCGGTGATGGGCACGTGCCGGTCGCCGTGGATGGGCCCTCCGGGCGGACGCCACTCCGGCGACGGCCATGAGGCACAGCAGGACAACCAACGGCACGGACGAACGGACTCGCATCTGGAGCAGCTCCCAAGGGCTGGAGGGACGTGCGAGAGGAGGTCGGGGCGGGAGGGCGGCCGCTTGACCGATCCTCGCGTCCGTGTCCATCAAACGTCCAGCGTTTGCGGGTTTTCCCTTCGGTCAGACGTCCACATCGAGCGGTCATGCGGGAAAGCCGCAGTCCTGCGGCCCACCGTTCCCGGCCGGCCGCGCGCCGGTAGGCTTCACCGGGCCATCCATCGATGGCGATGTGCCCGGCGATCCGGTGACTGCGCGTCCACAGATCGGGCCCGCGGCCGCCCGTGCGACTGAAGGTGCAGCGTGCCCCGCAGCGTGCCTCGAACCGTCCTCTGGCTGGTCGCCGGAGTGAGCGGCGCCCTCCTCCTGACCGGTGGCGGCGCCGCGCCCGCCACCGGTCCGACAGCCGCGCACGAGCCTCCCGCGACCACCACCCGTCCCGGAGCCGCACGCGAGCGCCCCGCGCTCCTGCTCGGAGCGGCGTCAGTCCGGGGCGGCGTGTCGTACACGCGGCCGGGCCGCCCGGCCGCGTTCGCGGAGCGCAGCACGCTCTCGGGCACGATCACGTCGATCGCCCTCTACGTCGGTGGGCGCACCGACGCGAATCGGATCGCGGTGGGCGTGTACCGCTCGCGGGCGGGGGTGCCCGCGAGGACCCTGGCGTCGGCTTCGCGCCTCGCCCCCGCGCGGGGCCGCTGGAACGTGCTGCGCCTGCGGCCCGCCCACCTCAGAGCCGGAACCCTCTACTGGCTCGCGATCCTCGGGACCGGGGGACGGCTGTACTTCCGTTCTCCCGCCCACTCGAGTTGCACGAGCCCGCTGGCGGCACGGGACGGATTCACACGGCTTCCCCGGTCCTGGCCGGTCGGTCCGGCCACAACGAGAACCTGCCAGCCCTCGGCGTACGTCCGCGGACGGGTGCCCGTGCCGACCGGCGCCACGACCCCCGGCCCGCCCGCGGCCACCGGCCCGCCCGCGGCCACCGGCTGCGCCGGAGCCCCGGAGAGCCGCACCGTCGATCAGGCGACGCTCCTGGCCTGCGGCTTCCCCTCGATGGCGAGCACCGGACCCGCCACCGGAACCACCCTCACGAACACAGGGGGTTTCACCGCATCGAGGCCGGGGGCCGTGTATGACGGGCTGAACGTGAGCGGCGCCATCACCGTCACCGCTGACAACGTGACGATCGAGAACTCGACGATCACCGATGATGACCAGAGCAACGCCGCGATCGTCATCGACGCCGGGGCGACCGGTACGCGGATCCTGCATGACTCGATCCACGGCAGTGACAACGCCGGCCATGCGCTGGCCGTCGGCGTCGAGAACCTCTACGGTCCCCGCCTCGGCAGCCTCGTCATCGATCACACGAACTTCTACAACGGCGACCGGATCCTGACGGGATACGGCACGGTCTCCAACTCGTACTGCCTGGGGGGAGCGACGTTCGGAGACGAGCACGATGAATGCGTCTACACGAGCGGCGGCCGCCCCGGCATCAGCCTGATCCACGACACGCTGCTGAACGCCAACCCGTACCAGACGGCGGCCGTCTTCGTGGACAGCCCGGACGGCAGCGGCAGCGACGGCCAGGGCATCGTCGACATCGAGCAGTCGCTGCTCGGGGGTGGCGGGTACTGCATCTATGGCGGCGAGGGGAGCGCCGGCACGCACCACACCGGTCCCGAGACGATCATCGACAACCGCTTCGCGGCGCTCTACTTCACGCACTGCGGCCAGTTCGGCCCGCTCGCCTACATGCCGGCCGACCTCGTCTGGTCGGGCAACGTGTGGGACGCCACCGGCCGGCCCGTGGCGGCGCCGTAGGCGCTCCGGGCGACGGGCGCACGCCACCGGCCGGGCCGGGCGGCACGGGGCCGAGCCGAAAGAAACCGGCCGGGAGGGGCCGTTTGTCGGTGGATGGTCAAAGAGCGCCTGCTGATCGTCTCGCCCGTCTTCAACGAGTCCGCTCACCTCGAGCGGGTGATCGCGGCGATGGCCGGCCAGACCCGTCCGCCCGACGAGTGGATCGTGGTCGACGACGGCTCCGACGACAGGACCCCCGCGCTGCTGCGCGAGGCCGTCCGCGACGTCCCGTTCCTGCGAGTGGTCGGGTCGGCGGCGGGTGGGCCGGTCGCGGGCGGCGACCGCCTCCTGGCCGCGTCGGAGGCGCGCGCCTTCAACCGTGGCCTCCGGCTCGCCTCCCCCCACACGCACGTCGGCAAGCTGGACGGGGACGTCGAACTGCCGAGCGGCTACTACGAGAACCTGCTCGGGCGCTTCCGCGAGGACCCGCGGCTCGGCATCGCGGGCGGGGTGCTCACCGAGCGGTCCGCCGGGCGCTGGCAGGTCCGGGGCGCCTCCGACCTGCGGCACGTGCGCGGCGCCGTGAAGCTCTACACACGGGAGTGCTTTCAGACGGTCGGCGGCGTGCGGGAGATGCTCGGTTGGGACGCGATCGACGAGGTGCTCGCCCGCATGAACGGCTACCGCACCCGGTCCTTCGAGGATCTGGTGGCACGGCATCATCGGGCTGCGGGCAGCGCCCAGGGCCGGCTGCGCGGCGAGCTGCGGCTCGGCCGCTCGATGTACGTCGAGGGGTATCCGCCGCACTGGATCGCCGCACGCGCCGTCACGGTGGCGACCTCGATGCGCCCCCGCGGGCTCTCCGGCCTCGCCTTTGGGGTGGGCTACGGTGCCGCGGCGCTGCACCACGTCCCGAGGTTCGACGGTGACGGGTACCGTCGCCAGCTCCGCCGGGAGCTGCGGGCGCGCGCGGGCGCCGCGGCGAGGTTGCCGCTTCCGGCCGGTGGGGGCCGCCGTGCCCGCTGACCGGAGTCTGGTCGCCGAGCTGCTCTCCCGGCCGCGCGCGCTGGTGGCGGGCCTCGTGGTGGCGACCCTGGCGGCACTCTCACCCTTTGTGGCGATCGGCGTCGTCCCGCCGTCCCTCGCGCTCGAGCACGTCGGCCATGCGACCGCCACCACCCAGCTGCTGGTCGGACAGCCGCGCGACCTCGGCTCCACGGGCGCGCGCCAGCGCTACGTCACGACCATCGTGCCGCTCGCGCAGACGCTCGCCGACCTGATGTCGAGCCCGGCGGTGCGGACCCTGATCGCGCGCGACGCGCGGATCCCCCGGTCACAGCTGGCGGTGGACACGCCGGTGTGGCAGGACGTGGTCCAGATCCAGCAGTGGCCCTCGCAGGGCAAACGCGACAGCGAACTGCTCGTCGAGGGTGCGCCCGACCGGCTCACGATCGATGTGGAGCCGACCGCCCCCGTGATCGACGTGACCGCGCAGGCGCCGACGACGCGGCAGGCGATCACCCTGGCCGCGTCGGCGCAGCGGGCGCTCAACGACTACGAGGCCGAACTGCAGTCGGTGACGGCGACGCCGAGCGCATACCGCTACGACGTCACCCGGCTGGTCCCGATCGCAGCGTCGGCGACCGGCCGGGCGGACCTCGCCAACATCGCCGCCCTCACGTTCGGGACGGTCCTGTTCATCTGGTGCGGGGCGACGCTGTTCCTGGCGAACCTCGCGCAGGACATCCGTGCCCTCCGCCGCCGCCCGCAAGTCCCGACCTGAGCTGCGCGTTTGTGGCTGTGAACGGCATGGAACTCGCGCGCGCACTGCTGAAGCTCTGGCGACTGAGGCTCTGGCTCCTCATCGGGGTGGCGCTCGGCGCCACCGCGGCGGGCGCCGGCATGGCGCTGCTGCGCTCGCCGGTCTACGCGGCGGCCTCCACGCAGATGATCGTCGACGCGCCACGCTCGGCGCTCGGCGACCCCCAGGAGGACATCACGCCCTTCACGAGCCGCGCGGTGGTCTTTGCCCGGCTGATGACGACGCCGGAGGTGCTCACCTACATCGGGCGCGCCGCCGGCATTCCGGGCAACCTCATCGCGGCGGCCGGCCCGGAGGAGCTCGGCGCCCCCCAGGCGACGCACGCGCCGACCGTGGCCGCCGGGAACCAGCTGCTCCCGACCGCGGCGATCTACAAGCTGAACTTCCTGCAGAACCCGGAGCTGCCAACCGTCGACATCTACTCGGAGGCGCCCACGACGCGGCAGGCGATCGCACTGGCCAACGGCGCGGTCACCGGCTTCAGCGCCTACCTGCAGCACTTGGACACGGTGAGCCGCGTGCCCGCGGCCCAGCGGGTGACGCTCCGCCAGGCGGGTGCCGCCACCGGCGGGATCGTCGACCCGGGCGCCTCGAAGTCGGTCGCGGCGCTGATCTTCACCGGCGTCCTGCTGGCGTGGTGTGGCCTGCTGCTGTTCGTGACCAACCTGGCGACCCAGTTGCGGGTCGCGCGCGGCGAACTGGCGGCGATCGACGGGGGTCAGTACCCGGCACTCGCGCCGCTCCCCCGGCCCGATCCCGGTCAGCCGCGGCTGCCGACCGGGTCGGACGCGGTGCGGGACGAGGAGGACCGCGCGGACGCGGTGTACCTCGGCAACGGCTCGGGCAACAGTGCGGGCCTCTCCGGAGACGTCATCCGGCGTGCCTGGCTCCGTAAGCGTCCTTGACCGCCATTCGGCGACCGCTCCGGTGACGGGGTCCCATGCCGGATCGCCGGGGCCGGACGGGGCGCCCGACAACTGGCCGCGCACGACCAGGCCGATGCCCTGGCTGATCGCCGCCTTCCTCGTGATGCTGTTCCTGGTCCCCTTCGACGGCATCACGTTCAAGGTCCACCTGCCGATGGACGCGAAGCCCGACCGGGTGCTGATCGCGCTGATGATCATGGTCCTCGCGGTCCAGAAGCTCATCGGCGCGATGCCGCGAGCGCGGCGCAGACGCACCGCGCTCGAGCGCGCGTTCCTCGTCTACACCGCGGTGGCGTTGGTGAGCATCGTGCTCAACATCGATCGGATCTACGCGCTGAACGAGCTCGGCTTCGCCGAGAAGACGCTCAGCCAGTTCCTCGGCTACGTGGCCCTGTTCTTCATCGTCGTCACGACCGTGCGCATGGAGGAGTTCAGCGCGTACGGCCGGCTGATCCTGGGGCTCGCCTGCCTGACGGCGGTCGGCACCCTGTACGAGGCCCACAGCGGGATCAACCTCTTCTACACCATCTCCGCCAAGCTCCTCGCCCCGATCGCGAACGTGATCCCAGCGCCGACGAACCTGCACGACCCGAGCGGCCGCCCGCAGGTGGTCGGACCGACCGCGCACGGCCTGGCGGTCACGAGCATGCTGACGATGGCGCTGCCCTTCGCCGTGCTGCCGCTGCTCGGCAGCCGGCGGGCCGCCGAACGTCTGCGCTACGTCCTCGTGATCGGGTTGATCCTCGCCGCCGAGCTCGCCACCGCCCGCAAGACCGCCTTCGTCGCGCCGGCCGCCGCCTTCGCCCTGCTGGTCGTCTACGACCGCCGACTCCTGCGCTGGTCACCGGTGATGCTGGCGGCGCTGATCCCGGTGGTCCACTTTGCCGCCCCCGGGGCGATCGGCACCCTCACCGGGATCCTCGGCTCGGCGCAGAACTCGGCGTCGACCCAGGCGCGACTGCGCGACTACGCGGCCGTCTCACCCGACCTGTGGAGCAACCTGATCATCGGTCGCGGATACGGGACCCTCAACCCCGACAACTATCGGTGGTACCGGATCCTTGACAACGAGTACCTCGACCAGCTCTTCCAGGTGGGCGTCGTCGGCCTGATCGCCTACGTGTCGATCGTCGTCACGGCGCTGACCACGGCCCACCGCGTGATCGTCCGCGGGGGCCGGTTCGCGCCGCTCACGCTCGCCGCCGCCGCCGGATGTGTCGCCTTTGGCGTCGTCAGCGCCACCTTCGACGCCGCCGGCTTCCCGCAGGCCCCCTACACGTTCGGCTTCGTGGCCGCGCTGATCGCGGTCGCCGCCGTCCACCAACGACAGGACGATCGGTTGGGGCGCGCGAGCCCCCCCGGCGGCTCCCCGCGCACCGACTCCACCGCCCCGTCCCGGTCCCGGACCCCGGCACGGCGGGCGCCGGTCGATCCTCCTGTTCCCGGCGGCTCACGCACGGCCCATCCGATGCCGCTCCGCAGCGAGGGCACGGGCCGCTCCGAACCCGGTGGCGCCGACGGGAGGCGGACGCCGCCGTGAGTTAACCGCCGCGCCGGCCGTTCTTTGGGCGTGACCAGCCGACCGAGGGTCTGATGCACCCGGAGAGGGTGAGAGGGGTCATCCCGCGGGGCGCTCGCGAGCGCCTGTACGGGTGGCACCCGGGGCGCGGTCGCCGGTGGCGGCGCTGCCCCGGGCTCGAGCGCCTCGAGTCGCGGGGGCGAGCCGCGCTCACCTTCGACGACGGACCCGACCCGGACGCCACCCCGGCGATCCTGGACGCGCTCGACCGCGTGGCGGCGCGCGCGACCTTCTTCATGGTCGGCGACCAGGTGCAGCGCCACGCTGCGCTCGCGCGGGAGATCGAGCGGCGCGGGCACGAGGTGGCGCTGCACGGCCAGCGGCACCGGCGGCTCGATCGGCTCTCGGCCGACGCGGTCCACGAGGACATCGTCCAGGGCTTCACCGCCGTGCGGGACGCCACGGGCATCAGCGCAGGCCACTACCGGCCGCCGTTCGGACGGATGACGGCGGCGGCGGCCGAGGCCTGCCGCGACCTCGGCATGGTCCCGGTCTACTGGTCGGCGTGGGGCATCGACTGGGAGGACCTGCCGGCCGAGCGGATCGCCGCGATCGCCGCCACCGGGCTCGACAGCGGGGCGATCCTGCTGTTGCACGACTCGGCCCGCTACGGTCGCCGGAGCAGCGCGCGCGAGACAGCCGCGGCGGTGCCGATGATCGCGGCCCGAGCCGCCGCCCGCGGGATCACGCTCGGCTCCCTGGCGCAGATCACCGCCGGCACGGTCACGGGAGCACCGGGGAGATGACCGCCGCCCCGCAACGGATCCTGCTCGTGTGCAACCCGGGCGGGCATCTGCTGCAGATGCTCGCCCTGCAGAGCGCCTGGCAGGACGTGGAGCACCGCTGGGTGACGCTCGCCGCCGCGGACTCCGAGAGCCTGCTGGCCGACGACGACGTCGTGTTCGCCCGCGGACCGACCGCACGCAACATCGGCAACCTGGTCCGGAACCTGATGATCGCGTGGCGCACGGTGCGCGACTTCCAGCCGGACGTGATCCTCTCCACCGGCGCCGCGCTGGCGATCCCGTTCTTCATCGTCGGCCGCCTGCACGGCCGAAGGCTCGTCTACGTCGAGAGCTTCACCCGCGTGCGCGCCCCGTCGCTCAGCGGACGCATCGTGTACCCGCTGACCGACGCGTTCTTCGTTCAGTGGAAGGACGGCCTCGGGCTGGCCCATGAGATCTACGCGGGGAGCCTGGTGTGATCTTCGCGACCTGTGGCAGCAGTCACTTCCGCTTTGACCGCATGATGCAGGCGCTGGCGCTGCTGCCGGCCGCCCAGCTCTACGTGCAGCACGGACCGGCGGACCCGCCCCCGCAGGTCCGGGCGGTGCGCTTCCTGCCGTTCGACCGGCTGATGGACAGCATCACCGAGGCCGACGTGGTGATCACCCACGCCGGCGTGGGCAGCATCCTGTGCGCGATTCGAGCGGGACACACGCCGGTGATCTTCCCCCGGCTGAAGCGCTACCACGAGACGGTCGATGATCACCAGGCCGAGCTCGCCCGAGCGCTCGCCGCTCGCGGGAGCGCGATCGTGTTCTGGAGCGCGGAGGAGATCACCGACGCCGTCGCCCGCGCGCCTCGCCATCACGCGGGCTGGGACCCTCACCCCGAGCAGCTGGTCGAGGCGGTCCGCGCCAGCCTCATGATCACCTCGCCGGATCAGCCGCTTCGGGGCGTTCACGCGGGTATTCGCTAGCGATGCCGACCGGCTCGGCTCGGCCCGACCTCAGCGTCATCATCGTCACGCACAACCGTCCCGCGCTCGCGCTGAGGACGATCTCCTCCGCGCGTGCGGCGGCCGGGGACATCGACGTGCGCTGGCATGTCGTCGACAGCGGCTCGAGCGAGCCGGTGGCCGACATGATCGAGGCTCGGTGGCCGGACATCCACGTGCAGCGTGCCGGCAACGCCGGCTTCGCGGCGGCGAACAATCGAGCGCTCGCCCACGCCCGCGGGCGCTACGTGCTGCTGCTCAACCCCGACGTCGAGGTCGTGCACGGAACCCTCGCCGAACTGGTCAGGACGCTCGACAGCCGACCCCGGGTGGGGATGGCGAGCGTGATCCAACAGGCGTCCGACGGTTCGCTGCAGCACTCGATCCGCCGCGATCCGAGCCCGTGGCGTGCCCTCGCCGAGGCGCTCGCTCCCGGGCGGATCGCGCGGATGCTGCGCGTCGGCGAGGTCGAGGCCCGCCGGGCTGTCTACCGGCGCGAGTCCCCGGCCGACTGGATCTGCGGGGCGTTCCTGATCGCCCGGGCCCAGGCGGTGGATCAGATCGGCCCCCTGGACGACCGCTTCTTCATGTACTCGGAGGAGACCGACTGGTGCTACCGCTGCCGCCAGGCGGGATGGCAGATCCGGCACCTGCCGGTGATGGTGGTCACGCACCACACCGGCCGGGGGTACGCGGCCGAGCAGCTCGCTCAGCTGAGCTGGTCGCGACTGCTCTTCGCCCGCAAGCATCTCGGTGATGCGCGCGCCCGGGCGCTGCGCCGCGGGCTCGCACTGGGACATCTCGTGCGCATCGTCGCCTTCGCCGGCGCCGGACCGCTGCTGGGACCGCGCGCAGTCGCGCGCGCACGAGCCGAGCGGCGCGCGCTGGTGGCCGTGCTCGGCCGGGACGGCCCCGCGGGGCGGCGAGTTCGGCCTCAACCTCCGGGGGCGCGCCGGGCGCGGTGGTAGGCGCGACGCAGCGCCGGGGCGCGCTCCGCCAGGTGGCGGGCGAGCGAGACCACGCGGTGACGGGCCGCCAGCTCGAGGCGCCTGAATCGCGGCGCATAGCCGAAGTCGGGAAAGCGGTCGTTGCTGCGCTGCGCCGGCCAGTCGCCCGGCGCGGGCTCCGCGATGAGCGTCAGCACGGCCGCGCGCTCGTCGAGCACGCCGTCGAGCCGCCAGTTCGGCTCGACGAGCATGTGCCGGAAGACGGGCGCGACGGTGGGGATCGTGATGTCGTCGATCAGCAACCTGCCGCCGATCCGCAGGGCTCGCGAGATGTAGCACCAGTCGACGGCGGGGAACGGGAACGCGTGCGCGCCGTCGATGAGGGCGAAGTCGAGCGTCCGCTCGCGCCCGAGCAGCGACGGCAGCACGTCCTCGCTGTGGCCAGCGAGAAAGCGCAGCCGCGCGTCGTCCACCCCCGCCCGCCGGCAGTACGCCCGGATCCGCTCGTGCTCGCCGGCATCCGGGCTGATCGCCGTGTGCACGGCGCCCGCCGCGGCGAAGACCACCGTCGAGGCTCCGGCACCGGTCTCGAGCGTGATGTCACCGGGGCGGACCGAGCGACGGATCTCCTCGAGCGTGCCGGGCAGCGAGTCCCAGCGCGCCCCGCCGCCGGCATGAAAGGCGGGGCGGTCAGCGCGCAGGCGCTCGATCGTGTCCTGTCCTGAAGCGATGGTCGCCATGTTGCTCCGTTCGGGCCCGCCGCCGGTGGTTCGGTCGCCGAGCCGGTCGTTCACGACAAACGTTCGTTCCGACGGCAAATTCACGGGCGCAGGCGGAACTCGGCGGACTCGTTCACGGGCTCGCCGAGCAACCGCACCAGCCGCTCGGCGCGATCCGCCCAGCTCCGCCCGGCGGCGAAGGCCCTCCGTCGGAGGACGAGATCCCGGCGCCGGGCGAGCCCGGCCTGCGTCAGCGCGGCCGCGGCAAACTCCCTCGGATCCGCCGCCAGCTCGATCAGATCCGTGCCGAGGTCGCGGATCGCGGGCAGGGGCGTGGCGACCACGGGCACGCCGGCGGCCAGGTACTCCAACGTCTTCATCGGGAAGCTCCACAGGTTGAACTCGCTGAGCCGGTAGGGCACGAGCCCGACGTCGACCAGGCGCAGGTAGGCGGGCAGGGCCTCATACGGCCGCGGCCCCAGGGCGAGGACGCGGGGGCGCGCGAGCAGTCCAGCGACGCGCCGGGGCTCAAACACGGGATCCCGCGGACCGATCAGCAGCAGACTCATCCCCGCGTCGACCACCGCCTCGAGCAGTGCCAGATCGGTCCGCGCGTTGAAATGGCCGACCACGGCGGCGATCGGAGGCTCGAGCAGCACATCGCGAGCCGGTTCGACGCTGTCGATGCCGTGAAACAGCCCCGTGTCGCAGCCGTTGGGGAGATGGACCGCCGCAACGCCCCGCGCCCGCAACCGCCGCGTCGCGCCCTCGGTGACCGCCACGGTGAGATCCGAGGCGCGAGCCAGCCGCGCCTCGGCCGCCGCGAGGCGCGCCGCGCTGTGGCCCCACAGCGCGGCGCCGCCGACCGGGTCATCCGACCACGAGTAGACGCGCCGTCGCTCGCCGCAGGCACCGTAGGCGTCGAGGAAGAGCCATTGCGTGACGAGCGCCTGGACCCGACCGCCGAGCGCCCGCACCGCGTGCGCGAGCTGACGCCTGACCACCCAGGCGGCGAACGGCATCACCGCCGGATGCGTCGGCCTGGGCGGCGCGAGCGGCGTCAGGTGGGCCAGCCGGGGCCCCAGCACGCGCAGCCGCGGGCGCTGCAGGTCCGCGGCGGCAGCCGGATCCCGGAGACGACTGAGATGCGACAGGGGCGGATCGACGTAGAGCACGGGCGCGTGCCGGATCAGGTGCTCGGCCATCTGCCGGTCCTGCATCTTCACGCCGTTCCAGCGCACGGCGGCACAGAGCACGATCAGACGGTCCCACGCCATGCCCTCCCCCATCGGCTCGCCCGAGACCGGCATCCGCGCCGCTCCCCGTCAGGCGCGAACCCGCGCCGGGGTCAGTGCGTCCGGCGGGAGCGAGCGGGTTCGGTTGAAGGCGCCGGTGCGGCTCCAGCGCCGGCGCCTGATCTCGTACTCGGCGCGGCGCCCCAGCGCGGCGGCGACGGATCGCGGCTGTCGCGAGACCCGCGCGCCGCCGGTCGCGACCCGACGCTGCAGCCCCGCCCACTCGGGCAGCGACGTGCAGGCGGGCTCGAGGCGCCGCGCGAGCGCGGTGAACGCGGCGATCGTCTCGTCGTCGGCGCGCCCGCGGTCGAGGCGATGGCAGGCGGCGCGCAGCGCCTCGCGCGCGAGGGCGCGCCGCGCCATCCTCGCCAGCGCCGGCGCCTCGGACAGCGTTCCCGCCACGCCGGCGAAGAGCGTCTCGTACGCGTCGGCGCGATGGTGCAGGTCCGCGAGCTGATCGAGCGTCGCCGACCGGCTCCGCGGGTGGTCGCGGTGCCAGGCCTGATCGGGGCCGTTGACCCGGGCGACGTCGACCGCCGCGATGCGCAGCCACATCTCCGTGTCGTGGGTGTGGGGCAGCGGCCGCTGGCCACCGACGCGCGCGACGACCGAGCGGCGCATCACGACCTCCGGCGCCGTGATCACGCTGAGACCGTCCCGGCAGCGGTCGGCCAGCCACTGCCGTCCCGGCCAGATCGTCCACGAGCGCACCACGCTGCGCGCCGGGGGCGGCTCCGCACGGAAGTGGAGCGGATGCCCGTAGACAAGGCCGACGCTCGGATACGCGCGAGCGAGCGCGGTCGCGCGGGCGAGCGCCCCCGGCGGCAGCAGATCATCGGCGTCGAGACGCACGAGGAACTCCCCGCGCGCGAGCTCCAGCCCATCGTTGAAGGTGACCACCGGCCCGCGGTTGCGCTCGTGCTCGATCAGCCGCACCGCGGGCTCGCGTGCCGCCAGCGACCGCGCGACCGCCCCCGATCGATCGGTCGAGGCGTCGTCGACGATCACCACGTCCACGGTGACCCCGGACTGCGAGAGGCAGCTGCGCACCGCCGCCTCGAGGAAGCAGCCGTATTCGAAGCACGGGATCACGACCGTCACGGTGGCGGGAGGCTGCCCCATCACCGGGCTCGGGGACCGGACACGGATCACCCGCTGCACCCCGACGGGGGCGGGCAACCGCGGAAGCCCGAAGGGCGCGGGGGGCTGTGGTGCGCTGGTCTGCATGCGTGGAAGGGGCGCCGGAACAACGTGCGCTCGGGGTGCCGGCTTCCGGCCGGCCCGCCCGGCGGAGCGAGCGCGCGGGCCGCACATTCGCCCGACCGGCGGCCGTTGATCGGGCATGAACCCGCGTGCGACGCCGACGGCGCCCACGGCCAGGCTGGCGGCCCCCCGGACCGAGCTCGCCTACTACACGATCGCCGACGCGGCGTATTTCGTCGGTCTCGCCGGTCTGCTCGGGTCGCTGCGACGGGTGGGCGAGCGGGCACCGCTCTTCGTCGTCGACTGCGGGCTGACCGCCGGCCAGCGCGCGCGCCTGGCGCCGCTGGCCACGGTCCTGCCGCGTGAGCCGAGCCTCCATCCGATCCTGCAGAAGGGCACGGGGCCGCTCGCGCACCCGGCGGAGACGATGGTCCTGATCGACGCCGACATCCTCGTCACACGCCCGCTCGATCCGCTGATCGATGCGGCCCGCACGACCGGTGGGCTCGTCGCCGTCGAGGACGTCCACAACCACGACCGCTTCTTCGAGGCCTGGTCCACTCCGGAGATCGGCCACGTGGAACGCCGGCCGTACGTGAACGCCGGCCTGCTCGTGCTCTCCTGGGAGCAGGCGCGAGAGCTGCTGCCGGTCTTCCTGCCGATGCAGCACCGGCTCGACCTGGGCCCGACGTTCCTGCAGCGCGGGCCGGAGATGCGGACCCACCCGTACTACTACCTGGAGCAGGATCTGCTCAACGCGCTGCTGTGCTCGCGCTATGGCGACCGCGCGACGCGACTCGACCACCGGCTCTGCCCGGTGCCGCCCTTCGCCGGGGTCGAGGTCGTGCCGGCGGGGCTGCCCCTCTGCACGGGCGCCGGCGGCACCAACCCCTTCGCGCTGCACCACATCCACCGCAAACCGTGGCTCGCGCCCGTTCCGCCGAACGCCTACTCGCGGCTGCTCGCCGCGCTGCTCGCCGACCCGGAGAGCGAGCTTCGCCCCGACCCGTCGGAGCTGCCCCTGCGCCTGCGGCAGCACCCGCTCGCCGGGCTCGACCGTCTGCGCGCCTCCGGGCAGCACGCGGCCAGCCGGCGGCTGCGCGGCAAGCTCGGGCTGCGTCCCCGCCTGCGGCGCCTCCGCACCCGCCTCGGACACGCGTGAGGCGAACGATCATCGTGGGCGACACCCCGAGGCTCACGGTGGGGATCCCCACCTTCAACCGGTCCTCCTGGCTGCGGGAGGCGATCTCCAGCGTGCTCTCGCAGAGCTTCACCGACCTGCGGCTGATCGTCAGCGACAACGCCTCCGACGACGGCACCCCGTTCGTCGTGCGCGCCGTCGAGGATCCCCGCCTCGAATACCGGCGCCACCGGTCCAACCTCGGCTCGATCGCGAACCTCAACACCCTGATCGCGCTCACCCGGACGGAGTTCCTGATGCTCCTGGCCGACGACGACCTGCTCTACCCCGGCCACCTCGAGGCGTCGATCCGCGCGCTCGACCGCTTCCCGAGCGCGGGCATGGTCCACTCCGCGTTCGCCCTGATCGATGACGGGTCGACGGTGCTCGGCCGGCGCGCCCCGCTGCGCCGAGAGGCCGCCACGGAGGTGCTCGAACCGGGCGAGCAGGCGCTGCGACGGTTGATGACCGCGCGCTGGCCGATCTGCTTCTCATCGGTCGTGTACCGCACCGAGGCGATCGTCGAGGCCGGCGGGATCCCCGACGGCGGCCCGTTCGCCGACCTGCAGCTCTGGATGCGGATGACGCGGGATTGGGACATCGCGTACCTGCCGTCGACGCTCACGGGCTTCCGGCTGCACGCGCGATCGGTGAGCGCGTCGGTGGCCGGCGAACTCGACCCCGACGGCCTCACCCGCCGGCACGCGCAGATGCGCTACGAGCAGCGGGTGCGCTTCCTCGACGATAACGAGCTCCCCCACGCCTCCTCGCTGCGCTCGCTGGTGGAGCTCGAGTACCTGCTGGAGACGGGCCGGGCGGGTCTGCCGACGCGCGAGGTGGCGAGGCGGCTGCTCGCCCTCGCCCGCCGCTCACCGCGCGGCCTGCTGCGGGGGCGGCTGTGGCGGTTCGTGCTGGCGCGGCTGGGCGGGAGCCGTGCCCGTGCGGCGATCGCCGCCGCACGGCCGAGATCCCGGCGCCCCAGCGGGCACCGTGTGCCGCCGAGGCCCGGCCCCGAATCGTGGATCGGCGCCGGTGAGCACCGACGCTGAGCATCCGCGGATCGCCCTCTTCGGGCACTTCGGGTCGGCGAACGTGGGCAACGAGAGCACGCTCCTGGCGATCCTCACCCGCCTGCGCCAGATCCACCCCGCCGCCGAGTTCCGCTGCATCTGCAGCGACCCGGCGGCGGTCACCGCGCGCGACGGGATCCAGGCGACACCGATCACGATCCGGACCCGCCGGATCTGGGACCGAGCGCTCCCGCCGACCAGGCGCGTCCCGATGATCGCGGCCGGACTCCTCGCCGAACTGCGGGAGTACGCGCGCGCGTACCGCGTGCTCAGGGACACGAGCATGCTCCTCGTACCGGGGACCGGTCTGCTCACCGACGCCTACGGGCTCGCCCGATGGGGACCGTACAGCCTGTTCAAGTGGATCCTCGTGGCGAAGCTGCGACGCGCCGAGGTGCTCCTCGTCAGCGTCGGCGCGGGACCCGTCGACGGCACGGCCGGCCGGCTGCTCGTGCGAGCGGCGCTGTCCCTGGCCGACTACCGCTCCTACCGAGACCAGGCGAGCAAGGACGTGCTGAGCGCGATCGGCCTGAGGACCGCCGCGGACCCCGTCTACCCGGATCTCGTCTTCGGTCTGCCCGAGCGGCTGCTGGCCGGCGGCCGGCGGCCGGCGAGTCCGACGCCGGCCGGCGCGCCGGCCGTCGTCGGACTCGGGCTCATGGTGTCCGCCGAGCGCTACAGCGCCCGGCATACCGGACCGGAGACCTACGGCGCCTACCTGGCGGGGCTCGCGGACTTCACGATCTGGCTGCTCGCCCGGGGTCACCGGATCCGGCTGCTCCTCGGCGACGCCGACACGGTCGTGATCGACGACTTCAGGGCGGTCCTGGCCCGCCGCGCCGGGGGCATCCCCGATCCCGCGCGGGTCATCGAGCGTCCCATCACGTCGGCGAGCGATCTCCTGGCCGAGCTCGCGGCCTGCGACGAGGTGGTGGCCACGCGCTTTCACAACGTCCTCCTGGCCATGCTGCTCCAGAAGCCCGTGATCGCCATCTCGTTCCACCACAAGTGCGCGTCGCTGATGCGCGAGATGGGGCTCTCGGAGTACACCCACGACATCCACGAGCTCGACGCCGGGCGACTGATCGAGCAGTTCCGGGCGCTCGAGCGCGACCGTGACGCCGTCACCGCGAGGCTCGACCAGGGCGTCCGCCGGGCTCGCCAACAGCTCGACGAGCAGTACGAGCGGCTGTTCGCGACGGGAGGCTGAGCCGGATGGCGCACGCCGCCCACGCGCCGCTCGAGGGGCGCCCCCTCGACGCCGGCGAGCGCCTCTGGCGGCGGCTGCCCGAGGGGATCCGCGACACGCGGGTGGGGCGCTCCTACGGCAGCTGGATGCACAGGATCGTCCGCCGTCGCGCCCACCGCGAGATGTATCTCGGCACCCAGTTCCTGCGCAACCGGCCGGCTCTCGAACTGGCGCGGCGCATCGTCGCCCGCCGCGGACCGGGGCGCCCCGTGCGGGTCGCGGTGCTCGGCTGCAGCATCGGCGCGGAGGTCTACTCGCTGCTGTGGACCCTGCGCGCGGAGCGGGCCGGTCGGGAGCTCGTCGTCGACGCGCTCGACATCTCGCCCGAGGTGATCGAGCTCGCGCGGGCGGGCCGCTACGGCCCGGACGCCTCGACGTTCGTGGGGGCATCGATCTTCGCGCCGCTGAGCGACGCCGAGCGGCGGGAGATGTTCGACTGGGACGGACCGACCGGCACCGTCAAGCCGTGGCTGCGCGACGGCGTCCGCTGGCATGTGGCCGACGCGGGCGACCCGACGCTCGTCACACGGCTCGGGCGACCGGACCTCGTGATCGCGAGCAACTTCCTCTGCCACCTGCCGCCGGAGGCGGCTCGCGCCTGCCTGCGCAACATCGGCGCACTCGTCGCGCCGGGCGGACACCTCGTGGTGACGGGTGTCGACCTCGACGTCCGCACGGGTGTGGCGCGGGAGCTGGGCTGGCAGCCCGTCGCGGAGCTCCGCGAGGCGATCCACGAGGGCGACGCGCTCGTGCGCGCCGACTGGCCCTGGCGCTGGTGGGGGCTCGAGCCCCTCGACCGCCGGCGCGGCGACTGGGTGACGCGCTACAGCGCCGCCTTCCGGGTCGGGGCACCGGCGCCGGGGGTTGCCGGGCCAGCGGGCCCGGCAACGACGCAACTCAGGCCGACACCGCGGGGGCCACGGCGCCGCGCAACCCCCGGCCGATGAGCCGCACCGCGTCGTTCAGGTAGACGCGGTGGGCGGCGGCGAGGCCCGCCAGCAGCGCCGTCAGCGCCACCGCGGCGCTCACGAGCGCCCCGACCAGGTTCGGTCCGATCCAGCGCTCCACCGACCAGCCGCCGGCGCCGGCCAGCATCGCAAGCACCACGGGCACCCCCAGGCGCCGGCCGATGCGGAAGCTGATCGTCCGGCGGGCGGCGACGACGAACAGCACGCCCTCCACGGCGGCGTTGCCGACGTAGGCGACGCTCACCGCGGTGAGGCCGATCAGCGGCAGCAGACCGGCGAGCAGCGCCAGCGTCACCGGGATCCCGGCCGCGGTCGCGCGCAGCGGAGTCGAGGCGTTGCCGATCGCCCAGAGGTAGCCCGACAACGAGACCGACAGGGGAACCGCGAAGCACATCGCGAGGCAGGCGAGCGGGACCGCCGCGGCGGCGTGCGCCCAGCGCGCGCCGAGCAGCACCGGGATCCAGGCCGCGCAGGACGCCGCCAGCGGGACCACCAGCACGCTCGTCCCCACGGCCACCAGCGGGATCACGCGTTCGACCGTCGCCCCGACATCCTCCTCGGCGGCCACGAGCCGCGCCATCCCCGGCATCGAGACCCGCCAGAGCGCCGCCAGCAGCGAGACCGGCAGCTGCAGAACGCGCCAGGCCACCCCCCAGAGCCCGAGCACCGCGACGCCCCCGAACGCGGCGACCAGGATGTTCACCCCCTGGTCGCGCAGGATCTGCAGGAACCCGACGGCCTGCACCCGTAGCCCGAAGCTGAGCAGGCCGCGCAGCCGCGC
>DAIDJO010000003.1 GCA_027451345.1 Solirubrobacterales bacterium
CAGACCGTGCAGGAGGGCGACCTCATCTGCGTGATCGAGGCGATGAAGATGGAGAACGAGATCACCGCCCACCAGGCCGGGGTCGTCACCGAGCTGAGCGCCGCCGTCGGCGCCGCGATCTCGATCGGCGACACGCTCGCCATCATCAGCGATGGGGATGTGAAGACGTGATGCCTGGGGACAAGCGTCTGTCGGTCGCTCCCGTCGTCGGGCCCGACGACCCGCGGCGGTTCACCGATGCGGGCATCGAGGTCAAGCCCGTTTACACCCAGACCGACCTTCCCAAGGGCTTAGCGGATGATCTGGGCGCACCGGGCGTATTCCCGTTCACGCGCGGTGTGCACGGTGAGATGTATCGCAAGCAGCACTGGACGATCCGACAGTACGCCGGGTATGCGTCGGCGAAGGAGTCCAACGAGCGATACAGGTATCTCCTAAACCAGGGCTCGACCGGGTTGTCGATGGCGTTTGACCTGCCGACCCAGCTCGGTTTGGACTCAGATGATCCGCGCTGCCTGGGGGAGGTGGGTCGCACCGGCGTGGCGATCGACTCGATCGAAGACATGCGCATGGCGTTTGACGGGATACCACTCGACCAGGTCTCGACATCGATGACGATCAACGCACCCGCATCCGTGCTGCTGCTGTTGTATGAGCTGGTGGGCGAGGAACAGGGCGTCCCCGCGAGCGAGCTGCGCGGCACGGTGCAGAACGACATCTTGAAGGAGTACATCGCGCGCGGGAATTTCATCTATCCGCCCATGGCCGCGATGCGGCTAACGACTGACCTGTTCTCGTACTGCCGAGAGACCATCCCCAAGTGGAACACGATCTCGATCTCCGGCTATCACTTCCGGGAGAAGGGTTGCTCGGCTGTGCAGGAGGTCGCGTTCACCCTGGCGGACGGGATCGCCTACGTACAGGCCGCCATAGACGCCGGCCTAAAGGTCGATGAGTTCGCGCCCAGGCTGGCGTTCTTCTTCAACGGGCACAACAACGTCTTTCAGGAGGTCGCGAAGTTTCGGGCGGCTCGGCGGATGTGGGCGCGGATCATGCACGACCGGTTCGGCGCGCGTGATGAGCGGTCCCTGAAGCTGCGGTTCCACACTCAGACCGGTGGTGTGACGTTGACCGCGCAGCAGCCGGAAAACAACATCGTGAGGGTCGCGCTCCAGGGGTTTGCGGCCGTATGTGGCGGCACGCAGTCGCTTCACACCAACGGCTTTGATGAGGCTTTAGCCCTTCCGACCGAGAGCGCCGCGAAGCTCGCGGTCCGCACCCAGCAGATCCTGGCCTACGAGTCCGGTGTGGCGGACACGGTCGATCCGTTCGCAGGCTCGTATTTCGTTGAGGCACTGACCGACGAGATCGAGACGAGGGCGAGTGAGCTGATCGCCAAGGTCGATGAGCTCGGTGGAGCGGTCGCGGCGATCGACTTCGTCAGGGGCGAGATCGAGGAGTCCGCCTACGGGTATCACGAGCGCTACCGCACCGAGCAGGACATCGTCGTCGGCGTCAACCGCTTCGTGGAGGATGGGGTCGAGGTCCCGGAGATCATGCGGGTGGACCCCGCCGCCGAGCGCGATCAGGTCACGCGGCTGAAGGCGTTCAAGCAGAGCCGGGACCAGGACCTCGTTGTCGACCGCCTGACGATGGTCCGAGCGGCCGCGCGTGGCAACGCGAACCTGCTGCCGGTGCTGCGTCGAGCGCTCGAGGACCGCTGCACCATCGGTGAGGTCTGCGGCGCGATGCGCGCCGTGTTCGGTTCCTACAAGGCAGCCGGTTGAGCTGTACATGAGCCTTGCAGGAAGTGAACAGACACGAGTGCTCATCGCCAAGCCCGGATTGGACGGACACGACCGTGGCGCGAAGGTGGTGGTGCGTGCGCTTCGCGACGCCGGGATGGATGTCGTGTACACGGGGCTTCATCAGACTCCTGAGGAGATCGTCGAAGCCGTCGTCGAGGAGGCCGCTCAGGTGGTGGGGCTCTCAATCCTTTCGGGTGCGCACATGACGTTGGTTCCTCGGATCCTCGAGCTGATTCGCGAGCAAAGCCTTGATGATGTTCTGGTGGTGGTCGGTGGCACCATCCCGACCGAGGACATCCCCGAGCTGAGGCGCCTCGGGGTCGGTCGCGTGTTCACTCCTGGTGCTTCCACCGAAGCGATCGTCGAGTTCATCCGCGGAGCGCTGGCGTGACCAGAAACGATCGCATCCAGCCAGCCCTGCCGCCTTTCCAGCACGGCGGGATCGTGGTACTCGATCTCGAGACGGCGCCACTCGACTCCGCGTGGAGGTGGGGCACACACGTCACTGACATTGCCGAGGTCGCCTTGCCCGTCGCGCTCCATCACGACTGGTGCGCGACGATCTCATTCAAGCAGGGGCTCATTAGCTCGGGTGCCTCTCAGATCGAACTGGTCGAGCCGCTCCCGGAGTCGCCGCTTCGCCACTTCATGAGGGAGAGGAGAGGGGATCGGGTGCACCCCCTTGCCCATTACGTGGACGACATCGATCAGTACCTGGAGCGACTCAAGCCGACCCTGCACCGAACTCGTGTTAGACGCCCAGCTCCCCGACGATCCAAGCCGAGTCTTGTATTTGGACTGGTCCGCGCACGGACCGACGATCGAACTCATTCAGCGAGCAGGGAGGGGCGCGCATGACTGAGATGCACGCTCAGGCTTCTGAGCCTGCCCAACGCGGCTCCCAAGACCCGGGCGAGCTGACCCACGCGCCGATGACCTTTGCGGAGCGGCTCGCGCAGCTCGAGGCTTTGAAGCACGAAGCCATTCATGCGGACAGCGCAGGGGCTGTGGAGAAACAGCATGCCAAGGGGAAGTACACGGCGCGCGAGCGGATCGACAAGCTGCTGGACCCCGGCTCGTTCGAGGAACTCGATGTCTTTGTCCGCCACCGCACAACGGGGTTTGGGATGCAGGAGAACCGCCCCTACGGCGATGCGGTCGTGACCGGGCACGGCACGATCGACGGACGCCGGGTGTGCGTGTTCTCCCAGGACTTCACCGTGTTCGGCGGTTCGCTGGGCGAGGTGATGGCGGAGAAGATGGTCAAGGTGATGGACTTGGCCGAGAGGATCGGCTGCCCGATCGTCGGCATCAATGACTCCGGCGGCGCCCGCATCCAGGAGGGCGTGGTCGCGCTCGGCGGCTACGGCGAAGTGTTCTACCGCAACGTCCGCGCCAGCGGTGTGATCCCGCAGCTCAGCTTGATCATGGGTCCGTGTGCTGGCGGTGCGGTGTACAGCCCGGCGATCACCGATTTCATCTTCATGGTCAAGGAGACCTCGCACATGTTCATTACCGGTCCCGAGGTGATCAGGACCGTGAACGGTGAGCAGGTGGGGATGGAGGAACTCGGTGGTGCGGTCAGCCACAGCACCAGGTCGGGGGTGGCGCATTTTGCCTCTGAGGATGAGGATCAATGCCTGGAGGACGCCCGCTACCTGCTGTCGTTTCTGCCGCAGAACAATCTCGAGATCTCGCCCCGTGTGCTTTGCACTGATGATCCCCATCGCCAGGACCCGGAGTTAGACAGGATCGTTCCAGACAACGCGAACAAGCCCTACGACATGCGCGAGATCGTGCGCCGCGTCGTCGACGACGGTGAGTTCTTCGAAGTCCAGGAACTCTTTGCACGCAACATCATCTGCGGATTCGGGCGCATGGGTGGCTGGTCGGTCGGGATCGTCGGCAACCAACCCGCGCAACTCGCCGGCGTACTCGACATCGAGGCCTCAGAGAAGGCATCGCGCTTCATCCGCACATGCGATGCATTCAACGTCCCAGTCATCACCTTCTGTGACGTGCCGGGGTTTCTCCCTGGCGCCGCCCAGGAGTGGAGCGGGATCATCCGCCACGGCGCCAAGCTCCTATATGCCTATGCGGAGGCGACCGTCCCGAAACTGACCGTTATCACGCGCAAGTCCTACGGCGGGGCCTACGACGTTATGGGCTCAAAGCACCTCAGGGCCGACATGAACTTCGCCTGGCCCACCGCGGAAGTCGCGGTCATGGGCGCAGAGGGCGCGGTGAATGTCGTTTACCGCCGCGAGCTCGCCGCTGCTGATGACCCGGAGCCTCAGCGCGCGCGGCGGATCGATGAGTACAAGACACACTTCGCCAACCCCTACATCGCGGCTGAACGTGGCTATATCGACGACGTGATCATTCCGCACGAGACGCGCCCGAAGCTGATCGAGGCGCTGCGTATGCTCGAGACCAAGCACCAGCCAGGTCCCCGGCGCAAGCACGGAAACATCCCGCTCTGAGGAAGTGAATCGGAGCCCGGGACAGCAGGACCGCGGACGAGGACCGTCTCCGGAGGAGATCGCGGCAATCGCGGCGGCATTGGGAGAGTCTCTGCGGCATGGGCAGCGGTTGGACGAAGACGCCGGGCACGTGGAACTCAGTCCTTGGGCGAAGCATGCTCTCGCGGAGGGGATCTCACGTCAGCCTGGCCTGCGGATTCTCAGTACGTTCCGTCAGCCTAGGGCAACCAGCATGATCGACACTCAGATAGGCGGCAACTCAGGCTTCTAGTGCGTGGCCGGCTCCCCGGGATTCGGTCCGGTCGCTGTGAGAGCTTCAACGGCCTTGGAGAATGGGTCGAAGGAGCACGTAGATGTCGCGACGCAGGCATACCCCGGAGCAGATCGTCAGGAAGCTGAGGGAGGCCGACAGGCTGCTTGGCGAGGGGATGGAGCTGCCGGAGGTCTGGAAGTACCTGGAGGTGTCGGAGGCGACCTATCACCGCTGGCGCAACCAGTTCGGTGGGATGAAGGCCGACGATGTGAAGCGGTTGAAGGAGCTCGAGGCCGAGAACCAGCGGCTGAAGCGGATCGTCGCGGATCAGCTGCTGGAGAACCAGGCGTTGCGCGAGGTGAGCCGGGGAAATTGGTGAGCCCGCAGCGTCGGCGCCGGGCGGTCCTGATGTTGCAGGACCGTCTGGGTCTGTCGGAGCGGCGGGCGTGCCGGTATGTCGGTCAGCCCCGCTCGACGCAGCGGCGTGAGCCGGTCGTGGCGCAGGACGACGCGGCACTCAGGGTCGAGCTGCGGGCGTTCTCCAGGAAGCGGCCGCGGTGGGGATACCGCCAGGCGCACCAGCATCTGCTCGATCAGGGCTGGAGCATCAACCGCAAGCGGGTGCAGCGGCTGTGGCGCGAGGAGGGGCTCCGTGTCCCGCAGAAGCGCCGCAAACGCCTGCGGCGCGGCGACTCGACGGTGCCGGGTGACCGGCTGCGGGCCGAGCGGCCCGATCACGTGTGGGCGTTCGACTTCCAGTTCGACGTGACCGACGACGGCCGCGCGATCAAGCTGCTCTATGTCTCGGACGAGTTCACCCGTGAGGCGTTGGCGATGGAGGCCGAGCGGCGGATCGACGGCGACAAGGTCGTTGACGTGCTCGACCGGATCGTCGCCGAGCGCGGCACCCACCCCGAGTTCATCCGCTGTGACAACGGGCCGGAGATGACCTCCAACGCTCTGCGG
>DAIDJO010000004.1 GCA_027451345.1 Solirubrobacterales bacterium
AAAGAGGGCGAAGCGGATCGCCGGCTGCAGCTGCGGATCGCCGTTGATCACGATGTCCGCGTCGTCCCAGCGGGCGGCCCAGCGGCTGCGGTGCTCGGCGAGCAGCGCGTCGTGGCCCGCGTCGTGCGCGCGCCGGGCGCGCGCCGCGGCGCGTTCCCAGCTCGCGGTGTCGTCCGCGGCGCCCTCATACGCGGCCACCCGATCCAGCCCCGCGCGTGCTCCGCGGCCGCGCCCCCGGGATGCGGCGGCCGCCGCGATGCTGCCCGGCGGTCCCGACACGACCATCCAGGTGATGCCCCGCTCCTCGCCCTGATCCACGCGGGCCTGCGGAGGGGGCGTGAGCGGCGTCCGACGGTCGGCGTCGGCATGAGCACCCCGGGCCCGCAGCACCGCGAGGCCGGGCTGCGCGAGCGACGAGAACAGCGCGGCCTGCACCGGCCCGTCCCGGCCGCTTCCCTCCTCATACAGCACGCCCGTGTGCAGATCCAGCACCCGGCGAGTCGGGCCCGGACCGCCGCTGGCGAGCTCGTTCCACCGGGGTCCCGCCAACAGATGGGACTCGGCGCCGTCACCGCTGTAGACGCCGGCCATCAACACCGCCGGGTTGCGACCCGAGTGACGCGAGAGCGCGCTGCCGCGGGTCCCGAGTCGGCCGTCCGCGAGCGTCAACAGCGCCTCGTGCACGCGCTGGAGGTGCCGATCCTCCGAGCAGATCGTCAGCGTCCACCCGGCGTCGCTCGTGGTGACCGGCAGCTCCCCACGCCGGCGCCGCGCGATCTGATCGCGCAGGAGGGCCAGCAGGGAGCCGCCGCTCCCGCTCCAGACGGCGGCTCCGTCGCCATCCGGCTCCGAGGACCACGGGCCGGCGCCCGCCAGCAGCGTCTGCGCCGGCGCGATCCCACGGCCCCAGAGCCAGTCGCGGACCCAGGCGATCGAGTCCGACCTGTCGCTCAGACCGATCTCGACGCACGTCGCGCCGGCTGTGACCCGCACGTCGGCGAGGCCCGCCTCGAGCGCGGCCCCGCGAGCGATGCGCATCGCCTCAGACAGCCCACCGCCGCCCGCGTCGGCGAGTGGTGCCCCGGGAGCGGGGGGCTGGGGAGCGCTGACCGAACCGGACGGGTCGCCCGGCGCGGGGGCGGGAGGAAGCTCGATCGCGCGCCGGTCGCGGCGCGCGGAGATGACCGTGAGCTCCAGGCCACGGGCGTCGAGACGCTCGGCGGTCAGCTGTGCCGCCCGGGACAGGGCGGCGTCCTCCGTGTCGCTGACCCCGCGCCGGAGGAGCGGCTGAGGTCCGTCCGGGCCGACCCGGTAGGCCTCCGAGCCGAGGTCCAGCGCCATCACCAGCGAGCCCGGGCCGTCCGGACGGGCCCGGAGCCGGTCGTCGACCGAGCCGATCGCCTCCGCGCTGACGATCGCCAGTTCCAGCCCCTGTCCGCAGGCCGACTCGATCAGCCGGCGCAGCGACGGGGTTCCCGCGCCCGTCTCGAGGATGTCGAGACCGTCCGCGTCGAGCACGATCGCTTCGAAGCGGCGATCGGCAGTGCCCCGAGAGGCGATCGAGTGGGCGAGCGCGGACATCGCTGCTGCGCGCGGGCCGGCTTCGGTGGGTCGTTCCCGCGTGCGGACACAGTCTGCCGCGGGCGGGGAGCGACCGCCAGGGTAGTTCACCCCGGCCCGACTCGTGTGTTTCCCCGATCGGGCCGGCCACATCGAGACCTATCGTCGGAATCATGGTGCAGCCTCCCCTCAATTCAGGCCGCCGTGGGACTCGATCGGCCCCCTGAAGGGGCAGGTCCTCGCCGCGCGCCCCCCTTGCGCATCGCGCTGCTCGCGCCGCCCTGGCTGCCGGTGCCTCCGCATGGCTATGGCGGGATCGAGAGCGTCGTGGATCTGCTGGCCCGACAGCTCGTGGCGGAGGGGCATGACGTCACGCTGTTTGCGGCGCCGGGATCGCGCTCGACCGCTCGGCTGCGCACGCTGCTCGCCGAGACGCACCCGGACGAGATCGGTGCCTCCATGTACGAGTCCGACCACGTCGCCCGGGCGCGCGAGTGGGTGGAGGTCGCCCGGGCGATCGGGAGGCCGTTCGACGTCATCCACGACCACTCCGGGTTCACGGCGGTCGCCTTCGCGAATCTCTTCGGCGCCCCGGTCGTGCACACTCTCCACGGACCGTTCACCGCCCGGACGTCTGAGATCTACGCGCGGCATGGCCACAAGGCGACGCTCGTGGCGATCAGCCAGGCTCAGGTGCGCAGCGCGCCGGCGCCCATCCGCATCGACGCGGTGGTGCCGAACCCGGTCATGGTCGAGCACTGGCCGCTGCGCGTCAGGAAGGAGGACTACGTGCTGTGGATGGGGCGCATGGACCCGGTGAAGGGGCCCGATGTCGCCGTGGCCGCGGCCCGCCGCGCGGGACGGCGCCTGGTGCTCGCGGGACCGGTGCAACCCGGTCAGGAGACGTTCTTCCGCGAGCGGATCGCCCCGCACGTCGATGGTGACCGCGTGCGGTACGTCGGGGAGGTCGCCGGCACCCGCCGGATCGACCTGTTCGCCAACGCCGCGGCACTGCTGATGCCGGTTCGCTGGGCTGAGCCGTTCGGCATGGTGATGGTGGAGGCGCTGGCGTGCGGCACGCCGGTGGTCGCCTTCGCGCAGGGGGCCACGCAGGAGGTCGTGCTTCCCGGGGTGAACGGGTTCCTCGTCGCCGACGAGGTGGAGATGGCCGACGCGCTCGGGGGCCTCGATCAGCTGGATCCGCTGGCCTGTCGCGCGAGTGTCCAGGAGCGGTATGACGTCTCCGTGGTCACCTCCGCCTATGTCGACGTCTACCGGCGGGCGCGGGCGGCAGCGAGCCCGCCGGACCCGGACCCGGGGCCCGCCGCTGAGCTCATGCTCGCGCTCGGCCCCGAGGCGTAGAGTCGGCGCTCGTGCGGTCCGGCGGTCGTCATGGCTGAGGATGGGGCGCTCGGGCCCGAGGTGCGCGGGACGGAACCGGTTGAGGGTTCCGTGCGGAGCCCCCGGGGCGAGCGGTTCGCCATCGCCGGGCGGGCTGGGCCGGTCGAGCCCCAGCGGGCGCCGCCGGTCCCGGCCGAGGCACGCGAGGAGCTCCTGGTCATCAAGGACGGCCACCACTTCCTGTGCGCTCGCACGGACGGTGACATCGCTCCCGCGCAGGTCTCGGGTGAGGGCTTCTACGCCTTCGACACCCGGTACCTCTCGGAGATGCGCCTCGAGGTGGGCGGCCTGCGGCCGGTCGCGCTCTCCTACTCGACCGCCCAGGAGCGGGCGATCGTCGATGCCACCAATGCGCAGCTGCGCCGTGGACCGCTGGAGCCGATCCCGCAGATGTCGCTGAGCATCACCCGCGAGCTCATGCTCGCCGCGGGACGTCTCTACTGCCGGATCCGGCTGCGCAGCTACCGGCGAGAACCCTTCACCACGACGGTGACCCTTGCGGCGGCCGCGGACTTCGCGGACATGTTCGAGGTCCGGGGCGGGGTTCGCCGCGACCAGCGGGGGCATGCGCTGGCGCCGAAGCGTCGCCGTCGAGAGGTGGTCCTCGCCTATGTTGGCGAGGATGCGGCGTTCAGGGAGACGGTGATTCGCGTCGATCCCACGCCGCTCGACGTCGACCTGCAGGCCGGGCGGGCACGCATGCGCTGGCGCGTCACTCTCGATCCGGGAGCGGACGTGGCGATCCTGGTGACCGTCGAGCCCTCGATCGGCGGGCGCCGCCGGGCGCCACGCCGCCTGGAGTCGGCGTCTGTCGCGCTCGACCAAGCACGCTCAGCCTGGGGGGAGGAGCGCACGCAGGTGCGCAGCGACAACCGCCGGTTCGAGGCGCTCATCGCGGCCTCAGCTCAGGATCTGCGGTCGCTCGTGATGCCGGCGCCCGGCGGGCGGATCCTGGCGGCCGGCATCCCCTGGTATGTCGCGCCCTTCGGACGCGACGCGCTGCTGAGCGCGGGGGAGGCGATGCTGTTGGGCGCGGACCTGTCGCTCGACGCCCTGCGGGTCCTGGCCGGACTGCAGGCGACCGAGGACGATCCGTGGCGGGATGCGGAGCCGGGCAAGATCCTCCATGAGCTGCGAGTGGGGGAGCTGGCCGGGGCCGGGATCATCCCGCACACTCCGTACTACGGCACCGTGGACGCCACGCCGCTCTTCCTCATGCGCGCCGCCGACTACCTCCGGTGGTCCGGGGACCTCGAGTCGGTGCGGGCGCTGCGCCCGGCTCTGGACGCCGCGCTCACCTGGATCGATGACTACGGTGACCTCGACGGTGACGGCTTCGTCGAGTACGAGCGCCGCTCCCCCGGCGGACTGCAGAACCAGGGATGGAAGGATTCGCAGGATTCCGTGGTCCACGCCGACGGGAGCCTTGCCGAGGGGCCGATCGCGCTCGTGGAGGTGCAGGCCTACGTGTATGCGGCCAAGCGAGCCATCGCTGAGGTGTACGAGGCGCTCGGCGCCTCGGACCGCGCGGCGCAGTTGCGCCAACAGGCGCAACTGCTGCGCGAGCGCTTCAACGACGCGTTCTGGGACGCCGAACAGGGAACGTTCGCCCTCGCGCTCGACGGCCGCAAGCGGAGGGTGGCAAGTGTCACCTCCAACGCCGGCCATGCTCTGTACGGAGGGATCGCCGACCGGGACAAGGCGGACGCCGTCGTGGAGCGGCTGATGGCCGCTGACATGTTCTGCGGCTGGGGGATCCGAACGCTCTCGAGCGAGTCGCCCGCCTACAACCCGATGAGCTACCACAACGGCTCCGTCTGGCCGCATGACAACGCGATCATCGCCGCCGGGATGAAGCGCTATGGCCACGATGACGCGGTGATCAGGATCGCCACGGCGCTGTTTGACGTGGCCACCACGATGCGCGACCTGCGCCTGCCGGAGCTGTACTGCGGGTTCGACCGGTCCCAGCGCACGTCGGTGGTGGCCTACCCCGTCGCCTGCAGCCCTCAGGCGTGGGCGGCGGCGGCGCCGGTGCTGCTGCTGCAGACGATGCTCGGCATCTCCGCCGACGCCCCGGCCCGGAGGCTCAACATCGAGCGACCGGTGCTGCCCGAGTGGCTCGATCAGGTTCGGCTCGAGGGGCTGCGGGTCGGCGACGCGAGCGTCACCCTCGCCTTCGAGCGCGAGGGTCGGGTCACCGGATTCGCCCTCCTGAGCCAGAGCGGGCAGGTGAACGTGACGATGGCCGCCGGTGACGGTGACCGGGCGGCGCCCGACTGAAACGGCCCCGCCCGGATCGGTGGTCACGACGGGCCTGGTCCCCCGGCCGTGCGTCGAGACACCCTCGGGCGTCGCCCGGTTCCGGCGGTACCGCTGCTCGGGCCGACGCCCCCTCACCCGGCCGATGCTTCGCCCTCACCCCGGTGATCGACCGCGCTCTGCTGGAGGTGCAGGTCGCGCCCGCGACACAGCTCGCGCACCTCGCGGAGCTCCGAGACGGTGAGACTGCGTCGGCGCCTCCCGGCGATGGCGCTGACGTCCACCGGCGTCGGTCCGAGTCGCATGATCGCCGCCGACGCCTGTGCGAGTGAGGCGAACACACGCGCCGTCTGGCCGTGCGGCTTCACGACGTAATAGGTGAACGGGGCGATGTTCGATCGCATGGTCGTGGGTCTCCCGCTCAGGATCGCGCCGGCCACGGGACGCGGCGGGTGGCCGGCGCGACGGAGGCCGTCAGGCGGGGGTCGGGGTGATCTCGACCGGCTCCGTCTGTGCCTCCTTGGGCAGCGGGATCGTCAGCTCGATGACGCCGTCCTTGGTGATCGCCTCGATCTTCTTGGGATCGACGCCGACCGGCAGGGATACCGAGCGGGAGAAGGATCCGTACCGGCGCTCGCGGCGCACATAGTCGCGGTCCTTCTCCTCCTTGCTCTCCCGGTGCTCGCCGGAGACGGTGATCATGTCGTCCTTGAACTCGATCTTGACCTCGTCGGGCTTGATCCCGGGCAGGTCGGCCCGCATCACCAGCCGGTCGTCCTCGCGCACCACGTCGATCGCGGGCGTCCACGGATGCCCGCGGCCGTCCGGCCACTCGTCGAACCTGCGATCGAGACGGGAGCGCCACTCACTGAGCTCGGTGAATGGGTCCCAGCGCATCAGTGCTCCAGCCATGATTCATGCCTTTCGCTCGATGGACATGACAAGCTTGCCCGCCGGCGGCCGATCGCGGATCGTGGACAGACGCGCGATGTGATCGGTAGTTACCACCCGATCCGGTGATGGGCGGCCGGGGCGGGGTTCGATCTCACCCGTTCCGGGGCCGCCGCGGATGAGCGCGCGTCGGCGCCGGGGCCGGGTTCGCCGCTTGAGGGCGGTCACCGTGGATCAGGCCGTGTTCAAGGACACGGTGGTACGCGTCGCGGACGATCAGCTCGCCGTCGTCACCGTCCCCGATCGCCAGGTGGGCGACCCGTCGGGCGTCCTCGAGCGTCTCGCACGGGATCCTGGAGCGCCCGTTGGGAGGCAGGACCTCCCAACGCCCCAGGGGATGATGCACCACATGGACACGGATCCGGATCGACCGGCGAACGTCGTCGCTGCCCGGTCTCATGGGAAAGGCTCCCGCGTGGCGGCGGCCATGTTAGCCGCCGCATCGCCGGGGCTGTGATCCGCGCGCTGCACCAGCATCGTTCCCGGATTCCCCGATCGTCGTGTCGAACCGTTCGGGCGAGTATCCCGTTCGGAGCCGCCGCGAACGTCCGGGCAACGCCGCATTCCGGCCTCGGCAATCAACGTACGCGGGCGCAGGTCAGCGACGCCGGTCGCTCGCCCGAGCGTGCGATCCCGCGAGATCGAGCGCGATCGCGAGGATCAGCGTGGCCGCCCACGCGTTGACGGGGTCCAGCAGCAGGGGCTGCTTGGCTCCGACGGAGTTCGCGACCAACCAGACGATGAACCAGACGAGGGTCATGCCGACACGATCGCTCCGCCGGCGCCCCGGTGCGTCCGGCAAACACCACACTCGCACCGCGCGCAAACGCTGAGGAACGTCGGCCCGGCCAGGGCGCGGCCGCCCCCGGCCTCCCCGACCCGTCGCGACCGCGAGCCGAGGTGCTCTTCGCGAGCTCCTACGACGTTCTTGCGCACCACTTACCGGGATTTCCGACGGTTGAGGTGACCATCCATCCCACAGGAGGGAAACATGCGCAACATCAGATCGGTGCTCGTCACCGCCGGGGCGATCGCGGGCGCCGGGGTCGGCGGCGCCGCGCTCGCCAGCGCGGCGACGACCTCGACCACGTCGACCACCACCACCCCCTCGACCCTGGCTCCACCCTCAGGCGCCGGGTCGGCCGGCGCCTACGGCCGGGCGCCGGCGAACCGGCCCCCACGCGGCGGCGCCGCGCACGAGAGCGCGGAGACGGCCGTCACCGGGGCGGCGGCGACCAAGGCCGAGGCGGCGGCCGTCGCCTCCCTCGGGGGCGGCACCGCCACCGGCGTGACGACCGACCTCAGCGGACAGGGCTACGAGGTCGTCGTGACGAAGGGCGGCCGGACCACGGAGGTCCACCTCGACAGCTCGTTCAGGGTCCGGCCGGGCTGCCCCGGCATGGGTCGTGGGCCCGAGGGCATGCATGGTGGGCCCGCGGGCATGGGCCGCTGGCGCGGGGCCGCACCGACCGCGGCACCGAGCGGATCGGCCACACCGCCGGTCGCGGGCTGACGCCCGGCGGGCCGGGCCGGTCGCCATTCGGCGCCCGGCCCGGGGGGCGTCAGCCCGCATGCCGCCCGCCGGTTCTCCGGCGTCGGCCACCGATGAATCGTGTTTCACAAACTCCCTGCAAATCCGGAACAAGTTTCAGCTCGTCACACCCTCCGCCGGCGGTTGCACGGGGTGTAAGGTTCGCGCCGTTCGGGCATCTCGCGCCCGGAGCGACCGATCCGTCACCGTTCGGAAGGAGAGAATTGTGAAGTGGAGTAGAGCCGCCGCGGTGGTGGCGTGTCTGGCCCTGTGGGCCGTGCCGGCGGGAGCGTCGGCCGCGGCGTCCAATGCGCCGAGTGACGCGCAGACCCTGCACGTCGGGAACCCGTCGCTGGGACCCAACGTTCTCATCTTCAGCCCGTCGATGCCGCAGGCTTCGATTCAGGCGAAGCTCAACGCGATCGCCGCCCAGCAGGTGTCCAATCAGTTCGGCCCGCAGCGCTACGCCATCCTGTTCGAGCCCGGCACCTACGGCAGCGCGACCGACCCGCTCAACTTCCAGGTTGGCTACTACACCTCGGTCGCCGGCCTCGGCGCCACGCCCCAGGATGTGGTGATCAACGGCTCGATCGATTCCTACAACCAGTGCATCGCCGGTTCCTGCACCGCGCTCGACAACTTCTGGCGGTCCATGTCGAACCTCACGATCAACGTGACGAAGCCGGGGGCGGGGTGCTACTCGAACGAGTTCTGGGCGGTGTCGCAGGCCTCACCGATGCGTCGCGTGGTGATCAACGGCAGCACGACGCTGATGGACTACTGCAGCGGCCCGTCCTTCGCCAGCGGCGGCTTCATCGCCGACTCGCAGTTCAACGGCGGCGTCGTCATCAACGGGTCCCAACAGCAGTGGCTTGTCCGCAACAGCTCGCTCAACAACGGCTGGACCAATGGCGTGTGGAATCAGGTGTTCCTCGGTGACACCGGCGCCCCCGCGACCGACTTCGCCCCGGGCACCAACCAGTACACCAACGTGGCGAGCACACCGGTCTCGCAGGAGGAGCCCTTCCTCTACACCGACTCGAGTGGTGCCATGCGCGTGTTCGTGCCGTCGCTGCTGCACAACTCGGTCGGCCCGTCGTTCGCCTCAGGGCCGACGGCCGGCACCTCGCTGCCGATCTCGCAGTTCTTCGTCGCCGATCCGACGACGCCCGTCCCGACGATCAACGCCGCGCTGAGCCGTGGCCTCAACCTGATCCTCACGCCGGGCGTCTACGACCTGCCCCAGACGATCGTCGTCAGCCACCCGGACACGATCGTGCTCGGGCTCGGCTTCGCCACCCTCATCCCGCAGAACGGCAACGTCGCCCTGCGGACGGCCGACGTGCCGGGGATCAAGCTCTCGGGCCTGATCATCGACGCCGGGCCCCAGAACTCCCCGTCGCTGCTGCAGCTCGGCGGCCGCGCCGACGGCTCACCCCTCCCGGGGCTGGGAGGATCCTCTGACCCCAACGACCCGACGCTCGTCCAGGACGTCTTCCTCCGCGTCGGCGGTGCCGAGCCCGGCAGGACCACGACGGCGATGATCGTCGATGACAACAACACCATCCTCGACGACATCTGGGCCTGGCGCGCCGACCACGGCTACGGCGTCGGCTGGACTCAGAACACCGCCGACACCGGCCTGATCGTCAACGGGAACGATGTCCACGCCTATGGGCTGGCCGTCGAGCATTTCCAGAAGAACGAGGTGATCTGGAACGGTCAGAACGGCGAGGACGTGTTCTTCCAGAACGAGATGCCCTACGACCCGCCCAGCCAGGCGGCCTGGATGGCGTCGCCGACCCAGCTCGGGTACCCGGCGTTCCTCGTCGGCAGTGGGGTGAAGACCTTCCAGGGCTACGGCATGGGGAGCTACTCGTTCTTCGACCAGGGCGTGCCGATCTACGCGAGCAACGCCTTCGAGGCCCCGGACACGCCGGGGGTCCAGTTCCACGACCTGTTGACGATCTTCCTCGACGCCGTGCACGGCCAGGGAGGGATCCTCAACGTGATCAACGGGACGGGCGGCTCCTCGACGGCGACCAACGCCGACACGCCGGTCGACGTCACGACCTACCCGTGACACGTGCGCCCGGGCGGTGCCACGGCACCGCCCGGGCGGGGGGGCTCAACCGGTTCGGGTCACGGCCGGACCGTGACCCGAACCGGCTCAGCGCATGATCCCGGTGTGCCCGATCGAGTAGTTGCCCGGCTGCGGCCAGACGCACAGGCCGTGTGGGCCGGGGCCGACGGGGATCTCCGCCCGCAGCTTGCCGGTGATCGTGTTGATGGCGTAGACGACGCTGTTGTAGCGGCCGCTCAACCAGAGGGTTTTCCCGTCCGCGGAGACGCCGCCCATGTCGGGGCTGGCCGGCAGCGGCAGCTGCCAGGTCTTCACGACCTTGTTGGTGGCGAAGCTCACGACCGAGACCGCGCCCGCCTCCCGGTCCGACACGTACATGTACTTGAAGTTCCGGCTCGGGTAGAGCCCGTGCGCGCCCGCCGCGGTGTGGATGAAGCCGATCACCTTGAAGGTCGTGGGGTTGATCATCCACACGCCCGCGTTGTCCTGGTCGGCGGTGTAGAGCGTCCGGCCGTTCGGTGAGAGCTTGACGTCCTGGGGCGCCGAGGCGCCCTTGTTGATCACGAGGACGCGCATCAGCCGCATCGTCTTGGTGTCCACCTCGACCATGCGGCCGGCGAACTCGCAGCTGGCGTACATGTAGCGCCCGTTGACCGAGAAGTCGGCGTGATCGAGCCCGTCGCAGGGCGGGATCGTCAGTGTGTGGATCAGCGCCATCGTGTTCGGGTTGCGGAACTGGAGCTGGCGCAGCCGCTCGGCCACGACGATCGCGTACTTCCCGTTCGGGGTGAAGTAGAGGTTGTACGGGTCCTCGACCGGGATGGACTTCCCGGGCTTGGCCGTCCGCGGGTTGATCGGGGTGAGCGTGTTGCCGGCGTTGTTGTCGACCCACAGCGTCTTGAGGTTCCAGGCCGGCGTGACGTGCTGAGGGATCGCGCCGGTGACGAACTGGTCGATCACCTTGAACGTCTTCTGGCTGATGACGTCGACGGTGTTGCTGTCGCTGTTGGGGACGTAGACGAGCGCCGGGTCGTGCCGGACGACCGGGCTGAAGTTGCCGGGCGTGTCGGCGGCGTAGATGTTGAGCGGCCCCTTGTGGGCCTGGCGGGCGGCGGTCTGACCCCCCTTCGTCGCCGAGCGCTTGGCCGTCGTCCCGGCCTGGCTCGAGGAGCCGCCTCCACATCCGGCGATGACAGCGGCCGCCGCGACCGCGGCGACGGTGACGATCGACTTGCGCACCGGGCGAGCCTGCCGAGGGCGGCTCAGCGGCGCATAACGTGACTCTGAAGATGCTCTTAGCCGCGGCGCCGTGACGCGTTGCGGGCCGTTACCGTCTGGGTTCATGCGTACGAGGGTTCCTTCGGTGATGGGGTTCGCGCTCGCGACCATCCTCGCTGGTTGCGGGGGCTCGGCGGCGGGCACGAGCGCGTCGGCGGGCCACGCGGCGGCGACCGGTCACGGACGGCGAACAGTACGCCAGCATGCGTCGGCGCGCCCCGCGCAGCTCCGCTACCACCGCCTCTACGCGCTGCCCGCGCCGCTGCGCGATCCCGCCTACGCGACGCTCGGCCCGGGACGCTTCGTCCTGATCGGCGGCCTGTCGGCGGCCGACACCTCGACAAGCGAGGTGGACGTCGGCGACCTCACCCACGTCACCCAGGTGGCGACGCTCGCCACGGCGCAGCACGATGCGCAGGCCGCCAGGCTGGGGGGGCTCGTGTACGCGTTCGGGGGCGGGTCCTTCTCCGAGCTCGATCACATCCTCAGCTTCGACCCGGCGCGCGCCGCCCTCAGCACCGTCGGCGCGCTTCCCGCCGCCTCATCGGACTCGGCCGTCACCTCGATCGGGACCACCGCGTACATCGCTGGCGGCTTTGACGGCGTGAACTGGAAGAACACGATCCTCGCCTACCACGCGGGCGCGTCGTCCGCCAGCGTCGCCGGGACGATCCCCGTGGGGCTCCGGTACGCGGCGGTCACCGCGATCGGCGGCCGCGTCCTGATCGCGGGCGGCTCGACCCCGACGGCGGCGAGCCGCGCGATCTACCGCTTCGATCCCCGCACCGGCCGGACCACCCGCATCGGCACCCTGCCGTCGCCCGTGACCCATGGCGAACTGGCCCCGCTTGGCCAGTTCGCCTACCTGGTGGGTGGTCGGGGGAACGGGGCGAGCTCCCAGACGGCGCGGATCTTCGCCATCGACCCGGCGACGGGTCGGGTCACCACGGCGGGCCGGCTGCCGGCCGGCCTCTCCGACGCGGCGCTCATCCCGAACGGCGCCCGCTCGCTCCTGCTCATCGGGGGCCTCGAGAGCTCGGGGAGCGTCTCCGCCGACGTGGGCGAGCTCACGCCCGCCCGCTGAGCTCACCGCGGCCGCAGCGACTGCAGGTAGGCGACCACCGCGCGGATCTCCGCGGAGGTGAGCGGGCCGTGGAGCTTCGGCATCCCCGCGGTCGACTGGATGAGCTCGGTGCGCGACATGGGCAGGCCGCGCAGATCACCACCCTGCTGCACGGGCAGCGGGTGGCCGTTCACCGAATGGCAGAACTCGCAGTCCTGCGTGAAGACCCGTTGCCCCGACACGTGCGGCGCCACCGACCCGCAGCCGCCGAGCAGCGTGACCAGCGCGGTGCCCGCCGCCACGACCGCCGAGCGGACTCCTCGCCGGCGTCTCGCCTCGCCCGTCGTCTGCCGCTGATCCATCGACCCGGAGTCAACCACCCGGTATCGAGCCATGTCGTCGAATGTTGCGACGGGTAGCCACCGGGGGAGACCACGAAAGGAGCAACCATGTCACTGGCCACACTCGACGACGTGTTCACCGAGCAGATCGAGGACCTGTACAGCGCGGAGACTCAGCTCGTCTCGGCCCTGCCGAAGATGGCCGGCGCCGCGAGCGACGAGAAGCTGCGACAGGCGATCGAGACCCACCTCGAGCAGACCCGCGGCCATGTCGAGCGGCTCGAGCGGATCCGGGGGGATCTCGGGATCACCGGCTCCCAGCGCTGCAAGGGAATGGCCGGCCTGCTGGAGGAGGGGGAGGAGGTGCTCGGCGAGTCGGGCTCGGGGGCGCCGAAGGACGCCGCATTGATCGCCGCCGCCCAGCGCGTCGAGCACTACGAGATCGCCGCCTACGGGACGGCCTGGACGCTCGCCGATGAGCTCGGCTACGACGACGCGAAGCGTCTCCTCGGCGAGACCCTCGACGAGGAGAGCCAGGCCGACGAGCTGCTGACGAAGATCGCCACCGGCGGGCTGCTGCGCGGCGGCGTCAACCGGGAGGCGGCAGAGCGGTAGCCGCCACACGCCCACCGCCCCCCGCTCAGGCCACCTGCCGCAGCGGGGGGCGGTGACGGGCGGGGCGGCCGGCGGCTCGGATCGGGGGCCGCTCCACCACGGGCACGGCCGCGGACGAGCCGTCCCACGGGCGCAGGTACGCGCCCGGTTCGCTGCGTGCCGCCGGGTCGGCGACGACGCGTCGCTCCATCGCGGCGAGCACCGCGTAGGCCATCTCGCCGAGCGCCCGCAGCGGCTGGTGGCGGTTCTGGCGGGTGCCCAGGTCGCACTCGGCCAGCGCGTCGAGTCCGTGCCGGCGCAGCGCGTCGACGAGCAGCGCGATCTCGACCCCGTAGCCGGCCGGGAACGAGACCGTCTCGAGCAGGTCCCGCCGGGCCGCCATCTCGCCGGCGAGCGGCTGCCGGAAACCGGCCAGCCGCGGCTCGTGCAGGTTGAGCAGGGGACGGGCCATCAGCTCCGTGACCCGGCCCCCCTCGTCGGGGAGCGTCAGTCCCTCCGCCCGCAGGGGACGGGCGAACGCGCCCTTCACCAGGACGATCGACGGGTCGGTGAGGATCGGGCCGAGCAGGCCGACGAGGTGGTCGGGGTGCGGATCGGCGGTGTCGGCATCGAGGAAACAGATCACCTCTCCGCACGTCTCGGGCAGCGCGCGCCACATCGCGTCGCCCTTGCCGAGCGCCGGTCCGAGCTCGGGCCGCAACCGATCCTGCTGCACCACGCGGGCGCCGTGCCGGCGGGCGGTGTCCGCCGTGCCGTCCCGGGAGTCGGCATCGACGACGAGGACCTCGTCGATCAGCCCGGCGGTCACGAGCGGGCCGACGGTCTGCGTGAGGACGCCCGCGATCGTCTCGGCGCACTCCCGCGCCGGCACGATCACCGACACGCTGGTCGCGCCCCGGCGGTGCACCAGGTCGGGGACGCTGAAGTCGGCGGCACGGTGGCGGCGCTCGTGCAGCCACCGCGACACGGCCAGATCGACCGACAGCCCGCGGGCGGCACGCCCGTCGGAGCGGGCTGAGGTGCGCACCCGCACGTCGGCCGGGCGCAGCAACGCGACGCCGTGCGCGGCGAGGCGCTCCGCGAAGGCGCTGTCCTCGAGCGCCCGGAGCGGCTCGATGCCGCCGACGCGCCGGTAGGTCTCGGCGGTCACCGCGAGCGAGGCGCCCGCGGCATGGTGGTGCTGCGCCGTGGGGTCGGCCGCGCGCACCCGCTGCAACCTGATCTCGGCATCGCGCCGGCGTGCCCGCAGCACCGCCCCGGGCAGCTGCGCGCGCTCCGTCGCGTCCAGCTCGATCATCCCGGCAATCGCCTCGGCGCCGGCCGCGACGTGTGCGAGCTGTCGCTCCAGCCAGTCGCGGGCCGGGCGGGAGTCGGCGTCGGTGCAGGCGATCAGGCCCCGGTGGGCTCCGGCGCGGAGCAGGCGGTCCGCCGCCGCATCCATGCCCAGCCGCCGCGCCGCGCCGACCCCCGTCCCGGGCCCCGGCAGGGCGGCCACATCGAGCCCGCCCTCGGCGGCGGTCGCCCTCACCACGGCGGCGGTGGCGTCGCGGCACCCGTCGAGCACCACGATCACCGCGAAGCGGTCGCGCGCCACCGTCTGTGACGCGAGCGCCCGCAGGCACCCCGCGATCCGCTCCGCCTCGTCCCGCGCGGGGACGACGATGACGGCCGCCAGCCGGGCCATGCCATGCCCGCCCCGGTCAGCTCCCGCTCCCACGGCTCAACGACGCTCCAGCACGTCAAGGAGGTATCCGGGCGCCCGCTCACCCCGCACCGAGCGCAGCCACGGGTCCTCGCGCAGCCGGGCGTGGACCTGCCCGCCGGTGAACGGTCGCTCCGGGCCGCCCGGCCGGAAGTGGACGGCGACGAGTCTGCCACCCCGGCGCAGCCGCCTGCGGATGACGGCGAGCGTCGCCTCGAGGGCCCCGCTGTCGAGGTAGTAGAGGATCTCGGAGGCGACCACGAGGTCGTACTCGCGGGACGGCACGTCACCGGGAATCGTCCCGCAGATCACCTCGACAGCGGGGAACGGGGCCAGACGCCGCCGTGCCATCGACGCGGCGGTTCTCGACACGTCGATCGTCGTCAGCCGCCCGCAACGGGGGGCGAGGAGCTCCGTGAAGACACCGATCGAGCCGCCGAGCTCGAGCGCGCTCGCGAACGGCCCGGGGCCGCACGCCTCGAGCGTCGCCTCGTACTTGGCGTGCTCGTAGGCGATGTCATCGTAGGACCACGGGTCGGGGTCGGCGCGATAGCGCTCCTCGAAGTCGTGCCCGGTCAGGTGATGGTTCATGATGAGCCTCCGTCTCCTGTCGCGTGCTCGGTGGCCATCTCGTTCAGTACCCGGCCCCCCTCGCGGGCAAGCAGCGGCTCGAGCCGGTGCTGGAGCAGGAAGAGCTCGAGGTCGCGGCGGGCGCGGTCGAGCGCCTCCGCTCGCGCGAACGGCCCCGAGCCGCAGGCCCGTGCCGCCTCCGCCAGCAGCTCCCGGCAGGCGGCGGCAACGGCGGCTCGACCGTGGAGCGCCAGCGCGGGGAGGTTCGGGTCCGCGCCGTCCATCGCCCGGGCGGCCGACTCCAGCCAGGCATCGATCGTGTGCTGGGCGGTGAGGATCCGTCCCGCCGCGAGCGCCTCGAGCTCCCCTCGGGGTGACCGGCGCGCGAGCTCCGCGAGCGCGGCCGCCGTCGCGGCGTCGGCCATGCCGGCCCAGCTCGCGACGGTGCGCAGGGCGTCGCGCGCGAACCAGGGCTGGGCCGAGATCGCCCCCGGCGCGCCGAATCGGGCGATCACCGCAGCGTCGTGGAAGATCACGCGATGGGACACGGAGGCGACGAGTCCGCGCCCCCGATACCAGGTCGCATCGATCTCCACGCGGTCCCGATCGGCGGCGTCGACCCAGACGAGCCACGGCGGCCCGTCGTCCGGTGCCCGGGCGAGCACGGCGGCACGGTCCACGCCGCCCGCCCCGGAGCAGAACGTCTTCACCCCCCGCACGACCGCCTGTGAGCCGGCGCGCCGCACGCGCGCCGGCTCTCCCTCGTCGCGCACCGGGACGCCGCCCCACACCCCGGCGAGCAGCGTGCCCGCGCGCGCCGCCGCGAGCTCGGCGTCACGCACCGCGGCGGGCGCCTGCACGGCGAGGCGCTCGACCGCGTTCAGGTGACCGTCGAAGATCCGCGCGACGGAGCCGTCAGCCTCCGCCACCCGCCGCACGAGCGCCAGCTCCTCGGCCGCCGGCGGTCGCACGGGCCCGGGCGTCGCGTTCCAGCCGAGCGCTCCCGCGTGCCGCAGCGCGTCGATCGCCTCCGCCGGGAACGCCGGCCGCGGCTCGCGGTCCCGGCCCGTTGCCCCGGCGGCGACCATGGCGAGCGCCGCCCCCAGTTCGGGGGGGAGCGCTGCAGCGCGGCGGCCGGTCAGCGGACCGGCCGCCGAGGCGCCACGCCGCTCGAGCGCGGTCATCGCAGCGCCTCGAGCCGCAGCCCGCGCCGGGCCGCATGCCTCGCGACCAGATCGAGGTAGCGGACCGTCTCGGCGGCGTCGCGGCGCCGGGCGCCGGGTCCGATGCCGTCGTGGGCGAGCACCACCGCGCCCGGGACGAGTCCGTCGCGGGTGGCGGCGAACATCGCGGGGGCGCTGTCCCCGCGCCAGTCGTGGGTGTCGACCGTCCAGCGGACGACGCGCAGACCGTGGCGCTGCGCCACCGCCGCGGTCCAGGGTGCCGTGTCCCCCCAGGGGGTGCGCCAGAGCGACGGGACGACCCCGATGCGGCGCAGCCGCGTCAGCGCGCGCTCGGTGTCCGCCTCGACCCAGGCGCGGTCCCGGTGCGAGTGCCGGACATGGGCCTCGCAGTGCAGGCCGACGCTGTGGCCGTGGTCGAGCATCCGTCGGATCAACTGCGGCTGTGCCTCCGCACGCGGGCCGAGCACGAAGAAGGTGGCGGTGGCGGCGTGGCGCGCGAGCGCCTCGAGCAGGACCGCAGTCCAGCGCTCGTCGGGACCATCGTCGAAGGTCATCGCCAGCGCGCCCATTCGGCCAACTGCCTACCCGTTGCCCGGCCCGGCGTACCCGTGCCGCGCGTCGCGACCGACGAGCCGCGCGGTTCGGGGTGGCGGGTGCCGGTAGCCTTAGGTCATGCCAGAGCTCAGGTCCAACACCGTCACGCGCGGGCGGAACATGGCGGGGGCGCGGGCGCTGCTGCGCGCCGCCGGCGTCGCGCGCGAGGATTTCGGCAAGCCGATCATCGCGGTCGCCAACTCCTACACCCAGTTCGTCCCCGGTCACACCCACCTCGCACCGGTCGGCCGGATCGTGGCGGAAGCGATCCAGCGAGCGGGCGGGATCGCGCGGGAGTTCAACACGATCGCCGTCGACGATGGGATCGCCATGGGGCACGGCGGGATGCTCTATTCGCTGCCCTCGCGCGAGCTGATCGCCGACAGCGTCGAGTACATGGCCAACGCGCACTGTGCCGACGCGCTCGTCTGCATCTCCAACTGCGACAAGATCACCCCGGGGATGCTGAACGCGGCGCTGCGGCTCAACATCCCGGCCGTCTTCGTCTCCGGCGGTCCGATGGAGGGCGGCTCCGCCGTGCTCGTCGACGGCACCGTCCGCAAGCGGCTGAACCTGATCACCGCGATCGCCGAGGCGGTCGATGAGAGCATCTCCGACGAGGACATCGCCCGGATCGAGGAGAGCGCGTGTCCGACCTGCGGCTCCTGCTCGGGGATGTTCACCGCGAACTCGATGAACTGCCTGACGGAGGCGCTCGGCCTGTCGCTGCCCGGGAACGGCTCGACGCTCGCCACCCACACCGCCCGCCGCGACCTCTACGAGGACGCCGGGCGCCTGGCGGTCGAGCTCTGCCACCGCTACTACGACCAGGACGACCCGAGCGTGCTGCCGCGCTCGGTCGCCACGCGCGCGGCGTTCGAGCACGCGATCGCCCTCGACATCGCGATGGGCGGTTCGACCAACACCGTGCTGCACGTCCTCGCGGCGGCGCAGGAGGCGGAGATCGACTTCACGATGAGGGACATCGACGAGATCTCCCGGCGGGTGCCGTGCCTGTGCAAGGTCGCGCCGAACGGGTCCTACCTGATGGAGGACGTCCATCGCGCCGGCGGCATCCCGGCCATCCTGGGTGAGCTCTGGCGCGGCGGCCTGCTGAACGAGGACGTGCACACCGTCCACGCGGCGAGCCTGCCGGAGTGGCTCGAGGCGTGGGACATCCGCGGACGGCGCCCGAGCGAGCGCGCCGTCGAGCTATTTCACGCCGCGCCCGGCTGCCGGCGCTCGGCCGAGGCGTTCTCGCAGTCCGAACGGTGGGAGACGCTCGACACCGACGCCGCCGACGGCTGCATCCATGATGTCGCGCACGCCTACTCCACCGACGGTGGCCTCGCGATCCTCTACGGCAACCTCGCCGTGCGCGGAGCCGTCGTCAAGACGGCCGGTGTGGACGAGTCGATCTGGCGGTTCAGCGGCCCGGCGGTGGTCGTCGAGTCGCAGGAGGACGCCGTCGACGCGATCCTCGGGGGCGGGGTGAAGGAGGGGGACGTCGTCGTGATCCGCTACGAGGGCCCGCGCGGCGGTCCGGGGATGCAGGAGATGCTCTACCCGACCTCCTACCTGAAGGGCAGAGGGCTCGGCAAAGCCTGCGCGCTGATCACCGACGGGCGCTTCTCCGGCGGCACCTCCGGGTTGTCGATCGGCCACGTCTCGCCCGAGGCGGCGTCGGGCGGGACGATCGCGCTCGTGGAGAACGGCGACACGATCACGATCGACATCCCGGCCCGGCGGCTGACCCTCGAGGTCTCCGACGCGGAGCTGGCGCAGCGGCGCGAACGGCTCGAATCCGGCGCCGGATATGTGCCGAACCTCCGTGCCCGCGTCGTCTCCCCGGCGCTGCGGGCCTACGCCGCGATGGCGACCTCGGCGGACACCGGCGCGGTGCGCGACGTCAACGCCGTGGAGCGCGCGGTGGCGATCGCCGCCGGGTCCCAGCCCGTCACCGCCTGACCGCCGGTGCCGAGCAGGCGGGCGGGCGGTGGACGCCCGCCTGCTTTGATGAACCCGTGGCCACTCACTATCGAGCCGTTCTCGCACGGCCCGGCACGCTGCGCCTGCTCGGCACGGCGCTGCTCGGGCGACTGCCGCAGGGCATGTCCTCGCTGGCGGTGCTGCTGCTCGTCCGCCTGGCCACGCACTCCTACGCGGCGGCCGGGGCGGCCGTGGGCGCCGGCGCGCTCGCCGGCGCGCTCGGCGGGCCGCTGCTCGGGCGCCTGATCGACCGCGCCGGTCGTCGCCGCGTGGTCGGGCCGGCGGCGGCGCTGCAGTCCGGGTGCTACGTCGCCCTCGCGCTCGCCGCGCGCGGGCATGCCGCCGCCCCGGTCCTGATCGTCCTCGCCGGCGCGGCCGGCGGGCTCACCCCGCCGATCGCCCCGGTCGTGCGCACGCTGCTGCGCGACCTCTACGACGAGCGCGTCGTCCGCGAGACGGCGTACTCGCTCGAGGCGATCGCCCAGGAGATGATCTGGATCGTCGGGCCGCTCGCCACCACGATCGTCGTCACCGTCGCCTCCCCGTCGGTGGCGGTCGCGGTCCTCGGGCTGGTCGGGCTGAGCGGCACCCTGCTCTTCCTGCGCTCACCCCTGCTCGACGTGCCGGCGGGGGAGGCGGACGGCGCGGCGGCGCGCGGATCCGCCCTGGTCAGTGTCGATCTGCGTCGTCTGCTCCTGCCGATCGCGCTGATGGGCGTGGCGCTCGGCGCGACGGAGGTCGGAATCCCGTCGCTGGCGCTGCACGACGGCTCGCGCCCGGCCTCTGGCCTGCTGCTCGCGCTCTGGAGCCTCGGAAGCATGGCCGGCGGCGTCCGCTACAGCGCGACGCGCTGGGGCGCGGCGCTCGGTTCGCGGTACGTGCTCCTGCTCGTCCTCAACTGCGTGGTGACCGCGCCGCTGCTGTTCGCCGGGACGATCGCCGTCGCCGCCGTCTGCAGCTTCGTCGCCGGCCTCGCGGTCGCGCCCACCTTCTCCTGCCTCTACTCGCTGGTCGGCCACGTCGTCATCGCCGGCAGCGAGCATGAGGCGTTCGGCTGGACGCTCTCGGGCCTCGTGGGCGGTGTCGCTCTCGGGTCGGCGGTGGCGGGCGCGGCGATCGGCCCGGTCGGCGTCCGTGGCCCCTTCCTGCTCGCCGTCGCTGCAGCCGGGTTGGCCGCGCTCGGCGCTATCCGCTTCCACGGGCGGTTCGGCGTCGAGGTCGCTACCGCCTGAGGCTCGGTACAGTCCGCGCTGCCATGGCGTTCACATGGCGTTCACAAGTGCCCCCGGGGTCGGCTGACCGCAGGCGTCGCCCCCGTCGGCGGACGGGTAGGCGAGATCAATGACAGAACATCGGCCAGAGACGGCCGGCCGGGTGCCGGAGCACGTCGAGCGGCTGCCGCAGGGCGGCCAGAGCGTCTTCTTCGACCTGCTCGAGCGGGCGGCCGCGAACATGGTCGAGGCCACCGAGCTGCTCCATGACCTGCTCGCGCACTTTCCGGAGGAGCGGGGCCGGACCACCGCGATCCGGGACTGCGAGCACCGCGGCGACCAGATCGCCCACGAGCTGATCGTTCGCCTCCACCGGGAGCACGCCGCCCCGATCGAGCACCGGGACCTGCTCGCTCTGATCTCGGCCCTGGACGACGTGGTCGATCTCGTCGACGAGGTGGCGGCCCTCCTGAGCGTCTACGCCGTCGAGGCGCCGATGGCGCAGTCCGAGTCCCTCGCGCTCGTCCTGCGCGACGCCGCTCGAGAGCTGTGCCACGCCGTGCCGCGCGTGGGGCGCTTCGAGGATGTCTCGGCTCACCTGATTGAGGTGCACCGCCTCGAGAATGAGGGGGATCGGCTCGTTCGCGGCGCGATCGCCTCCCTGTTCGAGGAGGGGATCGATCCGATGGTGGTGATCCGCTGGAAGGACATCTTCGAGCGCCTCGAGGACGCGATCGACGCGGCGGAGCGGGCTGCGGACGTGCTCGAGGGCGTGGTGATCAAGCACCGGCGAGCGTCGAGGTGACCTCGTCATCGTCGTCGTGACCGCGCTCGGATCCCGCCCAGGGATTCGTCGCCCGGACGGCCGGGGCGACGCTGCTCCCGCCCGCCGTCGTCGACGGGATCCTGCGGGTCGCCCGGAAGCGCTGCGACCGGGAGTGCCGGGGCCGATTCGTCCGACGCCCTGAGCAAACTTCGACGCGATGCGCCGGCGAGGCAACGACCCCCGACCCCTCGGGGAATCGTCCGACGGCCGTGGGCCGGCCGCTCCGGCCCCGGTTCGCGTGGCCCTGCTCACGCTGCTCGCCGTGCTGATCGCTCGGCTGATGGGGGGCGCGAACGGCTTCTGGCTCGCCCTGCCCGCGGTGTTGCTCGCCGCCGAGCGCGGCGCCACCGCGGGCCGGGCGATGGTCTTTGGGGGAGTGGTCCTCCTCGCCACCGCGGCCGCCGCGGCGAGCACCGGTGAGGCGCTGCCGCCACTGTGGCTGATGCTGATCGTCCCCGGGGCCTCGGCCGCGATGCTGCACCGCCTCGCCGGGCGGCTGCGTCGCGAGCGCGACGCGATGGAGGAGGCCGCCCACCGCGACCCGCTCACGGGCTTGGCGAACCGGCGGCAGCTGCTGCTGGTGGCTCGTCATGAGATCGCGCGCCACCGGCGCGCGGGGGAGCGCCTCGCCGTCGTGATGCTCGATCTCGACGGCTTCAAGCGGCTGAACGATCGCTATGGCCACCCCGCGGGCGACCGGATGCTGTGCGACGTGGGGGAGGCGTTGCGGGCGGCTCTCCGCGCCCAGGACACGGTCGCTCGACTCGGTGGCGACGAGTTCTGCGTGATCGCACCGGCCACGGTGGACCCGCGCACGCTCGCGGCGAAGGTCGCCGCCGCCGTGGCGCAGGCCTCCCGGGGTCACGCCGAGATTCGCGCCAGCCTCGGTTTGGCGGTCTACCCGGAGGATGGGGTCACGATCGAGCAGCTGACGCGGGCGGCCGACGAGCGGTTGCTCTCGGCCAAGCGGCGGCGGCAGGGCGCCGGCCGGCGGCGGGTGGCCGCGTGAGCCGGCGGCACGCCCGGGGTGTGCCGGCCGCCAGGCGGTAGGCTGAACGTTCACCGTGGCGATGGGTAACGAGGAGCTCTCCGGCTGGTTCGCCTCCGCGGCGCTGCGCTGGCCCGAGCGGGTGACCAATCTCGAGGAGAAGCGGGCGGTCGGGGAACGCATCGCCGCCCGGGTTCGCGACGGTGCGCTGGTGGGGATCGGCTCCGGTTCGGCGACCTACATGGCGCTCTGGGCGATCGGCCGCCGCGTGCAGCGCGAGTCGCTCGCCATCCGGATCGTCACCTCGTCCTACGAGACCGAGGTCGCGGCGCAGACGCTGGGGATCCCGACGCTGCCGCTCGGGTCGGTGCAGCCGGAGTGGGGGGTGGACGGCGCCGACGAGGTGGACCCGGACGGCCGGCTGCTGAAGGGTCGCGGCGGCGCGATGTTCATGGAGAAGATCCTCTGGGGCACCTGCGCGCGGATGTATCTGGCGATCGACCCGTCCAAGCATGTGGAGCGCCTCGGGCAGGGGTTTCCGGTCCCGGTCGAGGTCGACCGTCACGCGGTCGAGCTCACCGGCCGCGCGCTCGAGGCGCACGGCAGCGAGCGATGGGCGCTGCGCCTCGCCGGCGGCAAGGATGGTCCTGTGGTGACCGAGTCCGGCAACCTCATCATCGACGCCTGGTTCGACGAGATCCCGCGGGGCCTGCACGCCCAGCTGAAGGCGTTGCCGGGCGTGATCGAGACCGGGCTCTTCGAGGGCTACGCCTTCGAGATCATCTGACCCCGTGGCGGCCACCCCGCCGGCTCGCCCGCTACTCGGATTGACGGCCGAGGATCGCGACGAACCGGTCGATGCGCCGCCGCTCCTCGTCGTCGAGCGCGCCCGCCGCCTCGCTCAGGAGCGTCATCGGCCCGCGTTCGTGGGCCCAGAGGCGAACCCCCTCACTGAACGCCGGCGCCACCCACACGAGCGGGAGGCCGGCCGCGAAGGCCATGACGGCGCCGTCCTGCTCCGCAGCCGTCGCCTCGCTGCGGACGAGCGTGACCGCCGTCTGCCCCAGTTCGTGGGCCACCCGGTCGATCGCCTCGAGCCCCTCGGCGCCGAGCAGCGCCACCTCACCGCCGTCGAGCATGTCCCGGGCCCAGCCGGCGGGGCTCCCCACGAGCGCGGAGGGCAGGCAGACGAAGCGGAAGCGCGTCTCTGACACGAGCGGTACGCTACCGCGTCGCGGGTGTCAGACGCCGCCGGGGTCGGGGTCGGAGGCAGATGTGACCGTGCTGTGATCGACTCGGCGTCCGCCGCTTCGCCGGTCGTGGCGCTGCGTAGGATGGCGCGGTGTTCTCCGGCCGGCCGATGTTGCGCAACGTCTCGCTCGTCCGCCTGCTTGGCGCCTTCGGGCTGCTGAACCTCTCCGAGTGGGGATTCATCGCCGCGCTCAGCGTGCACGCCTTCCGGGTGGGCGGCACCGTTGCGGTCGGCCTGCTCGGCGTCAGGTTCGTCGTCGGCGCGCTGAGCAGCGCTGTGCTGGCCCCGCTCCTGTCCGCCCGTCGTGGTGTGCTCAGCCTGATCACCCTGCTGCGGGCGGCGCTGCTCGGCGGGGCGGCCACCGGCACGATCATCGGTGTCCCCTTCCTGCTCGTGCTCCTGTTCGTCGTGCTCGATGCGATGGTGGGGGCGGTCTACCGTCCGGCGCAATCGCGGCTGATGCCCACGCTCGCGCACTCACCCGAGGAGCTGACCGGTGCGGTGGCCGCGACGAGCATGGCCAAGACGCTCGGTCAGGCGGCCGGGGCGCTTGTCGGTGGCGCCGCGGTCTCGATCGTCTCGCCCGGCGCGGCGATGGCGGGCGAGGCTGGATTGATGCTGCTCGCGCTCGTCTGCACGCTCGGCGTGGGGGGGCGGCCGGCGGCGGTCGACGCTCAGTCCGTTCTGCGCCAGTTGCGTGGCGGGCTGAGCTCGTTTCCGAGCGTGCTCGGTGACGTGCATGCCTGGCCGCTCGTGCTGGCGAGCGTCCTGCGCACCCTCGTCCGAGGGCTCTGGGGCGCGCTGCTCGTCGTCGTCGCCCTCCGGCTCCTGCACGCCGGCAACTCGAGCGTCGGGCTCCTGCAGGCCGCGAGCGGTCTCGGCGTCCTGCTCGCCGTTCCCGTGACGGTGGCGCAGATCGGTCGAGCGCGGCTTGCGCTGCCGTGCCTGACGTCGTTCATCGCCGCCGGGATCGCCGTCGGTCTCGTCTCGACGACCACCGTGCTCCCGCTCATCGCCGCACTCGTGCTCGTCTGGGGTGGCGCGATGGCGGTGGCGGACGCGACGTCTCTGTCGCTGCTGCACCGACTGCTGCCAATCGACGCCTTCGCTCGCACCGTGACGGTGATGGAGTCGCTGAAGCTCCTCACGGAGGGCGCCGGCGCGTTGCTGGCGCCGGCGCTCGTCACCCTCCTGGGCCTCCGTACCGCCCTGCTCGTCGGCGGGCTGCCGCTGCCGCTGGTGATGGTCGTCACCTGGGGTCGGGTGCGGGGTTCGGACGAGTACGCGGCGGGGCGCGGCACGGTGGTGGCACGGCTGCATCGGGTGCCGCTGTTCCATGGGATGGACATGGCCTCGCTCGAGCAGCTGGCCGCCCTTGCCCGGCCACTCGTCGTCGCGCCCGGTGGTGAGCCGATCCGGCAGGGGGAGCCGGGTGACCGCTTCTACGTCATTCAGGCCGGCGTCGCCGAGGTGGTCATCGACGGCGTTGGTGTGAGGCAGCTCGGCCCCCAGGACGAGTTCGGCGATCGGGCCCTGCTGCGGGACACGCCGCGCACCGCGACCGTGCGGGCGAGGACGGAGATGCGCGTGCTCGGCATCGATCGCGACGCCTTCCTGCGGGCGGTCACCGGGGAGGCGGGGGTGAGGCTCGCGCCCCCGGATCTGGTGGGCGTCCCGGTCCCGCATGTGCTGCGGGAGCTCCCGCTCTTCGCGCGCGTCGAGGAGTCCGCTGTGCGGGCGCTGTCCCAGCGGGTCACGCGACGACAGCTGCCGGCCGGGACGGTCGTCTTCGACGCCACCGAACCCAGCGATGGGGCCTACGTCATCCTGCGCGGCCGGATCGAGCTCGAACGGGACGGAGCGGTGAGCGCCGTGCTGCTCCCCGGGGAGATCTTCGGCGAGCTGAGCTCGATCAGGGGCATGCCGAGGGTCGGCCGGGCGGTCGCCACCGAGGCGAGCGTCGTGCTCTGGATGGCGGCGGACGACCTGCGCGAGGCGCTCGGCCGGCCCCGCGCGCTCACCGAGTCGACCGCCTAAAGTCGATAGAGCCACCAAAGACAATTGATTTGGTGTAGTATGCGGCGAGCGCTGATGACACCTGGGCTCGCGGCACGCGGTACGCGGCACGCGGCACGATCGGAGCGCGAGACGGCATGCACATCGACCCCTACATCGTCCTCGGCAGCGCCCTCATCGGCCTGCTCGTCGGCATGACGGGTGCGGGTGGGGGCGCCCTGATGACGCCGATGCTCATCCTGCTCTTCGGCGTGGCGCCGGCCGCGGCGATCTCAAGCGACCTGGTGGCCTCGGTCGTCATGCGCCCGATCGGCGCGGCGGTCCATCTCCGTGCCGGCACGGTGAACCGGCGGTTGGTGCTGCTGATGGCCTGCGGATCGGTGCCGGCCGCGATCCTCGGCTCGTTCCTCCTGCACCGGCTCGGGCACGCGAAGGGTGATGTCCGAGACATCGAGACGATCCTCGGCGGTGCGCTGCTCCTCGGCGCCACCGCCATGGCGCTGCGCTACGCCCTTGACCGCCGCTCGGGAGTGGCGCGCGAGGATCGGATCCACGCGATCGCTCCGCGCCCGCTCCTCACCGTGCTGATCGGCGCCCTCGGCGGCGTCATCGTCGGAATGACCTCCGTCGGAGCGGGCTCGCTGATGATCGTGCTGCTCATGTTCGCGTATCCGTCGATCAGTGCCCGGCGGCTCGTCGGGACCGATCTCGCCCAGGCGGTTCCGTTGACCCTCGCCGCCGCCATCGGCGCGTTGCTCTTCGGCCGGGTGGAGCTCGCGCTCACCGTCTCCCTGATCGCCGGCTGCGTTCCCGCGGTCGTGATCGGCTCCCTGCTCTCCTCGAGGGTGCCGGACCGCCTCATCCGTCCGGTGATCGCCCTGGTGATCCTCGCCTCCGGACTCAGGTACATCGGGCTCAGCACGCCCACGCTCGGCTGGACCCTCGCGGCGCTGCTGCTCGCCGGCGTGACGTTCGTCCTCCACGGGTGGTGGGCGGCTGGCCGGCTCGCTCGACCCGTCTCTTCGTCCACCGCGCTTGAGTAGCGCGGCACCGGGACCGAGAATGGCCATATGAGCGCACAGCCCATCGCCGGTTCGGTCAACCTCGCGGCCATCGCTGCGCTGCAGGTGCTCCAGGGGACGCAGGCCGGGTTCGCCGCCGTTCAGGCGGCCCTGACGCAGACCCCGGGCGGCTCCGCGGCCCCGGTCGTCAGCTCGAGCGTGACGGCGCCCGGGTCACTCGAGCTCTTCGCCTGACGGTCGCCCGGCCGCTGGCCGCCTGGGAGCGGCGCGCCCGGCTTCCCGCGGCGCCCGGCTTCACGCCGGCGCGTGGGCGTCCAGGCCGGCGGCGATGACGAGTGCCGCCTCCTCCTGAGCGCGGTAGGCCTCCGCGAGCGCGCCGGCCGGATCCGCGGTGCTCGCGTGTCCCTGGGGCGCCGGCAGCGGATGGTCGATCAGCAGGCGCTGCACGCGCTCGAGGAGTCCAGGGTCACCCACTGCCTCGGCCAGGGTGAGCAGGGCGTCGGCCCGCACGCGGGCCCCGTCGATGAACGCGCCGATCACCGTCTCGGTGCTGAGGGGCGCGGCGCCGAACACCCGCGCGTGGAGCACGGCGGGGTTGACGGCGTGGGGACTGATGAGACGCCGGCGCTCGGTCGCCGACAGTCCGGCGACCACGGCGAGATGGTCGATCGCCCGCGTGATCCCCTGGGCGTCGACCGGGAGCGACGCGGCGACCTCCGCCGGAACCGCGTCGAGCAGGGCCCGGTGGGCGGCCGCCGCTTCCCTGAGGAGCTCCTCCAAGCGGGCGCGGTGCGAAGCAGCCATGGCCTCAAGGTAGCGAGCGGTCGTGTGACGTGGGCCGCCCTCCCGGGGTTGACCGGCGCCTCGCCGGCACCGCCGATCGCTTCGGGCGGCGGCGCCGGGCGCTCAGACCGGGCGGTGCAGGCGCGAGGCCTCCGGGACCGGGTGGGCCGGCAGGAGCGAGACGGGCCCGCGCGCGATCGGGACGAGTGGAATCGGCAGCCGTGCGTGCGCGAGGCAGCGCGGACAATGCTCGACGGTCAGCCAGGGCCGCCGCGGCCTGATCGTCAGGCCGCAGCGGGGGCAGCTCATCGGCTCCGGATCGGTGGCCTTTGGGATGGTCTGCGTCATCGAGTGTGCGCGACGGTGGCGGCCACGCTGAGGGCCAGCCCGGTGAGCGCGCGCTCGTCGGCGCGGGTGAACCAGCCGCTCTCCTTCTCGCCGAGGCAGAGGTTGCCGACGCCCTCACCGTCGATGACGACCGAGACCCCGAGGAAGCTGCGCATCGGTGGGTGGCCGGGCGGGAAGCCGTACCGGGCTGGGTGATCGGCGGCGCGCATCAGCCGGACCGGGGCGCTGGGAGCGATCAGGGGCTGGGCGACCAGGCGGTCTCCCTCTCCGGGAAGGCCGTCGGGGCGGCGGGGGCCGGGCTCGATTCCCGCCGTCAGGTGATGCGTGACCCGCTGGCGCGGTCGGTCGACGATCAGCAGCGCACCGTAGCGGGCGCCGATGGTCTCGCGGGCGGTGTCGAGCATGGTCCGAAGCGTGTGTCCCTGGTCCGCGCGCTGCGCGAGCCGTGCCGACCAGTCCGCGCGTTTGGAGCGGTAGACGCCTGGCAGCTCATCGCCGATCGCTCCGATCACCGCGAGCCAGCTGAGGGCAGCTCCGAAATCCGCCTCGGACGCCGCCTGGTCGGCCATGCGGAGCGTGTTGGCCACCGCTCGGGCATGGCGGTCGCCGCCGAGGGGTGGGCGGGAAGGGCGACGCGGAAGCGTCGAATTCACCGGCATGAAACGGGCCTCGGGCACGAACGAACCTCCGGGTTGGTGGGAGGCGAACCACGGCCCGCAGCACCACCGGTGCCGCACACCGCTTGTCGTCCGGAGGTCAGCTCTGTCACCGAGTGAGGGTGACGTTGCCGACCCCAAGGCTACCAGTTGAGCGGCGCGTTATGTGATGGCCGTCTCGCCCGGAACGTGGCGATCGAGCACGAACAGTTCTGCGGCCATGTCCGGGTGGAGATGGCTGTCGCTCATGAAGGCGAGGACCCTGCAGCCGGTCAGCCGCTCGACCTCGGAGATCAGCTCGGCTTTCATCGTGGCCTGGAACGTGCGGCGCATCTCCATCACGATGCTCTCGTTGCCGGCCTCGATGAGCGTGTGCTCCGCCTTGGTCAGCATGTCCTCCATCACGACGACGACGACGTTGCCCCGGAAGAAGGCCTGCCCCTTCTCCGGGCCCCGCCCGACATAGCGGTTGTGCACGCTGACCACCGCCTTGACCAGCGCCGAGTTGAGGCGTCCGCCGGTCAATCGGTCCGCGTCAGCATCGGACCCGGTCATGTGGCGAAGTATGGCCCCAGACCTGGTCATCGGCGAAGTATCGTCCTCCGACCCGCTCCGGACATCGGCGGTCGTCCGCAGCGCGGAGCGCCGCCTGAGCCGCGAGCCGGCTGACGTGCAGGCTGACGGCGCGGCGCGCGGTGTCCGGCAGCCGCCGCCGTCGGCGCTCCGGCGATGGACGACGCGCGGTCAATCGGCGGGCTCTCCCGCCCGGGAGCGGGGAGGACCCGGTCCGGGTCAGGACGGTCGGTCTGCATCGGTCGCGGACGTGGTCCAGCCCCCTGCGCGATCCTGCCCCGCGACGCTGTAGCCCATCCCGCCGGTTCGCTTCGCCTGGTACATCGCCGCATCGGCCCGACGGATGAGGGTGGCGAGGTCCTCGTCGGTCGAGGCGTCGGTGACGCCGATGCTGACGCGCGGGGCGAAGCGGCAATCGAACGGGTGCGCCAGGTCGGCGAGGATGCGCTCCGCGACGCGGACGCCGTCCTCTCGGTTCGCGTCGAACAGGACGGAGATGAATTCATCTCCGCCGATCCGCGCGACCACGTCCCCAGCGCGCGAGGTCGCGCTGATCGCGGCGGCGACATGGAGGAGAAGCCGATCCCCGGCGCCATGTCCGTACGCGTCGTTGACGCCCTTGAGGTTGTCGATGTCGATCGCCAGCACGGTCAGCGGGCGGCGGCCCCGGCGGTCCGCGACCTCCTGTTCCAGTCCGCGACGGTTCGACAGGGCTGTCAGCGGGTCGGAGTGCGCGGCGTGTTGGGTGTGCTCGTGCGCGAGCGCGTTCTCCAGAGCCATCTCCAGCATGCGGCCGATGGCGACGCAGCGCGCAATCTCCTGCTCGGAGACGGGCCGGTTGCGACCCGCTACGGCGAGCACGCCGTGCAGCTCACCGTTCACGGTGACCGGAACCCACGCTCCATGTCCGACCTGCTGCTCCCCGGCCAGCTGACGGACCCGGGGGCCGAGGGTCGCGGGGTCGAGCACGCCGGAGGTCGGCGTGCGCTCGCGCACGGCTCGTGCGAGGAGCGGGTGCTCTGACAGCGGCCACGTCGCGCCGATGTAATCGCCGTGGGCATCGAACTCCGCCTCCACGCGGACCGAGTCTCCGGACACCAGACAGTAGTTCGCGCGCCGGGGCAGTGAGCCCGGTGGTGAGGCGATCTCGGCGGCAAGCCGGACGGCGGTCGCGAGGACCCTCCGGGGATCGAGCGTCGAGTTCAGTTCACGTGCGACGTCACCGAGCAGCTTCACCTGGCGGAGCGCCTCGTCGCGCTCGGCGGTCGCGGCGGCGGCGAGGTGAGTGAGCCTGCGGGTCCCGGTCACGATGATCGCGCTGACGACCCCGGTCGCCAGCAGGAGCAGCGCACGCACGGCTGGCGGCCCGGTCGCTGGGCTTCGCAGGACCAGGATCACCACCAGCGCGACCAGTATCACCATGGCCACCACGGCGCCGACGAGCGATCGTCCGACTCGGGGACGCGCGGCCGCGTCCAGCGCGCGTTCTGCCCCGCTGGCGTCGTCGGCCCCGCCGGGAACCGAACCAGAGTCCCTTCTGCGCACGCTCATGTCAGGACCAGGTGTTCGACGCGGGTCGGCTGAGACCCTCGCGTCCAGCTGGCAGCTGGCACGCTACCACCACGCGGCCAGCCGTCACGCTGGCGCTGGTGCGGTGTAGGAGGATCTGCTGGTATCGACCTGGGAGGCTCGGTCGTTTGAATCGGAGTCGTCTGATCGCTTTGAGCGTTTGCGGCACGCTGATCGCTGGGTCGCTTGCGGCTGGTCTGGGCTCGGCTGCTGCGGCGCGGCCGCGGCAGGATCCCTCGATGGCGAGCACCTTCGTGTCGCTGGTGCCCGCCTGCGGGTGCAGCGGGAGCGCCACGCTTGAGGCGTTCTCACTCTCGAGCGGCCGCCGGGTTCGCCGGGTCGTGCGCCTCTCCCTCGGCAGTTCGCTGGCGGCGACGCCGGCGGCGACGGCCGCCGGCCGCGTCTTCCTGACGCTGACGCGACCCGGGAGATGCTCCAGGACGGGCTACATGGAGTGCCCCCACTGGCTCCCGGGCTCGTGTCGCAACGTCGTTCAGACGATCGCTCCCGGCCAGTCCGAACCGCAGGTCGCGTTCGACGTTCCCGGATCAGCAACGATCGGTGAGGTCGTACCCAGTCCGCACGGTCGCCGGGTCGCCTACGGGTTGCGCCCATGCGTCAGCGCGAGCGGAACCTCCGGGATGTACATCCGGAGCCTTCGCTCCGGGAGCACCCGTGCGGTGATGAGCAGCCCGAACGTGTGCGACCACTACGGCCCTCCCGCATGGAACGCGAACGGCACGCGGATTGTGTTCCCCTACGCCCGAGCGGGAGGACGACCGCTGGCAATGGCCGGCGGATTCGGGTGCCCTGCGGGCCGTGACTACCTGGTGATCGCCCGGACGAACGGGCCGGGGCCTCGCGTTGAGGTGCCTGCGGGACGCGGGTGCGTCGTCGAGGCGACGGCGTTTGATGCGTCCGGTGTCCTGGCCGCGGAAGGGTGTGCCAGGGGTGCTCCCGCCGGCCAGGCCGCTCCGAACCTTGGGGATGCCGTGCTCCTCCAGTACTCGTTGACCGGCCGCCTCGAGCGGCGCATCGATCTCGTGCGCGGGCTGGAACAGGCCGTGCTCAGCACCGAGTCGCTCACCGGCAACGTGCTCGTCAGCCAGGACCGGCCGGCCAACGAGCCCTACCCAGAGGAGGACGACGTCTGGGAGTTCAACGGCCGGCGGCTCCGCCTGATCGCGCGATACCCGGCCCACGACGCAGCGCAGGTTCTCGCCGTCGCCTGGTAGGCGCTCGCCGCGCCGTGGCGGCCTCAGGCACGCCGTGTCGCGACCCGCAGCCGGTTGCCGTCAGGGTCGACGAGGGCACATTCTCGGCCGGCGAGCCCATCCTCGTCCACGGCCACCCCAAACTCGGCGGAGACGGCGTCGATGTCCTGCACGTAGAGATGAACCAGCGTGTCCGGTCGCGCGTCGCCGGCGTGTTCGGAGAGGTACAGGCGGGCGCGACCCCTGGCCACCGAGACGAACCACGGAAACCCCGGCTCGAACTGGTGCTCCCATTCCTTCCGAAAGCCGAGCCGCTCATACCACTTGACCGCGATGTCGGCGTCGCGGACGCGCAGGACCGGGACGACCTCTTCCTCCATGCGCCCAGGCTACCGCCGGTGCGAGGCACAGGTGGACCATCGGCTTGACGAGATCTCGCCGATGCGCCCGCTGCCCGTGAGGATTCGCCCGGTTCCGGGTCGATCAGTCAGGTCCTCGGCGGTGTCGGCCGACGGTCAATACTGTCGCTGTGCGCGTGCGCCTGTACGACGACCCGGCCGCTGTGCTGCCGGCGGTGGATGGGTTCATCCGCGCCGATCCGTTCAGCACGAGCGTGATCGGCGTCGTCACCAACCGGCTTCTCTCGAGCGGCGAGCGGTCACGACCCGGGAGCCTCTGGGCCTCCGTTGAGGGATGACACCGGACAGCTCTGCGGCGTGGCCATGCACACCCCGCCGCGTCCGCTGTTTCTCTCCCGCATGCCGCAGCTCGCTGCCGCGGCGCTCGCGGACGCCCTGGCAGCCCGTGGCCTGGAGCCGGAGGGTGTCATTGGGGAAGCCGAGTCGACCGCAGTGTTCGCGGAGGCGTGGTGCCGGAGAACGGGCCGGAGCTCCACGATCGCCACCGCGATGCGGATGTACCGCCTCGTGCAGCTCGACCGTCCCAATGATGTCCCTGGTCGTGCAGCGCTCGCGCGCGATCCGGACGAGGCTGGCCTCGTCGCCGACTGGCTTGCCGCCTTCCATGATGAGGCGACGCCGCTGCACCCGACCGAGGACTGGGCGGCCTTCGCGGCGCGACGGATCGCGGCAGGCCAGGTCCACCTCTGGCATGACGGCGGCCGGCCGGTCAGCCTCGCCGCGGTCAGCGCTCCCGTTGCCGGTGTCGCCAGGATCGGCCCGGTCTACACGCCCGCTTCGCAGCGCCGAAATGGCTATGGCGCTGCGGTGACCGCCGCCGCCAGCGCCGCTGCCCTCGCCGCCGGCGCCGAGCATGTCGTGCTGTACACGGACCTCGCGAACCCAACGTCAAACTCGATCTATCGAGCGATCGGGTTTCGCCCCGACCACGATGCCGAGGAGCGCATTCTCCACTGACGGATGGGCCGAGGGCGGGCACACCGTCGCTGACACGGCGGCGGTCTCTCTGCCGAGAAAGCCTGTTGCGGCTCACCGCGGACGGAACCGGATGGGACCACCACCGACCCTTCAAGCCAACCAGTCGCCGTCTCCGTCTGAGCCCCGGGCAGGTCAGCCCGGGTCCGAGCCATTTGCGTGCGGCCGGCAGGATCACTAGGGTTGCGTCATCGTGGGGCGGGACGCTCGGTGACAGGCGGGTTCAGGCGTGGGGCGGCGGGACTGCTGCTGAGTGCCGCGGTACTCGGGCTGAGCGTGAGCCCCGCCCTCGCCAGCGGCCGGAGGGCCGGGCCGCGCGTCAGTGCCCCCGCCCACGTTCGGACGGGTCATCTCTTCACGATCGTCGCCCGCACCCATGCGCGAGGCAGAGGCGTCATGAGCGTCTGGTACGACGCATACGGCAAATGGCACGAGGCGGCAGCGCGAGCGACATGCTCGAACTGCACCGTGCGGTTCCGCCTGCGGGCCGCCGGAGCAGGTGAGATGACCATGGTCGCGGTTCTGTCGAGGGGCAGGCGCCGGATATGGGAGTCACGACCGATGACCATCGATGTCATCGGGGGCGCCAACTCCACCAACACGGGCGCCCCGGCGACCCCGGTCGGGGGTGCCGGGGCCGGCGCCCCGACGAGCCCCGTTGGGGGGACCCCGACCACCACCGCCACGACCCCCATCACCACCAACGTCAACACCGCGCCGGCCGCGGGCGGCGCAGCCCCGCCCCCGCCGGCCGTGCCGAATCCGGACCTCGGAACCGAACTGACGGGCTCGCAGACCCTCGGCATCGGCCAGTACATCACCTCGCCCGACGGCCAGTACGAGCTGGTCATGCAGGGCGACGGGAATCTCGTGGAGTACCAGAACGGAACGGCGCTGTGGAGCTCACAGACCGGTGGGGAGAGCGGCGCGACCGCGACCATGCAGGCCGACGGCAACCTCGTGCTCTACCGCAGCGGCTCGGCCATCTGGAACTCGCAGACGCAGGGCTTCCCCGGTGCGTACCTCAGCCTGCAAAACGACTCGAACCTTGTCCTCTACCAGGATGGCCATCCGATCTGGGATCGGGGAAGCGGTTATCTCGGCGATGAATTGCAGGGCTGGACGCTCGGGGTGGGCGCCTACCTGCTCTCAGCGAACCGCGCCTACGAGCTGATCATGCAGGGCGACGGGAACCTCGTCGAATACCAGAGCGGAACGGCGCTGTGGAGCACACAGACCGGTGGGGACAGCGGCGCGACCGCGACCATGCAGGCCGACGGCAACCTCGTCCTCTACCGCAACGGCGCCGCGGTCTGGAACTCGCAGACGGGAGGACACACGAACGCCGACGTGATCCTGCAGAACGACTCGAATCTGGTCATCTACCAGAACGGCACCGCGATCTGGGACCGCTCGAGTGGGTTGCTGACCGGCGGGGGTTCATCCGCGGGGCCCACGGCCGCCGAGCAACAGGCTGTCGCATGGGCCGTGAGCCGGCTCGGCTCGACCGCCTTCAACGGGCTGTGCCTCACCTTCGTCTATGACGCCTACCTTGACGGCGCGGGGATCAACCTGGAGGGCTACACCTCGGGCGTCACCTACAGCAGTTCCACCTATCCGCAGGATGTGTGGGGGCACTTCACCCACGGCACCACCGGCACGGGCACACCGCCCTACGGCGCGCTCGTCTTCTTCAACTCGAAGCCCGGCTACAGCATCGAATACAGCCATGTGATGATCATGGGCTCCGGCGGCGAGATGATCTCCACGACGGACGCGTTCAACGAGTCGGACGTGCATTACGAGACGCTCGCCCAGCAGGCTGCGTCCGGCGCCTACGCGAGCTATGTCGGATGGTGGCTTCCGGACGGAAGCTGAGCCTCGACGCAGCGGAGCTCCCGGTACTCGACGCTCGCAGGCGGGCCGACGGGTGGCAACGGTGTCCAACCCGTCCCACCCCGGGCCGACGACATCCTCGGGATCCACCATCCCGATACGTGCCCGTGATCGAGCACCCGCACGACGAGGACTCGTTCACCGCCGCCATCCGCCACATCGACGCGCGGCTCCGTGTCGAGGGCCCGCCGCCAGCTGCGCGAGCTCCCCGAACCGCGGTTGCACACCTACCGGACGACGGGCAGCGGCAGGACTCGGGACCGCACGCGAGCGTTACCCATGGCCCGACTGGTCCGGCGGGGAGCCAGACGCGCCGATGCCCACGTCGGCCTGTGGGGGTTGTCGCGTGGCGCTGGACAGGCGTACATTGCTCGGTGCCCCGCACCGGGGCGGGGGAGCCTGGACTGGGTTCGATGAGAGGGAGTGGGAGATGACCGTACGTGAGCCAATCGCCGAGCTGGCGTTCGAGCCGCCGGGGCCGGGGTCATGGGAACTGGACGCCGTGCACTTCCCACGGCCCGCCACCCGCTACTGGTGCGAGATGCATCCGGAGGCGTTGGTCCGCGGTTTCCGGGCGTTCACGAGCTACTACGGGATGCTGCTCGACTCGCTCGACTACGCGTACCTCAACGGCTTCGCATACACCTCGCCCAGACCCGTGACACCCGAGCAGGCCCCCGAGCGCTTCCAGCGCTCCGAGGAGGTGTTCGCCAGGAAGCTCTGGCGTGAGCAACTGCGCAACTGGGACGAGAAGCTCAAGCCGGCCTCGATCCGCACGCACAGGGAGCTGCAGTCGGTCGAGCTGGAGCAGCTCTCCGACGAGGAGCTCGGCGCCCATCTGGTGCGCTGCCATGAGCACCACCGGGAGATGGTCTACCAGCACATGGCGCACACGGGCGCGGCGATGGTGCCGATCGGCGACCTGCTCGTTCACGCGAGCGCGTGGACCGGCGTCCCCCACGCGGAGCTGCTCGGGATGATGCGCGGAGCGGCGCCCGTGTCGGCCGGCGCCTCCGGGGAGCTCGCCGCGATGGTCGCAGCGATCCGGAGTGATCCCGGCGCGCAGGATCTTCTCAACGCGGAGGGTGACGCGGGGGGGACGCTCGACCGGCTGCGGAACCTTGACAGCGAGGCCGGTCGGGCCGTCTCGGCCTACCTCGACCTCGTCGGCTACCGACTGCTCGACGGGTTCGACATCTCGGGGCGCTACGCGCTCGAGATGCCCGACGCGCTGCTGCGCGCGATCCGCGCCCAGGTGGCCGGCAGCGGCGAGACGGACGCCGGCGCGGCCGCGGAGCAGCGGATCGCCGAGATTCGCGAGAAGGTTCCCGAGGAACACCGGGACCAGTTCGACGAGCTGCTCGGCGAGGCGCGGTTGATGTACCGCATCCGCGACGAGCGCGGCGTCTACAGCGACATCTGGGCTTCGGGGATCATGCGTCGCGCCGCGCTGGCCGCCGGCCGGCGCCTCGCTGACCGGGGACGCCTGCAGGACCCGGAGCATTTCATCGAGGCGTCGATCGGCGAGATGCAGGCTCTGCTGACAGGCGCCGAGGAACCCGCCGCCGACGAGCTCGCGGCGCGCCACCGGTGGCGCACGACGCACACGGCCAAGGATGCGCCCGCGCATCTGGGGCCGCCGGCGCCACCGCCGCCGGATCCCTCGGGCCTACCGCCCGCTGCGGCCCGGATGATGCGAGCAACCGGGATCACGATGCAGTCGATGTTCGCTCCGTCGCAGGCGGCGCACGAGCCGGACCTGCTCCACGGTCTCCCCGCCAGCGCGGGCGTCTATGAGGGCCCGGCGCGCCGGGTGTCCGGTCCGGCCGACTTCGACCGCATCCGCCAGGGCGACGTCCTCGTCACGGAGAGCACGTCGGAGGCGTTCAACATCCTCCTGCCGCTGCTCGGCGCGATCGTCACCGACGCCGGCGGTCTGTTGTCCCACCCGGCGATCGTCAGCCGGGAATACGGAATCCCGGGCGTGGTCGGGACGCGTGACGCCACAAGTCGGATCGCCGACGGGGTGCGGGTGCGGGTCGACGGCACGGCGGGTGAAGTGGCAGTCCTCGGGTGAGCCAGGTTGTCCCGCTCGCGGAGGCGCACGAGGAATCCGTCTTCGGCTCGAAGGCGGTGGGCCTTGGGGCGGCGGCCCGTGGCGGCCTTCCCCTCCCGCCGGGCATCGCGCTGGCCGAGTCGATCGTCGAGGACGTCGCCTCCGGTGAGGAGGCGGCGATCCGCGAGGTCACCGACGCCGCTTCCGCCCTGCCGGTCCCGCTCGCCGTGCGTTCCTCGGCCGTCGACGAGGACGGCGCGAGCGCGAGCTTCGCCGGGCAGCACATCACGCTCCTGAACATCCGCACGGCCGAGGAGGTGAGCGACGCGGTGCGGGAGGTCTGGTGGTCGGCCAACTCTGACTCCGCGATCACCTACCGGCAGCGGGTTGGTCTGCTGCACCGCCCGAGCGTGGGAGTCGTCGTCCAGTCGCTGCTCGCCCCGACCGTGGCCGGCGTGATGTTCACCCGGAACCCCATCAGCGGCGCGGACGAACGGATCATCGAGGCGAGCTGGGGACTCGGGGAGGCGGTGGTGGCCGCTCAGGTGATCCCCGACACCTACCGCGTCGATCGAAGCGGCCAGATCATTGAACGGACTGCCGGATACAAGAAGATCGCCATCCGAGCGCTCCCGACCGGAGGGACCTTCGAGGAACCGGTCGCCTCCGAGCTCACCGAGGCGCTCTGCCTGACCGACGACGATCTGGGTGAGCTGCACATGCTCGCCACCCGGTGCGAAACGCTCTACGGGCCCGCCCGTGACATCGAGTGGGCGATCGCCGACGGCCGCCTGTACCTACTTCAGTGCCGCGCCATCACGCGGACCGGCCACTGACGAGGAACGAGGAGAACCCATGAGCGGCGCACCGGTCGAAGTGCTCCAGCAGGTCCCCTTGTTTGCGGAGCTCCGCCCCGAGGATCTCGCCCAGGTGGCTCGGGTGTTCAAGAAGCGTCAGTTCGCCGCCGGTGAGACGGTCACGAAGGAGGGATCTGGCGGCGCGGCGTTCTTCCTGATCGAGTCCGGCGAGGCGCAGGTGAGCGTCCGGGGTCACAGCCGTCCACCGCTCGGCCCCGGGGATCACTTCGGGGAGGTGGCGCTGATCGACGGCCAGGAGCGCTCAGCGACGATCACGGCCAACACCGATCTGGTCTGCTACGGGCTCACCTACTGGGACTTCCAGCCGCTCGTGCACGGCAACGCGGCGATCGCCTGGGGCCTCCTGCTCGCGCTGGCCAGGCTGCTCCGGGCCGCGCAGAACGACTGACCCGGCCGCCGATCGATCGTCTCGCGTTCCGCGGAGCGCCGCCGCACCCGGGTCGACGGGGGCGGGCGGAGGCGACCTCAGGGTTCGGGGGTTGACCACCGGTGGCGTGTGGTCAACCCCCGTGAGGCGGCCCGGCCGCCCCGGTGGCGCTGTAGCTGTCAGCTGATCGTGATCTGTTGCCGGGTGGCTGTGATGTGGTGTCCTCGGCCGCGGGTGAGGGTGAGGGTGTAGCGTCCGCGGCGTATGGTCCGGCCGGTGCGGGTGCGCAGCAGCAGTGTGCCGCGGCGAGTGGTGCCGGTCGCGTAGGTCACGCCATGACGGGTGAGCGTTGCGCGCCTGGCGCGTGTCGCGGCCCTGAACTTGACCGGGTGGGTCAGGAGCTTGGTCCTGCACACTCGTCTGGTCCGGTGGCGCCGCTTGACCGTGCTGCAGGTGACCAGCTCGACCTTACCGGCCCCGCCTCGCTTGCCGGCCCGGCCCCGCTTGCCGGCCGGGCCTGCTGGCCCGGTTACGCCCGCTGGACCGGTTACGCCCGCTGGACCGGTCGCGCCCGCTGGACCGGTCGGGCCGGTCGGGCCGCTGTTGGCCGCCACCCCGGTTCCCTGCAGCGTGATGCTCGTCGGCGTGGGCTCGTTATCGGTGAGCGTCAGTGTTGCGGTTCGTGTGCCCGCCGCCTGTGGGGTGAACCGCACGGCGATCGTGCATGACTGCGCGAACGCCAGGCTCCGTCCCGCGCACCCGTCGGTGGTGATCGTGAAGTCGCCGGTATCGCTGCCGCCAAGCGTGGCTTCGGACAGCCGCAGCGCCTGCGCGCCCAAGTTGCTGACCACGAGTGACACCTCGGCTGACGGCTCAGCGACGGTCTGGTCGCCGAAGTCACCGCCCGCAAACGTCGCCTCCGGTGCGGACTCAAACACCTCCGCGTTCGGGGAACTGGTGCCGCCGGCGATCAGCACCTCCCCGTCCGGCAGCGGCGCCGCCACCGCGTACACGCGCGGGGTGGTCATCGACCCGGTCGCGGTGAACGTGCCGGTCGCCGGGTCATACAGCTCCGCGCTCTGCAGATAGGAGCCGCCGCTGGTCTGGCCACCGGCGATCAGCACATCGCCGTTCGGCAACGGCGCCGCCACCGCTCCTAAACGCACGGTGGTCATCGATCCGACCCCCACGCCGGTGAAGTACGACGCTGATGACGCCCACGCGCCCGACGCGCCCACCAACCCCACCACCACAGCACATACCAACACCAACCACGTCCGCCGCACACAACCCCAACCAGCACACGTGAAGTCACGCACCCGACACCTCCTGACACGTTCAAGATTGACGCTCACACCAATCACCGGTCCGGCTCACAACCACCCGACGCAGAGGAACGCCCAACTCGGACTCTTCGCCAGCCCCCAAAGCGATCATCCCATACATCAAGCTCCTCCTGGTTTGCGTCTGAGTCAATGACACAGATCCGGGTTTTGATTAGCCCACATCTGCGAGGCTTCCGGGACGATCAGCAGGAGGGTCTTGATGACCGAGCCGGGACGTTCAGCAGGCAGTAATGGGGGTCGTCGACGGAAG
>DAIDJO010000005.1 GCA_027451345.1 Solirubrobacterales bacterium
ATCGACGTGTACAGGTTCACCACGTAGTTGATCAGCCGGTCCATCATCCAGGGGCCGAGGATCACGATCAGCACCGCGAGCCCGATGATCTTCGGGATGAAGGAGAGCGACTGCTCCTGGATCTGGGTGACGGCCTGAAAGAGGCTCACCGCCAGCCCGATGAACCAGGACACCGTCGTCAGCCTCGCCACCCAGGCGATGACCCTCGCCTTCGAGGTGGCCGGGCCGATCCTGCTCGTCGGGCTCGTCATCGGCCTCGCGGTGAGCCTGTTCCAGGCCGTCACCCAGATCCAGGAGCAGTCCCTCTCCTTCATCCCCAAGATCATCGGGCTCGCGGTCCTCATCGTCGTCCTGGGCCCGTGGATGATGGACCGGTTGATCAACTACGTGGTGAACCTGTACACGTCGATCCCGTCCCTCGTCCACTGATGAGCTCCGCGCAGGTGGCACACCTCCTCGGCGGGCTGCGCGGCCGCGAGGTGTACGGCTTCTTCCTCGTCCTCGCGCGCGTCTCGCCCCTCTTCCTCGTCGCCCCCGGCTTCTCCTCGCAGATGCTGCTGCCACGCGTGCGCAGCGTGCTGGCCGTCGCGATCGCCCTCGGGCTGACGCCGGTCGCCCTGCACGGCCAGACGGTCCCCACCGACGTGCTCGGCCTGATCGCGCTGCTGGTCGAGAACTTCCTCGTCGGGCTCGCCCTCGCCTACACGATCGCCTGCGTCTTCGGCGCGGTGCAGGGCGCGGGCGTGTTCGCCGACGCGCTCGGCGGGTTCTCGTTCGGGTCGACGATCGATCCGGTGAACGGCAACCCCGGCGGTTCGATGACGAACATGTACACGATGACCGGGCTGGCCGTCTTCCTGGCCATCGGCGGGGACGCGTGGACCCTGCACGGGTTGAGCGCGACCTTCGGCGCGGTCCCCCTCGGCGACGGGTTCGCCGCGCGGCCGCTCGTCGGGGCGATGGAGCAGGCGGGCTTCTCGCTGCTCGTCGGCGCGGTGGAGATCGCCGCGCCGGTGATGCTGGCGATCGTCATCACCGACATCGCGCTCGGGATGGTCTCCAAGGTCGTGCCGCAGGTGAACGTCTTCGCCGTCGGGTTCACCGTCAAGGTGGGCGTGACCCTGCTGATCGTCGCCGTCTCGCTGCCGTTCATCGGCAACTGGATGACCGGTCAGCTCGAGAGCTCGCTCTACGGCACCCTGAACGCGCTGAGGATCGGGTGAGCCGTGGCGGCCGGCGGCGAGGAGAGAACCGAGAAGGCCACGCCCAAGCGCCGGGCGAAGGCGAGGGAGGACGGCGGCGGCCCCCGCAGCCGCGACCTCACCCAGGCGGGGGTGATGATGGCGGGACTCGTCGGCGTGATGTTCACCGCGCCGAAGATGCTGCTCGCCACCGCCAACGCGATGACGGAGATCTTCGGGGAGATCGCGCGCCCGCGCAGCGTCATGTCCGGGGCGGGCCTGCACGGGCTGGTGATGCTCGCCGAGACGACCCTGTTGCAGACCGTCGCCCCCATCGCCGGGATCTGTGTGCTGTCGGGGGTCGTGCTCAACCTGCTGCAGGTCGGGCTGCGCTTCTCGCCGCGGGCGGCACGGCCGAGGTTCGGTGTCCTCAACCCGATCACCGGCTTCAAGAACCTGCTCAGCCCCACCTCGCTCTTCAACCTCGGCAAGGACCTCCTGAAGATCGCGATCGTCGGCGGCCTGGTCGCTCTCGCGCTCGTCCCGGACATCACGCACATGGGTGCCGCGGTGGGCACCACCCCGTACGGGCTCGGCGCGCTGATGAGCTCCGGGGTGAAGTCGATCGCGCTGCGCGCGGCGATCGCCTACCTGCTGATCGGGATCGTGGACTTCCTGTGGCAGCGGCGGAAGTTCGAGAAGAGCATCAAGATGACCAAGCAGGAGGTGAGGGAGGAGAGCAAGTCGCGCGACCTGCCGCCCGAGGTCAAGCGCGCGATCCGCCGCCGCCAGTTCCAGCAGGCGCGGGCGCGGATGATGGCCGCGGTGCCCCGGGCCGACGTGGTGGTGACGAACCCGACGCACTACGCGGTCGCCCTCGAGTATTCGGGCGAGCACCTCGCACCGGTCGTGGTGGCCAAGGGCAAGGACCACGTCGCCGCGCAGATCCGCCGGATCGCGCAGGAGAACGGCGTCCCGCTCGTGCCCGACCCGCCGCTCGCCCGCGAGCTCTACCGCGTGGTCGAGATCGACCAGATGATCCCGGCGGAGCTCTACGCGGCCGTCGCGCAGGTCCTCGCCTTTGTGTATCGAATGGCAGCACGGAAACGGGTGGGTGTGTGATGAGCGAAACGACGAACGCTGAGGTGTGGCGGTGACGACCGTGTCGCGTGCCGACGGGATCCTCGACCGGATCCTCGCCCGAACCGACCTGATGGCGGCCATCGCCGTCGTCACGGTCGTGACGATGCTGATCATCCCGCTGCCGCCCGCGCTGCTGGACTTCATGATCACGATCAACATCTCGGGCGGCCTGATGATCGTGGTCGCGGCGATGTACTTGAACAACGCCCTGGAGTTCTCGGCCTTCCCGAGCCTGCTGCTCCTGACGACGATGTTCCGCCTGGCCATCAACATCTCGGTCACGCGGCAGATCCTGTCGAAGGGGCAGGCCGGGTCGGTGGTGCACGCCTTCGGCCAGTTCGTGGTCGGCGGCAACGTGGTGATCGGCCTCGTCATCTTCCTCGTGCTCGTCGTCATCCAGTTCGTCGTGGTGACCAACGGCGCCGGACGCGTGGCGGAGGTCGCCGCGCGGTTCACGCTCGACGCGATGCCGGGCAAGCAGATGGCGATCGACGCCGACCTGAACGCCGGGATGATCACCGACGCCGAGGCCCGCAAGCGCCGGACCGACATCGCGCGCGAGGCCGACTTCTACGGGGCGATGGACGGCGCATCGAAGTTCGTGCGCGGCGACGCGACGGCCGCCGTCCTGATCACCGGCATCAACCTCGTCGGCGGCATCGTGATCGGCCTGCTCCATCGCCACCTCTCCTTCTCGGAGACGGTGAACACCTATTCGACGCTCACGGTCGGCGACGGCCTCGCCGCGCAGATCCCGGCGCTGCTCATCTCGGTCGCCACCGGCATCATCGTCACGCGCAGCGCCTCCGAGCGCGACCTCGGCTCGGAGATCGCCAAGCAGATCCTCTCGCAGCAGAAGGCGACGCTCGTGGCCGGCTCGGTGATCACCGCCTTCGCGCTCGTGCCGGGCCTGCCGAAGCTCCCGTTCCTGTTGATCGGCTCGACGCTCTTCATGATCGGCCGGCGGGTGCGGCACGGCCTGCCCGCGTCGCTGGCCACCCAACCGGTCGACGAGCCCAAGCCGGAGCTGCCGGCCGGGGACGGCGTGGCCCGCGACACGGTCCTCAAGGAGCTGCCGATCGACGCGCTCGAGCTCGGCGTCGGCTTCGGGCTGGTGCCGCTCGTCGACCGCCGCGCCGGGGGCACGCTGGCGCAGCGCGTGTCGATGATCCGCCGCCAGATCGCCGGCGAGCTCGGCATGGTCATCCCGCGCGTGCGCATCCACGACGAGGTCGACCTCGACTCGCACGAGTACGTCTTCAAGGTCCGCGGCTCGGAGGTGGCGCGCGGGAGGGTCATGGCCGGGCACCTGCTGGCGATGGATCCGGGTGACGCGGTCGGCAAGCTGCAGGGGATCCCCACCACGGAGCCCGCCTTCGGCCTGCCGGCGGTGTGGATCCATCAGAGCCTGCACGCGGAGGCCGAGGCGCTCGGCTACACCGTCGTCGACGGCGAGTCGGTGATCGTCACGCACCTGACCGAGACGATTCGGGCCAACGCGGCGCACCTGCTCACCCGCCAGGACGTGCGCCAGCTGCTCGACCAGCTGAAGGCGACCAACGAGGCGGTGGTCAACGAGGTGGTCCCGGACGTGCTCACGCTCGGCGAGATCCAGCGCGTCCTGCAGGCGCTGCTGGCGGAGGGGGTCTCGATCCGGGATCTCGGCGCGATCGTCGAGGCGATCGGCGACAAGGCGCGCCTCACCCGCGACCCGAGCCTGCTGGCCGAGTACGCCCGGCAGGCGCTCGGCCGTGCGATCACCGCCCCCTACCTCGACGAGAACCGCACCCTGCACGCGATTACCCTCGACCCGTCGATCGAGCACGAGGTCGTCTCCGCGATCACGCAGACGACGGAGGGCGAATACCTTGCGATGGAGCCGGCCCGGGCGCAGGCGATGCTCACCGCGCTGCGCGCCCAGTCCGACGAGGCGAGCGCCCGGGGCGGCATGCGGCCGGTGCTCCTCTGCTCGGCCCGCGTGCGCCGTCATCTGCGCCGCCTCGTCGAGCAGACGCTGCCGCACCTGGCCGTATGCTCCTACAACGAGATCACCGCGGGCATCAGCGTGGAGACGATCGGAGTCGTAAGTACGTGAGCAGGTCCTGAGCGATGGCGACTGAGAGCGACGTCACCCCGTCGGAGGCGGGCGTGCGCACCTACCGAGGCCGCACGCTCGAGGAGCTCCTCCCCCAGATCCGCGCCGAGCTCGGCGCCGACGCCGTGATCCTCCGCGAGCGCGAGGGGCTCGTCGGCGGGGTGGGCGGCTTCTTCGCCCAGCGCTTCATCGAGGTGGAGGCGCGCGCCGGCGAGTTCGCGCACAGCGGTCCAGGGCATGAGCCGGAGCGGGAGGGCGCCGAGCCGCCGAGGCCACGGCGGACCGGCTCGATCGACATCTATGACGAGGAGGACGACGGCTTCGCCCCGGCCGCCGACGACACCCCCGAGATCACCGCGCGTCGCCAGACGGCGGTGGAGCGCGAGCCGCCGCCGAACGGCGCCGCGGCCCGCTCGGAGCCGCGGCCGTTCCTGCCTCCGGAGGTGCATCGGGATCGGGAGCGGATCATCCCGCGGGAGCCGGGGACGTCGCCCGAGCCTCCGACCCGGCTGCCCGAGCCGTCGGCTCGACCCGAGTCCCCGGCCGGGCCCGAGTCCCCGGCCGGGCCCGAGTCCGAGCCACCCGCGCGCCGCTTCGAGACCGACATCTTCCTCGAGCGCCTCCGGGCCGCCTCCGAGCAGCTCCCCGAGGACACGGCGGCGATCGGCGGCGATGCGCCCGTGGCGCCGGAGCCGGCGGAGGTGGTCGACGTCGAGGCGCTCGGCGAGCCCGCGAGCCCGATCGCCATCGAGTCCACCACCGAGGACGGGGCCGCGGAGGCCGCCGTGACGCCCTCGGCGGCGCCCACCCGGGCCGCGCGGCCCGCTCGCGGCCGACCCGCGCCGGCTCGGCCGGGCGCCAAGCGTCCGAGCGGGCGGGCTTCGAGCACGCCGAAGCAGGCGCGGACGGATGGGGCCACGCCGCCCGTCCCCGCGC
>DAIDJO010000006.1 GCA_027451345.1 Solirubrobacterales bacterium
GCTGCAGGCGTACTTCCGCATCAACACCGAGTCGATGGGGCAGTTCGAGCGGACGCTGATCATCGCCGACGAGGGCTCCTACGTGCACTACGTCGAGGGCTGCACCGCCCCGACCTACAGCGCCTCCTCGCTGCACTCCGCCGTCGTCGAGCTGATCGCCAAGCCCGGTGCCCGAATCCGCTACACGACCGTCCAGAACTGGTCCAACAATGTCTTCAACCTCGTCACCAAGCGCGCGGTCGCCCACGAGGACGCCACGGTCGAGTGGGTCGACTGCAACCTCGGGTCGAAGCTGACGATGAAGTACCCCGCCGTGTACCTGGTCGGCGAGCGGGCACACGGGGAGATCCTCTCGATCGCCTTTGCGGGCCACGGCCAGCACCAGGACGCCGGTGGCAAGATCATCCACGCCGCGCCGAACACGACCTCGAACATCTTCGCCAAGTCGATCTCCAAGGACGGCGGCCGCGGCTCCTACCGTGGCCTGCTGGAGATCGCCAAGGGGGCCCACGGTTCCAGGTCGAAGGTCGTCTGCGACGCGCTGCTGCTCGACGAACACTCGCGCTCGGACACGTACCCGACGATCCGGATCTCCGAGGACGACGTCAACGTCGGACACGAGGCGACCGTCTCGAAGGTCGGCGAGGACCAGCTGTTCTACCTGATGGCGCACGGCATCCCCGAGGACGAGGCCTCGAAGCTGATCGTCAACGGCTTCATCGAGCCGATCACGAAGGAGCTGCCGATGGAGTACGCCGTCGAGATGAACCGACTGATCGAGTTGCAGATGGAGGGCTCAATTGGCTGAGGCAGTTTCCCCGGTTGGCGGCCCGCTGGCCGCCAACCTCGAGATCCCGACCTTCAAGGGCCGTCCCGGCTGGGAGTTCACCGACCTCTCGGCGCTCGATGCGTCGGCCTACCAGCCCGGCCCGCTCGTCACCTCCCCCGGCTCCGATGTGCCCGAGGCCCTCTGGGAGCTGCCGGCGCTCGAGCTCACGGCCGGCGTCGAGCTGACGAGCCCCGCGCCGGGCGAGACCCTGATCACCGTCCGCCGCGGCGTCAGCCTGCCGGAGCCGATCGCGCTCAGCGCCGTCGTCCCCGCGGGCGCGCTCGCCAACACGCGCATGCGGGTGGTGGTCGAGGAGGGAGCGCACGCCGAGATCTGGGAGCAGTACACCTCCACGGGGGACTGCGTGCTCAACCTGTCGACCGAGCTGATCGTCGGGGACAACGCCTCGCTGCGCTACGTCAGCGGCCAGAATCTGTCCGAGGACGCCTGGGTCTTTGGGGCCCAGCAGGCGAGCGTCGGCCGGGACTCCCGCCTGGACTGGGTGGCGCTCGGCTTCGGCTCGCGCTCCGGACACGTGCTGATGCAGACCCGTCTCGTCGGCGAGGGCAGCGAGGCGCGCGTGACCGGCGCCTACGCGACACGCGGCACGCAGCACATCGATTTCGACACCACGCAGGAGCACGTCGCGCCGAACACCACGTCGGACCTGGCCTTCCGGGGCGTGCTGCAGGACCGCTCGAGCGCCGTGTGGAAGGGCAACATCATCGTCGATCCGGGCGCGCAGAAGACCGACGCCTTCCAGGACTCGCGCAACCTGCTGATCTCCAAGCGGGCGCACGCCGATTCGATTCCGGGTCTCGAGATCCAGGCCAACGACGTGCGCTGCACCCACGCGGCGGCGGTGGCCCAGGTCGACCCCGAGCAGCTCTTCTACCTGCGCTCGCACGGCCTGCCCGAGCCCGACGCCAAGCGCCTGGTGATCGAGGGCTTCCTCGCCGCGCTCGTCGAGCGGTTCGAGGAGGGCGCGGTGCGCGAGGTCCTCGCCGGTGCGCTCGAGCGTCGCCTCGAGCTGATTCTCGGCTGACGGCTCCCGCCGGCCGCACGCCACGGCACCGTCATGGGGACCACGATCGTCCTGCTGCGCGGGATCAACGTGGGGCAGAGCAACCGGATCGCGATGCCCGCACTCCGTGACGCGCTCGCGCTGGACGGCTTCGACCACGTGCGCAGCTACGTCCAGAGCGGCAACATCCTGCTCGACACGCAGCTGTCCGCGCAGGAGGTGGCCGACCGGGTGCAGCGGCTGATCGGCGAGCGCTTCGGCCTGTCCATCCCCGCCGTGACGCGCAGCGGCGAGGAGCTCGCCCGGATCGTCGCGGCCAACCCGTTCCCCGAGCTCGCCCAGGCCGAGCCGAGGCGGTTCCAGGTCAGCTTCCTGCGGGGCGAGCCCGCCGTCGAGTCCGTTCGGGCGCTCGAGGCGCTCGCCACGCCCGAGGAGCGGGTCGCCGTCCTGGGGCAGGCGGTCTACGCCTGGCACCCCGACGGCATCGCCCGCTCGAGGCTGTGGGCGCAGATCGGCGCACGGGGTGGTCTGGGCCCGGAGGTCAGCGCGACCTCGCGCAACTGGGCGACCGTCACCGCCCTGCTGGAGCTGGCCGGAAGCGCCGTGCACTAGGCTCCAGCGCATGAAGCTCGCCACCTTTCGTCCGGACCAGGGGTCCGAACCACTGGGCGGTGTCGTGGAGGGAGACGCGATCCGAGCCTTCGCCGCCGGTGCCGACGCCGTTCGGGACGTGCTCGCCGGGGTGCTCGAGCCGGACGGCGACCTCGGCCGCTGGCCGCTCGCCGACGTCGAGCTGCTCGCCCCGGTCCCGCACCCCGGCACGATCTTCGCGATCGGTCTCAACTACGCCGACCACATCGCGGAGATGGGCCACGAGATGCCGGAGTGGCCCACCGTCTTCCTCAAGGTCGCGACCAGTGTCACGGCGCCCGCCGGACCGATCGTGTGCCCGGAGGTGGTCCGCCGCCTCGACTATGAGGGTGAGCTGATGATCGCCCTCGGGGCGGGCGGGCGGCCCGCCGCGTACTGCGTGGCCAACGACGTCAGCGCGCGGGACCTGCAGAGGCGCGAGCCGCAGTGGGTGCGCGCGAAGGGCGCGGACACCTTCTGCCCGTTCGGGCCCTGGCTCACCACCGCCGATGAGGTCGGCGACCCGGGGCGGCTGCGGGTGCGCACCTGGGTCAACGGCGAGCTGCGCCAGGACTCGAACACGGCCAACCTCGTGTTCGGGATCGAACGGCTGATCGCGTTCCTCTCCGAGACCTGCACGCTCCGGGCCGGGGACCTGATCCTGACCGGTACGCCCGGAGGCGTCGGACAGGGGATGAACCCGCCGCGCTACCTGCGCTCCGGCGACCGGATCCGCGTCGAGATCGACAAGCTCGGCGCGATCGAGCAACTCGTCGCGTAGCGCCCGCCCGGCGGCGGGCGCCCGTCCCGGCTGAGCTCGATGCGGGTCCCCGGTCGGCCCGTCCGGCGAGGGTCAGTCCTCGTCGGTTTCCTCGTCCTCGTCGAACTCGAGGTCGTCAAAGGCCTCGGGATCGTCGAACTCCGAGTCGGCCTCCGTCTCGTCGTCGTCCAGCTCGAGGTCGTCGTCTTCGAAGTCGTCTTCGTGGAGGTTGCTCATGTCGCGCAGGGTAGTGGATCGGATCAGCGGGATCAGTGCTTTTCGAGGACCTTGTCGATCAGGCCGTAGGCGACGGCCTCATCGGACTTGAAGAAGCGGTCGCGCTCCATGTCGGCGTGGACCTTCTCGACCGTCTGACCGGTGTGCTGGGCGTAGATCTCGTCGATGCGTCGCCGGATGTTCAGCACCTCGCGGGCATGGATCTCGATGTCCGTCGACTGCCCCTCGAAGCCGGAGGATGGCTGATGGATGAGGATGCGACTGTTGGGGAGCGCGAAGCGCTTGCCCTTGGCGCCCGCCATCAGCAGCAGCGACCCCATCGACATGGCGATCCCGACGCAGATCGTCTGCACCTGGGGCTTGATGAACTGCATGGTGTCGTAGATGGCCAGGCCGGAGTAGATCGACCCACCGGGGCAGTTGATGTAGATCGAGATGTCCTTGTCGGGGTCGGCGGACTCCAGGTGCAGCAGCTGGGCGACGACGAGGTTGGCGACGATGTCGTCGATCGGCGTCCCGAGGAAGATGATCCGCTCGTTCAGCAGTCGGCTGTAGATGTCGAATTCGCGCTCGCCGCGGGCGGTGCGCTCGATGACCATCGGAACTAGGGGCATGAGCTGGACGCTACCGCACGCGCGTCGCCGGCGAGCCTGTGGCGGTGGTCGCGAGCCAGCGGGCCGCGACCACCAGCTCAGACGGTCGCATCGAGCCAGGCCCGGCGGCTCAGGTGCTCCGAGGAGTACTCACCCGTCGCGAGCTCGCGTCGGATCTCGCCGAGGGTGCCGAACCGCTCGGCGATCACGTTGTGCTGATGGATCGTCTCGAGGTTCTCCTGACGGGCGGAGAGAAACGCCTCGTCCGGGAGCTCGGGCAGCTGCTCGACAACGCCCTTGATCATCTCGCGCACGCAGTCCTCGACGAAGCGCGGACGGCGATGGGCCTTCTCGACGACATGCGCCTCGTCGGAGCGCTTCATCAGCTCGTAGATCTCCGACGACATCGACTGCTCGACGATCTCGAGCAGGACCCTCGCGTCGATCGAGACCTCGGAGCCCTCGGGCAGGCCGATGTGCAGCGTGCCGAGGCCGCGCTGGTTGTGGGTGGCGACCGGCACCGCGTCGAGGATGCGGTCGATCTCGTCGCTCGGGTAGCCCTCATCGCGCAGCCGGGAGCGCGCGCCGGCGGCCACCAGCTCCTGGGCGCACGGGCAGGCCGTCATCCCCTGGGCGGCGACGCCGACGAGCCGCCGGGTGCCCGTCTCGGTGCTCACCGCGCAGCCGTGCAGCGTGTAGAGCTCCTGGGTCTCGATGCCCGAGACCGGCGCCGGCTTGTACTCCGGGTAGCGAGCTTCGACGGTCACCTCGGCGCGCCGCGCGCCCTGGCGGGTGCGCACGAGCTGGGCGATGTGCTCGGCGAGGGTCTCGGCGTGAAACGGCGACTCGCCGAGCACGACCTCGCGGATCGCCTCGTTGACGACCTCCTCGAAGCGCGACATGTGCGCGCCCTTCTGGTTGGGGCCGAGTTCGACGACGCACTCGAACCGCGCCCAGAACAGGTGGTCGCTGCCGTTGTAATGCAGGCGAATGACCTTCTCGACGTTCGTCACGCCGACCTGGGTCAGGCTCAGCTGCACCGGGGGCAGCTGGGATTGCACGTCGATGGTGGGAGCGCTCGTGGTGGGGGTGATGGTCATGTCAGTTGAGAGGTTAGAGCAGCGGTGTGGGGCGGCCGGGAGAGTGGGGCCGACGGTCCGAAGAACGGACCGCTGGCATGAATACGAGGGATCGGACGCCTTCGGTTGACGACTTCGGGCACGCCGACGTTGTGCCGATTGGTACGAAGTCGGCCATCTGTGCTATCACTCGGCAGTCCCGTGAGGGGGGCACAGGAGAGAGGGAGCCGCTGCCAGATCAGGGGCTTCGATCGTCTGGTTCGTGATCCGGAAGGAGTCCGAGGTTGTGAGTACGAAGGCAGCCGTCCTGCTCAGCGATGAGGCGCCGGTCTCGGAGCTCGAGGAGTTCCGCGGACTGATCGCGGAGGGGCAGGAGCGTGGTTTTCTGACGTTCGAGCAGATCGCCACGTGCCTCGAGGAGTTCGAGGTCACCAAGGAGCAGGTGCAGGAGCTGCACGCCTACCTCGAAGAGCAGGGGATCGAGGTGGTGGAGGCGGACGGGCGGCTCGCGCGCTCCGAGCTCGGGAGCGTCGAGGCGCGTGCCGCCGCCGTCGCCGACCCGGATGCGGCGGTCGATCGGGGTCGAGCCAAACGCGTCGAGGTCGACCTCACGGTCGAGCCGAGCCTCGATTCGCTGCGGCTGTACCTGCGCTCGATCGGGCGGGTCAGCCTGCTCACGGCCGAGCAGGAGGTGGCGCTGGCGCGGCGCATCGAGCGCGGCGACATGGCGGCGAAGGAGCAGATGATCGAGGCGAACCTCCGCCTCGTCGTCTCGATCGCCAAGTCGTATCTCGGGCGGGGCCTCACGTTCCTCGACCTCATCCAGGAGGGGTCGATGGGGCTGATCCGCGCCGTCGAGAAGTTTGACTACCGCCGCGGCTACAAGTTCTCCACGTACGCGACCTGGTGGATCCGCCAGGCGGTGACGCGCGCGATCGCGGACAAGGGCCGGACCATCCGCATCCCCGTGCACATGGTCGAGAAGCTCAACAAGGTGATGCACGTCGAGCGTCAGCTCGTCCAGCAGCTCGGACGGGAGCCGACCCCGGCCGAGATCGCGGCGGAGCTCGGCACGACCGTGCGCGAGGTGCGGGACGTGCAGCGCATGGCCCAGCAGCCGATCTCGCTCGAGAAGCCGGTCGGCGAGGAGGAGGAGTCGGAGCTCGGGGACTTCGTCGAGGACCAGAGCGCCGAGTCTCCGTTCGAGCAGGCCGCGGAGCAGCTGCGCCGGGAGAACCTCCGACGCGCCCTCGCCGCGCTGCCCGAGCGCGAGCGCGAGGTGATCGAGATGCGGTTCGGCCTCTCCGGCGAGCGTCCCTACACGCTCGAGGAGGTCGGGCGGGCGTTCAACGTGACGCGCGAGCGCATCCGCCAGATCGAGAACCACACGTTGAAGAAGCTCGAGGCGCTGCCCGAGGCGCAGCGGCTGCGCGAGGCGGGGTAACCGGCGGCGGCCGCGCCCCGCCGGGGGTGGCGGCCGCCGGTCCGGGGTTGTTGGCCGGCCATGTCCGGCGGGCGGCGCGTGTCTGCCGGGGCGGCGGCGTGTCCGCCGGAGAGGGCGGCTCGGGTACGATCGGCCGGTGGCCAGCCTCGAACAGCGCGTGCGCGAACTCACCGCGCGCGCGGTCGCGCGCGACCCCGCCGTGCTCGACGCCACGACGGGTGGAGCGCCGCTGAAGGGCTCACAGCGCGAGGTCAACCGCATCGTCATGGGTGCCCTGGCGGGGATCCACGCGGCGCTGATCGAGATCGCCCGCGAGATCGACGCCATCCGCGACGAGCTCTGACCTCGGCACGTCTGAAATCGGCACCGACTAAACTCGCGCTCTCTGGCGGGATTCCCGAGCGGTCAAAGGGGACGGACTGTAAATCCGTTGGCTCTGCCTTCGAAGGTTCGAATCCTTCTCCCGCCACTGTCCATGCTCACCCTGCCGTCCGCTCCGCGATGAAGCTCGACCGGCGCGAGCTGACGGCGGTCTTCGCCGGCGGGGTGGCGGGCACGCTCGTGCGGGTGGCGCTGACCGTGGCGTTCCCCGCGCGCGCCTCGGCTTGGCCGTGGGTCGTGTTCGTCATCAACCTCAGCGGCGCGCTGCTGATCGGCTTCCTCGTCACGCGTCTGCAGGAGCGCCTCCCGCTCTCCACCTACCGGCGCCAGCTCCTCGCCACGGGCTTCTGTGGCGCCTACACGACGTTCTCGACGATGCAGCTCGAGCTGCTCAACATGTACGACGCGCGTCACTACGCTCTCGCGGCCGCGTATCTTGGGGCGAGCGTGATCTGCGGCTACGCCGCGGTGCACGTCTCGACGGCCGTCACCCGCGGCGTTCGAATCAGCAGGTAAAAGGAGAACGGGACCAGATGATCTTCCGGCAGGTGGTGCACGACGATCTCGGCTGCGCCTCATATCTCATCGGCGACGACAAGGCGGCCGTCGCGGCCGTGGTCGACCCGCGCTTCGAGATCGACGAGTACCTCGAGCTCGCGCGCTATCTCGGGGTGCGGATCACCGACATCTTCGAGACCCACAACCACGCCGACCACGTCTCCGGGCATGGGCGCCTGCGCGCCGCGACCGGCGCCACGATCCATGTCCACCGGCTGGTCGCGCCGGAGTTCGACCACGAGCCCTTCGACCACGGGGATGAGTTCGTCCTCGGCGCCCTCCGGATCCGCGCGCTCCACACGCCGGGGCACCGGCCCGAGCACACCTGCTTTCTGCTCACCGACCTGCGCCGCGGCGAGGAGCCGTGGGCGGTGCTCACCGGCGACAGCCTGTTCGTCGGTGACGTCGCCCGGCCGGATCTCGCGGTCGAGCGCACCGAGGGCGCCCGCGGGATCTTCCGCTCGCTGCGCGACCAGCTGCTGACGCTGCCCGATTACATCGAGGTCTGGCCCGGCCACCTCGGTGGCTCGATGTGCGGCGGCCCCGGGATGGACCTGAAGGTGGCCTCGACGATCGGTTTCGAGCGCCACCACAACGAGATGCTCGCGATCGACGACGAGCAGGAGTTCATCGACGCCTCGGTGTCGAAGCTGGGCGCGCAGCCGCCGAACTTCCAGGCGATCGTCGCGCTCAACCATGGCCCGCTGCTGACCGAGAGCACGGAACTCCCCCGTCTGCACCCCCACGAGCTCGAGCAGCGCCAGCGTGACGGCGCCGTCGTGGTCGATGTGCGGACGGACCTTCAGTTCGCCGAGGGTCACGTTCCCGGGTCGCTCTCGATCCCGCTCGCCCGCGGGGGCTTCGGCACGAAGCTCGCCTGGGTGGCGGGCGACGCCGAGCAGATCATCTTCGTCGGGTCCGACGACGCCGACGGGCGGCTCGCCGGGGCGCTGGCGGCGAGCGTCGGGCTCGCCGGTCGGGTGTGCGCGGGCGGGCTGCTCGCCGACGGGTGGACGAGCTGGAGTGCGGACGAGCGGCCGGTGCAGACCCTCGAGCGCGTGTCGGTCGCCGAGCTTGGGCCGTACCTCGAGCGCACCGCGCCGTCACAGGTGCTGGACGTTCGCGAGCGGGCCGAGTACGACGAGGCCCACCTGCCCGGCTCGATCAATGTCCCCTGGCACGACATCGACGGGATCCCGGCGGGCGTCAACCCGCAGGAGCGCGTGATCGTGATCTGCGCCTCCGGCCAGCGGGCCGCGACCGCGGCGAGCCTGCTCCAGCGCCACGGCGCGCGCGACGTGCTGCACGTGGTCGACGGCGGCGTGGCGCGCTGGGGCGCCCTCGGCGGAACGCTCAGGCGGCCCGCCGCGCTGGCGTGAGGCTGCACGTCCTCAGCGACCTCCACCTCGAGCACGCCCCGTTCGCGGCCCCGCGCGCGGAGGCCGACGTCGTCGTGCTCGCCGGCGACATCGCCCCCGGCACGCGTGGAGTCGAGTGGTCCCGTCGTCACTTCGACGGGCGGCCGGTCCTGTATGTCGCCGGCAACCACGAGTTCTACGGTGAGGAGCTTCCCGGCCTGATCCCCCGCCTGCGCGAGGCGGCGAGGGGCAGCTCGGTCACCGTGCTCGAGCGCGACGCCGTGGTGGTCGGGGGCGTGCGCTTCCTCGGCTGCTCGCTCTGGAGCGACTTCGACTTCGCCGGGCGCGAGCGTCGCGACGAGTCGATGCGCATCTGCGAGCGCCTGCTCAACGACTACCGCAGGATCCGCCCGTCCGAGCGCGATGGTCTCCTGCAGGCCCGGGACACGCGTGATCTCCACGTCGCCAGCCGCGCTTGGCTGGCGACGTGCCTGGCCGCTCCTCACGACGGGCCCACCGTCGTCATCACCCATCACGCCCCATTGATCCGCCGCCGTCCGACGAGCCCGGTGCTGGCGGCGTTGGGTGGCGCCCTGGCCAGCGACCTCACCGAGCTGATGGACCGGGCGGCCGTCGACCTCTGGGTCTTCGGCCACATTCATCGGGCGCTCGACACCGAGGTGAACGGCACCCGTGTGCTCAGCAACCAGCGTGGCTACCCGCACGAGCCCGTCGCGGGGTTCGATCCCGGGCTCGTCGTCGAGCTCTGAGGGGGAGCCGGCCGCCTAGGGCAGGTCGATGATGACCTTGCCGACGGCGCCGCGCTCGACCGCGTCGTGCGCCTCGGCGATCTGCTCGAGCGTGAAGCGGTGGAGCGGCAGCGTGGTGAGGGCTCCGGCGGCCACGGCGTCGGTCGTTCGCTCGATCGCGTCCCGTAGCTGCGCCGGCGGCACCGTGTACAGCAGCATGAACCTCAACGTCAGGTTGAGACTCATGAGTCGCCGCACGGGCACGTGCGCGATGCTCGGCTCGTCAGCGGCGTAGGAGGTGACGACGGCATGCTGCGCGGCGACGGCAAGATCCAGCTCCAGGTTCTCGTGCAGGGCCACCTCGACGAAGCGGTCAACTCCGTCGCCGACGGCGCCACGGATCTGCTCGGCCGCGTCGGCGTCCCGGTAGTTGACGACCGTGTCGGCCCCGGCGGCCCGCGCGAGCTCCGCCTTCTCGGGCGTGGAGACCGTCGCGACGATGTGGCGTGCGCCCTGCACGCGGGCGAGCTCGATCGCGGCGTGCCCCACCGCGCCCGCCCCGCCCGAGACGAGGACGACGCGGTCGGCCGGGGATCCGTCGGTGTTCAGGCAGTAGGACGCGGTGAGGGCCGGCACTCCGAGCGAGGCACCGAGCTCGAAGGCGGCGTCGTCCGGCAGCGGGATCGCGTGGGCGGCCGGCACCACGGTGTACTGCGCGGCGGTGCCGTGGCCATGGTGGGCCGCCATCAGCACCCAGACGCGCTCCCCGATCCGTGCCGGGCTGACGCCGGGCCCGACCGCGTCGATCGTGCCTGCGCCATCCTGGTTGGGCACCACCACCCGCCCCGGAGGGAGCGGGGTTCGCTTCCGTGCCTTCCAGTCGGTCGGGTTGACGCCCGAGATCGCCACCCGCACACGGACCTCGTCCGGGCCGGGCTCCGGCGTGTCGATCTCCCGCACCCGCAGGTCGGTTGAACCAGCGTCGTCTCCGTAGACCGCCGCGAGCATCGGGCCGCGAAGCATAGAGCGCGGCGTTCGGACCGGTCGCGCCTCGCGCGGGCGTCCGACGATCGGTACGGTTGCCCCGTGACCCGCCGACGCGAGATTCAGTCCTACCTGATGGACATGGACGGGGTGCTCGTCCGTGAGGAGCACGCGATCCCCGGCGCCGATGCGTTCATCGCGCGGCTGCGCGAGCGCGGCACGCCGTTCCTCGTGCTGACGAACAACTCGATCTACACCCCGCGCGACCTGTCCGCGCGACTCCGCGCCGTGGGCATCGACATCGGCGAGGAGAACCTGTGGACCTCGGCGCTCGCGACAGCCCGGTTCCTCGATGACCAGCGGCCCGGTGGGACCGCGTTCGTCCTGGGCGAGGCGGGCCTGATCACCGCCCTGCATCAGGCGGGCTACACGATGACCGACAACAACCCCGAGTACGTCGTCCTCGGCGAGACCCGCACGCTCAGCTTCGAGCGCCTCACCCTCGCCACGCGCCTCATCCACGCCGGCGCGCGCTTCATCGCCACCAACCCGGACACCTCGGGTCCGACCAACCGCGGACCGATTCCCGCCACCGGGTCGGTGGCGGCTCTGCTCACCGCCGCCACCGGGGTCAGGCCCTACTACGTCGGCAAACCGAACCCGTTGATGATGCGGTCCGCCCTGAACGCCATCCACGCCCACTCCGAGACCACGGCGATGATCGGTGACCGCATGGACACCGACGTCGTCTCGGGCATGGAGGCCGGGCTCGAGACGATCCTCGTGCTCACCGGCCTGACCACGCGCGAGGCGGCGGAACGCGAGCCGTACCGCGCCTCCCGGGTCGTCGACTCGATCGCCGACCTGCTGCCCGATCTCGACTGAGCCGTCGCCGACGGTCGTCCAGCATCCCGCCTCGGGCTCAAGCGCGGCCCGGGCGGGGCCGATCACCGCAGGGTCGTTATGTCAACGAAGCGCCGTCCCGCCGGCGGCGCGCGTCACCCCTGATCCGGAAGGCCACTCGCTCATGACCCCGTCCCTGCGCTTCTCGCTGCGAGCGCGTCTGCTCGTCTCCTTCGGGCTGATCCTGCTCCTCACCCTCGTCCTCGGCATCTCGGCGATCTCGAGCATGTCGAGCGAGAACGCGCGGGTGGATCGCGTCGCGACCCAGATCGTGCCGGGAACGTCCCTCGCCGGGCAGGCGGCCGCGCTCTACAACAAGTACCGCAAGGACCAGCTCCATTACATCCTCTCGACGCCCGCGCAGCGGGCCGGCTCCCAGGGAGTGTCGGGTGACCTGGCCGGGGACCTCGTCGCGATGGCGCAGGTCCTGCGGCAGTACCACCGCTCCGGGCTGGTGGTCGATGCGCGCAACGGACAGATCGTGGATGCGTTCCAGAGTGCCTTCGCCCGCTACGTCCGCCAGTCGAGCGCCTTCCGGCGATTGGCGGACGCGGGGCGGACGCAGCTCGCCGGACAGGTCGTCGGCGCCGGTGCCGCCGACAACACGTTCAACGTGCTCAAGGCGACCTCCGCCGAGTGGTTGGCGAACGAGGCGACCCTGGCGGCGCGCACCGCCGCCTCGGTGCGCTCGACCTACCACGGCGGCGTCCTGCTGACCATCATCCTGCTCGTGCTCGCCCTCGTGGCCGGCGCCGGCGTCGCCGCCCTGATCTACCGCCGGGTCGTCGGCGGCGTCCGCCGGGTGAGCGCCGCCGCGGAGGCGATCGCGGCCGGCGACCTCGACCAGGAGGTGAGCCTCGGAGCCAACGACGAGCTGACGGACATGGCGGCGCAGTTCCACTCGATGATCGAGTACCTGCGCGAGATGGCAGCGGCCGCTGCGCGCATCGCCGACGGCGACCTCACCAGCCCGGTCGTGCCCAAGTCCGAGCAGGATCAGCTCGGCACGGCCTTCCAGCGGATGAACGCGAACCTGCGCGTCGCCCTCGGCGACCGCTCCAGCCTCGTCCAGGTGGCCGGTCGGCTGAACGCGCTCAACGACACGCTCGGCGAGCTCGAGGGGGCGCTCGGGCGCACGCGGGACGGCGACCTCACCGTTCCCGTCGCGTTCGACCTCACTCCGATCCGCTCGCAGGACGGAGCGCCGATCGGGGAACTCGCCGAGCTGTTCAACAGCATGCTCGGCCGAATGCGATCCTCGATCGAGGCCTACAACGGCCTGCGCGAGGATCTGCAGGCCCAGCTCGGCGACCACTCGAGCCTCACGCCGCTGAGCCGGCGCTTCGAGTCGCTGCGCTCCGGCACGCTCGCCGGCCTGCGGGACGCGCTGCGTGCGATGAGCGCGGGTGACCTGCGGGCCGAGGTGACGATGCGCGAGGACCCGATCGTGGCGGCGGAGGGGGAGAGCATCGGCCTGATGGCCGAGCTGTTCAACGCGATGCTCCAGAGCCTGCACGAGTCCGTCTCCGGGTACAACGAGACGCGCGCGCGGATCGTCTCGATGCTCGACGAGATCGCGCGCAGCTCGGAGCTGCTGTCGACCGCCACAACCGAGATGGCGCAGACGAGCGACGAGCAGGGCCGCGCGATCGAGGAGATCGCCACCGCGATCGGGACCGTGGCGCAGGGCGCCGAGGAGCAGGTCCGGGCCGTGCAGCTGGCTCGCCGGGTGACCGATGAACTGGCGAGCGCCTCGCGCGCGTCGGCCGCCGGCGCGGATGAGACCGCCCGAGCCGCGGCGCAGGCGCGCCGTCTGGCGCGTGAGGGCGTGGGCGCGGCGGACGGCGCTACCGCGGCGATGCGCGCGGTGCGCGACGCGAGCGCCGAGACGAGTGCGGCGATCCGTTCTCTGGGGGAGAAGTCCGATCGGATCGGCGGGATCGTGGAGACGATCACCGGCATCGCCGCGCAGACGAACCTGCTGGCGTTGAATGCCGCGATCGAGGCCGCGCGCGCCGGGGAGCACGGCCGTGGGTTTGCCGTGGTGGCCGAGGAGGTGCGTCACCTCGCCGAGGAGTCCCAGCAGGCCGCCGCGACGATCGGGGAGCTGGTGGCGCAGATCCAGCAGGACACCGCCCGCGCGGTCGATGTTGTCGAGCTCGGTGTCAGCCAGACCCAGGATGGGGTCGGGACGGTGGAGCAGGCGCGCGAGGCGTTCCTGCAGATCGGGCAGAGCGTCGAGGACATGAGCACGCGCGTCGAGGAGATCGCCGCCGCG
>DAIDJO010000007.1 GCA_027451345.1 Solirubrobacterales bacterium
GAGGCGGCCGAGGATCCGGAGATCGCCCGCGGGGCGCCGTACGCGACGCCGGTCCGGCGGCTCGACGAGGCGGCCGCGGCCCGCCGGCCGGTCGTCCGGCAGGCGCTCTGAGGCTCCCGCGGGCACGGCCGGCCACAGCATGAGCAACGATCTGGTCTCCCTCGCCCATGACCTCGCCCCGCGGGTCGTGGAGGAGACGCGGCAGCTCGTCGCGCTCTCGACGCCCTCGGGTGAGATCGAGGGCACCGAGCGCGCCGTCGCCCTCTGCCGGGAGCTCCTCCCCGGCTGGGACACCGAGCGGCTTCCCTGCTCGACCGTCGGTTGCGCGCCCGACCTGCTCGCCACCCGGCGCGGTGCCGGGACGCGCCGCGTGTTGTTCCTCGGGCACCTCGACACGGTCGTCGCCCACGCGGAGCACCAGCCGGCGCGGGAGGCCGAGGCGCGGCTGTACGGCTCCGGGACGACCGACATGAAGGGCGGCGTCGCCGTCGCCCTGGCTGTCGCCCGGGCGTGCGCGGAGCGCGTGGCCGACTACGCGGAGCTCGCGGTGCTGCTCGTCTGCGATGAGGAGTGGCGGGTCGCCGAGTTCGCCCACGCCGAGCGGTTCGCCGGCTACGACGCGTGTCTCTGCTTCGAAGCCGGCGAGGTCGACGAGTCGGGGGTGGACGGCGTGATCGTCCGCCGCAAGGGCGCGGGCACGCTCCGCGTGCGCGCCACCGGACGCGCCGCGCACAGCGGCTCGGCGCCGCAGCACGGCCGCAACGCCCTGCTCGCCCCCGCGCGCGCCGCACTCGACGGGGCGGCCGTCGCCGACCCGAGTGGCCCGGCCCGGCTCACCGTCGTGCCGACGATCCTGCGCTCCGGCGAGACGATCAACGTGGTGCCACCCGCCGGCGAGCTCGTCTTCGACATGCGGGCGACGGATACGGATGCCTTCGCCGCGGTCCTCGCCGCGCTGCCGGCCGAGCTCGACGAGGTCCGGCTCGAGGCGGTGATGGAGCGGGTCTGGCCCGCCATGGACTCCGAGCGGGCGGCCGCGCCGCTGCTCGCCGCCGCGGCGGGCCGGCTCGGACGCCCGCTCGTGCCGCGCTCCCGGGGCGGCGCGAGCGACGCGAGCCACTTCGCGCCGAGGATCCCCCTCACGGTCGACGGGCTGGGGCCGCGCGGGGGCGGGGCCCACACTCCGGAGGAGTTCCTCCACCTGCCGTCGCTGGGCGACCGGATCGCCGTCGCCATGGCGGTGGCCGAGGCTGCCATGCTGTTGGTATGACCGAGGCCGACGGGGGCCGTCTCAGGTCCCGCATGGGTCGCCGCGCCGAGCGGCCGCGCGAGGGCATCGTCCTGCTCGCGGCGATCGTGCTGCTGATGTGGGTCGTCGAAGCCATCAACTCGCTCGACGGCAACGCGCTGAACGGTGACGGCATCCACGCCCGCGACATCGGCCGCTTCTGGGGCATCCTCACCGCGCCGTTCATCCACGGCAGCTTCCAGCACCTGCTCGACAACACCCTGCCGTTCGCCTTCCTCGGGGTGATCATCGCCCTGCACGGAGCCGGGCGGCTGCTCCTGGTCACCGGCTTCATCGTCGTCATCGGCGGACTGGGTACCTGGGTGATCGGTCCCGCCGGGGCGAGCACGATCGGCGCGAGCGGCGTGGTCTTCGGCTACGCGACCTACCTGCTCACCCGCGGCTTCTTCGATCGCAGCCTCTGGGAGCTCGGCGTCGGGATGGTCGTCGGCGTCATCTGGGGCGCGGCGCTCATCTCGAGCCTGGTGCCGCACGCCGGCATCTCCTGGCAAGCGCACCTCTGCGGCGGGATCGCCGGCGTCATCGTCGCCTGGCGGCTCTCCCGCGTGGACCAGCGCCGCGCGGCATCCGCCGATCACACGGCGCCCGCCGAGTCGCCGACGCTCGTCTGAGGCGCCGCAGCGGCCGGTGACCGACCGCCCCGCCCCGGCGCGGCCCCGGCGGCCCCTCGCTCGCTAGCCTGCCTGACCATGCGCATCTTCTCCGGCGTCCAACCGACCGGTCGCAAGCATCTCGGCAACTACATCGGTGCCTTCGTGCCGCACGTCGCCAGCCAGGACCGCGGCGAGAGCATCTACTGCATCGTCGATCTGCACGCAACGACGGTCGCCTACGACCCGGCCCGGTTGCGCAGCGACGTGTATGACCTGCAGGCCGTGTGGATGGCGGCGGGCCTTGACCCCGAGCGTTGCGTCCTCTTCCGTCAGAGCGACGTGATCGAGCACTCCGAGCTGCAGTGGCTGCTCAACAGCGTCACCGCCTACGGCGAGCTCTCGCGCATGACCCAGTTCAAGGACAAATCCGGTCAGCAGGACTTCATCTCCGCCGGCATCTTCAACTATCCGATCCTGATGGCGGCCGACATCCTGCTCTACCGGACCGATGAGGTGCCCGTGGGCGACGATCAGCGTCAGCACGTCGAGCTCAGCCGTGATGTGGCGCAGCGCTTCAACTCCCGCTTCGGCGAGACCTTCGTGGTGCCCGAGGTGGTGATCCGTGACGTCGGCGCGCGGATCATGGACCTGCAGACGCCCGAACGGAAGATGTCGACGACCGGCGGAACCCCGGCCGGGACCGTGTACGTGACCGATGACCCCGCCGCGATCCTCAAGAAGTTCCGGTCCGCCGTGACCGACTCGGGCCGGGAGATCCGGCACAGCCCCGAGAAGGCGGGGATCAGCAACCTGCTGGAGATCCTCGCCGTCGTCCGCGGCGCCTCGATCGGGGAGCTGGAGCGCGAGTTCGAGGGCGCCGGCTACGGCGACTTCAAACTCGCCGTCGGCGAGGCGGTCGTGGACTACCTGACGCCCGTGCGCGAGCGTTTCGCGACGCTGCGCGCGGACGAGGCCGGCCTCGAGGCGACGCTGCGACGCGGCGCGGAGAAGGCGCGCGCGATCGCCGTCGAGACGATGGCCGGCGTCCGCGCCGCCATGGGCGTCGGCCCGGTCCGGTAGCGCCCGGCCGGTTCAGCCGACCCGCCGAGTACCCTCGGCCGCAGTGAGTCCTGCCACCCTCAAGCGGCCCCTGCGCCTCGTCGACCTCGAGCTCGACCTCGAGGTCTTCAACGGCCCGTTCGACCTGCTGCTCACGCTGATCCTGCGCGAGGAGGTGGACCTGCTCGAGGTCGACCTGGCGGACGTCGTCATCTCCTACATCGACCATCTCGAGGCCCGCGGCGAGCTCGATCTGGAGGCCGCCACCGAGTTCCTCGTGCTGATCACCTCGCTGCTCGAGCTGAAGTCGCGGCTGATGCTGCCCGGAGAGGAGATCGAGGAGATCGAGCTCGATCCCGGCGAGGCGGCGACCGAGCTGCTCGCGCGCCTGCTCGACGCGCACCGCTACCGGACGGCGGCCGAGCACCTGTCGGGGCTGCTGCGCGAACAGTCGGGGCACCGGTTCCGCTCCGCGCCACTGCCCGTCAGCCTGCGCAGGGCGTCGCTCCCCGAGGCCAGCGCGGTGTATGACCCGGGCCGGCTGGCGCAGGCCATCGGCCAGCTGCTCGTGCTCCCGCCCGAGGTCGACGTGCGCCACATCCCCGTCCCCAAGGTCACGGTCGCCGAGCGGCTCAGCGTGCTGCGCTCGCTCCTGCGCCGCGGCGCCTTCAACTTCGACGAGGCGGTCCGCGACGCCGACCGCGTGACCGTCGCCGTGACGCTCTTCTCGCTGCTCGAGCTCTACAAGCAGGGCGAGCTCACCTGGTCCCAGGAGCAGCCGTTCGGGACGATCGAGGTTCGGCCCGCCACCGGGCCGCGAGCGGAGTCGGCGGCGGCATGAGCCTCACGCTCGCCGCCACGCTCGAGGCTCTGCTCTTCCTCTCGCCCGAGCCGCTCGACGCCGACGCCCTGGCGGCAGCCGCCGAGGTCGAGATCGACGAGGTGCGGGCCGCGCTCGACACCCTGGTCACCCGGTATGAGCAGGAGGACCGCGGCCTCGTGCTCCGCGAGCTCGCCGGCGGCTGGACGCTCTCCTCCCACCCGGAGGCCGAGGAGGCGGCGCGCAACCTGTTCGCCCGGCCGCGCACCCCGGCGCTCACGCCGGCGCAGGCCGAGACGCTCGCCATCATCGCGTACCTACAGCCCGTCTCCCGCCCGGAGATCGCCCGCATCCGCGGCGTCAACGCCGAGTCGGCCGCGGCCACGCTGCTCGAGCGCGGCCTCGTCGAGGAGTCGGGGCGCTCCCAGTTCGGCGCGGTCCTCTACCGCACGACCGATCTCTTCCTGCGCCTCTTCGGGTTGCGCAGCCTCGAGGAGCTGCCCCCGATCAGCGCCTTCGATCCCTCGCCCGAACTCGAGGAGGAGCTTCGCGAGCGGCTGCTGCGAGCCGGTGAGGCTCGCGTCGCCGGCTGAGGCCCGCGGGCCGGGCCCGGCTGCAGCCGGCCCTCGCAGCAGCGGCGCGAGGGCCGTGGGCTGCGCTCAGGAGCCGGCGCCCACCGCGATCGCCGCCTCCGAACTGAGCGCCCCGGCGGCGAGCTGGCCGCAGGCGGCGGCGATGTCCCGGCCGCGGGTGAGGCGGACGGTCGCGCTCAGGCCGTGGCGCTCGAGCTCCTCGCGAAACGCGTCGATCGCGCGCGGCGTCGAGCCCTGCATGCCGACGTCGGTCGGGTTGTACGGGATCAGGTTCACCTTGTAGATCCGAGGATCGAGAATCGCGGCGAGCTCCCGGGCCTGGCCGACGGAATCGTTGACGCCACCGAGCATCACGTACTCGACGAACACCATGCGTCGCTTGCGCTCGTAGAAGCGCTCGCACGCGGCGAGCACGTCGCCGAGCGGGTAGCGGTCGTTGACGGGCATCAGCTCGGAGCGCAGCGCCGGGTTCGCCGCATGCAGGGAGAGCGCGAGGCGCAGTGGCATCGGGTCGGCGGCGAGGCGGTCGATGCCGGGGATCCAGCCGACGGTCGAGACGGCGGTGCGGCGATGCGTGATCCCCAGGTCGGGCAGGCGCCGGCAGGCCTCGAGCACGCTGTCAAGGTTCATCAGCGGCTCGCCCATCCCCATGAACACGCAGTGGTCGACCTCGGTGATGCGGCGGAAGTGGAGCGCCTGGTCGAGGATCTCCCAGGCCGTCAGGTTGCGCCCGAACCGCATCTGCCCGGTCGCGCAGAAACGGCAGGTGAGGGGACAGCCGGACTGCGAGGAGACGCAGAGCGAGCGGCGCCCGTCGCGGTAGCGCATCAGCACCGCCTCGAGCGGGCGGCCGTCGGCCGTGCGCATCAGGGCCTTGATCGTGCCGTCGGAGGCGTGGGCCTCGTGCTCGACCGTGAGCGTGGAGAACGGCACCGCCTGGGCGAGGGCCTCCCGCAGCGCCCGCGGCAGGTTCGACATCTCCGCGTAGGAGCCCGCCCCCGCCGCCGTCCACTCCCACACCTGGCGCAGACGGTAGGACGGCTCGCCGAGCTCGGAGAGGGTCCGGGAGAGCAGCTCGAGATCCATGGGAAGCCCTATGGTGACAGGCCGATGCGGCTCGCCAAGTTCCTCGCCAACTCGGGTGTCGCCTCCCGCCGTGCGGCCGAGCAGATCATCCGCAGCGGACGGGTGACGGTGGCGGGCGCCGTCGTCACCGATCCGGCCCGCGAAGTCGACGCCGGCAGCGCGGTGCGGCTCGACGGTCGTCCGGTGGGGGAGGGGGCGCAGGAGCTCGTCGTCTACGCGGTGCACAAGCCGGCGGGCGTCGTCTCGACCGCGAGCGACCCCCAGGGTCGGCCGACGGTCGTCTCGCTCGTCGAGTCCGGGCAGCGCCTCTACCCGGTCGGCCGCCTCGACGCCGACACCACGGGGCTGATCCTGCTCACCAACGACGGGGACCTGGCGCACCGCCTCACCCATCCGAGCTTCGAGGTCGACAAGACCTACCGGGCGGTCGTCGGCGGCGGGCCGGTGCGGGAACCGGCGCTCCGGGCCCTGCGGCACGGGGTGGCGCTGGAGGACGGGATGACGGCGCCGGCGCGGGTCGTGCGGATCCGGCCCGACACGCTCGAGATCACGATCCATGAGGGCCGCAAGCGCCAGATCAAGCGGATGTGTCAGCACGTCGGACACCGGGTGATCCGTCTGGAGCGGGTGCGCTTCGGCCCACTGCTGCTCGGGGATCTCCCGCCCGGCGGCCACCGGCGGCTGAGCGCGAACGAGGTGAGCCTGCTCAGGAACGCTGGATCAGCTTCCCGTACAGGCGGAACCCCGCGCGGTGCATCGCCCGCTTGATCTGGCCCTGGGTGACCCGGCGGGGGTGGGCCGAGACGAGCGTCAGGATCTGGAACTGCCGCACCCGCGTGCGCGCGACCTCGCGGAACCCGGGGATCCCGTAGCTCGCCCGAAGCCGCGACGGATACAGGTTGCAGGCCGCGCCCCACCAGCAGAGCCAGTGGCGGTTGGACCCGGGGGGTGAGCTGTTGGCGACGATCTCGATCTCGGTGACGTGACGCGGCTTCCCGTGCCCGAGCGAGGAGGTGCGGGTCATGTACACCTGCGTGAGCGACTCCAGCCACACGTTGCGCTGGAAGACGAGCAGGCGCGTGGCGCCCGGAGGCTGCCCGCGCACCGGCCACGGGCCGAGGGCGCGGGCCACCGCGGACCAGTCCGGGCGCTGCAGCGTCGCGACCGTCGCGACGCTCGCGGTGGCGGTCAGGCCGACCGCGCAGAGCGCGGCGGCCACGGCGATCCCGAGGCGACGCCCCTGCGGCACGGCCAGGCCCGCCGCGAGCAGGATCGCCAGCGGCAGCCAGAGGGCCAGCAGGTTGCGCGTCAGCACCGTGTCGCTCCCCGCCGCGTCGACGGCCATCACCAGGGCGAAGCCGCCGAGGGCGATCGCGCCCGCGCCCCACGCCCGCCGCCGATCGTCGCGACCGGCGGAGCGGGCCAGCCGCAGCAGCGCGATCGCGCCGAGCGCGAAGCCGACCCAGGTGAGCTCGACGTACGCGCGGGAGCCGGTTCCCAGCAGGAACTGGGGGAGGATCTGTCCGAGGCGGTCGTTCAGCGGCGCCCGGTCGATCCACGACGCGTTGCCCCGGTTGCTCTGCTCGATGAGCAGCGGCAGCAGGGCGCCGCCGCAGGCCGCCGCGAGCAGGACCGCCAGCCACGTCGCCGGTCGCCGCCGGTGCGCGGCGAGCAGCCAGATCGCCTCGGGGACGATCACGAGCGCCGCGTCGTAATGGGTCGCCAACGCGATGCCGCACGCCAGCGCCCACACCCCGAGACGGCCGCCGGAGGGGCGCTCGAGCGCGCGGGCGAAGGCGAGCAGCGTCAGGGCGGAGGTGAGCACGAGCAGCTCGTAGGCGCGCGCCTCCTGGGAGTACCAGATGAGCAGCGGATTGCAGGCGGTGAGCGCCGCCACGATCACCGCCGCGCGCCGGTTGGCGAGCAGGCGCCGCGCGGCGAGGTACGACACCGGCACGACGGCGACGCCGATCAGCGCGGAGAGCGCGCGCAGGTCCGCCGCCCCGCGGCCGACGAGGTGGGTCCAGACCCAGGCGAGCAGGTAATACAGGTACGGGGTCGACTCGGTCCGCGGGATCGTGGCGAGCATGTGGCCGAGCGACGCCTTGACGAGCATCACCGTGTAGGCCTCGTCGAACCACAGGCTCTGATGGCCGATCCCGACGAGGCGCAGCGCGGCGGCGAGCATCGTCAGGGCGACGATCGCGGACGTCGCCGGGTCCCACCCGCCCGCGCGCGCTGTTCGCTCTGGCCGCACGCACCCAGCCTGTCAGAGACGGGCTAGGCCCGCTCGATCAACATCGCGTCGCGCAGCCGCGGGGGTCCCGAGCGGATGAAGTGCTTCCCCTCGTCCGGGGTCGGCGTCGGGAGCTCGCTGACGGCCACCGTGCGCGGGGCGGAGGAGCGCAGGCGGAGGATGCCGAAGTCCCGCACGTAGGAGCGGCCGACGACGCGGAAGCCCGGGATCACGTAGCGACGGTGAAGGCGCGAGGGCACGAGGTTGCACTCCGAGCCCCACCAGCAGAAGCCTCCGAGGTGGCGGTGCGGGAGCGCGGCGATGACGTCGATCTCGGTCACCTGCGGCAGCGTCGTCTGCCTGATGTACTGGAGGTCCTTCAGATAGAGCCCGAGCGGCATGATCCCGGGGTTGTCCTGGACCACGACGATCCGCCCGTCCATCTGGCCCTGGCCGGGTGCCGGCCACGGGCCGAGCGCCCGCGCGACGAGCTGCCAGTTCGGGCGCTGGAACTTGACGTCGGTGTCGACGCTGATCACGGCGAAGATCCCGATCGCGCAGAGCACGACGGTCGCCGCGGTGCCGGCGAGCCGGGCGCGCGCCGCGCCCAGCCCGCTCGCCACCACGGCGGCGGCGGGCATCCACAGCGGCAGCACGTTGCGCCCGAGCAGCGTGCTGTGGCCGGGGACCGCGGCGAGCAGGAGCCCGGCCAGCGCGAGGCCGGCGGGCAGCATCGCCGCCCGGCGCTCGACGCGCCGTGATCGCCAGAGCAGCAGCGCGACGCTGAGCGCGACGAGGGCGAAGGCGAGGAACTTCACCAGCGTTCGGGCGTGCGTCTCGGGCCCGATCAGGAACAGGGCCGGAATCTGACGCAGCCGCAGCAGGTACGACGCCTTGGCGATCCAGTGGTTGTTGCGGGTGCTGTCCTGCTGGATCGCCAGGGGGAGCAGCGCGAGTCCGACGGCGAGGATCGCCCCGATCCCGACCTGCAGCGCCCGCGAGCGGCGGTGCAGGTACAGCAGCCACGCCGCCTCCGGCGCGACCAGGATGACGGCGTAGTAGTGGGTGAGGAGGGCGAGGCTGCAGGTCGCCGCCCACCACGCCACCGCCACCCGGTGCGGCCGTTCGCGCACGTAGGCGAAGGCGACGAGCGTCGCGGCGCAGAACATCACGAGCATCTCGTAGGCCCGCGCCTCCTGCGAGTACCAGACGAGCAGCGGGTTGCACGCGGCGAGCGCGGCCGCGATCAGGGCGGCGCGCCGGCTCGGCAGCAACTTGGCCGCGGCGGCGTAGACGAGCGGGATCGTCAGCGTGCCACAGAGGGCCGAGAGCGACTTCAGGCCGGCCGGGCCGATCCCGAAGATCCGGCTCCACAGCCACGCCACGCAGTAGTAGAAGGGGGGCGTCGACTCCAGGTGCGGGATCAGCCCGAGCATGTGCCCCGGGGACCTCTGGACCAGAAAGTCGGTGTAGGCCTCGTCGAACCAGAAGCCCTGGCGTCCGATGGCGTAGAAGCGCAGCAGCGCCCCGAGCGCGGTCAGCAGGAGGATCGGCACGCGCGGCAGGATGTCAGTCGCACATAAAGGGAGGGATGGCCCGTGCGAGCGCACCGCCCACCGCACGCCTCTGACAGAATTTCCTCCGATGCAGCGATTGTTTGCGCTCAGGGGCGCCAATAGCGTGGAGCGCAACGATGCGTCGTCGATCCTCGCCGCCACCGACCAGCTGATGCGGGAGATGATCGAGCGCAACGCGCTCACCCCGGAGACGATGGTGAGCTGCATCTTCACGCTCACCGCCGATCTGGACGCCGAGTTTCCGGCCGTCGCCGCCCGCCAGCTCGGCCTCAGCCGCGTTCCCCTGCTCTGCACCCGGGAGGTCCCCGTGCCGGGTTCGCTGCCGCGCGTCGTGCGAACGCTGCTGCACTACTACGCCGAGGAGGACCACGAGCCCAAGCACGTGTACCTCAACGCGGCGCGCGTCCTGCGCTCGGACCTCGACTCGGCCCAGTAGTCTCCGATCATGGCCCTCGAGTTCGCGGAGAAGACCCGACGGATCCCGGTCTACCCCGTCGCCGCCGGCTACAGCCTCGGCCCGGACGTGGCGATGCTCGCCTCCAACGAGGCGACCTTCGGTCCGCTCGAGCCGGTCGTCGAGGCCGCTCGCCACGCGATCCTCGGCGCCAACCGCTACCCCGACCCCTCGTACCTGCCGCTGCGCCGGGCGCTCGCGGACCGCTACGGGGTTCCGTGGGAGCGGATCGCGCTCGGCACCGGGTCCTGCGACCTGCTGCTCGCCGCCGGCGAGGCGCTGCTCGAGCCGGGCGCCGAGCTCGTCTACGCCTGGCCCGCCTTCAGCATCTATCCCCACCTCGCCGCGGCGTCGGGCGCGCGGGCGATCCAGGTGCCGCTCACCGGCGAGGCGGCGCACGACCTCGAGGCGATCGCCGCCGAGGTGACGGTCGCCACGCGCCTCATCCTCGTCTGCAACCCGAACAACCCGACGGGCACCGCGCTCCCCCTCGAGGACATCGAGGCGTTCCTGCAGCGGGTCCCGGACCAGGTCTGCGTCATCCTCGACGAGGCGTACGTGGAGTTCTCGCTGACCGTCGGCGACCCGTTCGCGTCGCTGCCGCTGCTCGAGCGGCATCCCAACCTCGTCATCCTGCGCACCTTCTCGAAGGTGTACGGCCTGGCCGGTCTGCGCGTCGGCTACGGGCTCTGCGGCAGCGAGTCCTTCCGCGTCGCCGTGGACCAGGTGCGTCAGCCGTTCTACCTGAGCGGTGCCGCCCAGGCGGCGGCGGTGGAGGCGCTGCGCTACCAGGACGAGGTCGAGCGCCGGGTGGTCGCCACGGTCGCGGCCCGCACGACCGTCACCGAGGCGCTCCGGGCGCGCGGACACTGGGTGGCGGAGAGCGACGCCAACTTCGTCTGGGTCCGCCTGGCCGAGGACGGCGATGATGCGCCGGTCGTCGCTGCGCTGCGGGAACGGGGCGTCGTGGTCCGCGCCGGGTCGGCCCTCGGAGGGCCCGGCTTCGTGCGCGTGACGCTCGGCACCGACGCCGAGAACGAGCGCTTCCTGAGCGCCCTCGACGCGCTGTAGGCGACCGCGGACAACGCAGCCCGGGCGGGCGAACCGCCGCTGCGCGACCGCCGCTGCGGGGTCGGATGCGTGCTAGATTCGGGCGTGACGCGTATGGACGACGCACGCCCCTCCACCCTCGGCTGGTCCTTCTACGCGCGCTACGCCGGCTGGCGATTTAGCCAGGCGCTCGGCTGAACACCCCCTCGTCCGATCATCAGGCGCGCGGACGAACCAGAGCGGGGCCGAGCGTCGGCAGTCACCGCGCCGGGCCGCGTCGAGTAACTCGCGGCTGCTGTTTTCGTACAGTCAACGGAGCACCCACGAGGATTTGTGACGATGAATCGCCAGACGAAGGGCCCAGCGTGATGACCGTGATCCGCGCCAACCAGGGCGACGCCGTCCGTGACCAGCGGATCGAGCGCCTCGTCCCGCTGATCACGCCCCAGGAGCTGTTCGACGAGCTCCCGCTCGACGATGAGCGCGTCGCCACGCTGCTGAACGGCCGGGCCGCGGCCCACGCCGTGCTCGACGGCGACGACGACCGGCTGCTCGTCGTCGTCGGCCCCTGCAGCGTCCATGACGTCGAGGCCGCGCGCGAGTACGCGGCGCGGCTCGCCGCGGAGGCCCAGCGCCTGGCCGGCGACCTGCTCGTCGTCATGCGCGTCTACTTCGAGAAGCCGCGCACCACCGTCGGTTGGAAGGGTCTGATCAACGATCCGCACCTCGACGGCTCCGGGGACGTCAACACGGGGCTGCGCATGGCCCGGCGCTTCCTGCTCGAGGTGCTCGGTCTCGGCCTGCCGGTCGGGTGCGAGTTCCTCGACCCGATCACGCCCCAGTACATCTCCGACCTCGTCTCGTGGGGCGCGATCGGGGCGCGCACGACCGAGAGCCAGATCCACCGGCAGCTCGGCTCCGGGCTGTCGATGCCCGTCGGCTACAAGAACCGCACCGACGGCAACGTCCAGGTGGCCGTCGACGCGGTGCGCGCGGCGGCGGCCCGGCACGCCTTCGCCGGCATCGACGCCGACGGCCGCTCGGCCATCCTCCACACGCGCGGCAACCGGGACTGCCACATCATCCTGCGTGGCGGGCGGTCGGGAACGAACTTCGATGCCGAGTCGGTCGCCGAGGCGAACGCGCTGCTGCGCGCCTCACACCTGCCCGAGCGCGTCGTGATCGATCTCTCCCACGACAACAGCGGCAAGCGCCCGGAGCGTCAGCCCGAGGTGGCGCGGGCGGTGGGCGCCCAGGTGGCCGGAGGGGATCGGACGATCACCGGCGTGATGATCGAATCGTTCCTGGTCGAGGGCAACCAGGCCCCCGGCCCGCTCGAGACGCTCACGTACGGCCAGTCGATCACCGACGGCTGCATCGGCTGGGAGACGACCGTCTCCGTGCTCGAGGAGCTGGCGGCCGCGGTGCGGTCCCGCCGCACGACGAACCCCTGAGCTGCGTGCGCGTCGCGGTCGTCGGCCTGGGTCTGATCGGCGGCTCGGTCGCGTTGGGGGCGCGCGAGCGGCTCGGCGCCGAGGTCTCCGGCTGGGATCCCGATCCCGCGGCCGTCGTCGCGGCGAGACGCCGCGGCGCGATCGCCTCCGGCGCCGGCTCGCTGGCCGGCGCCGTCGCCACCGCCGATGTGGTGGTCACGGCCGCTCCGGTGACCGCGCTGCCGGAGCTCCTCGCCGATGTGCTCGCCCTCGCCCCGGCCGACGCGGCCGTCACCGACGTGGGCTCCACGAAGGGCACGATCGTCGCGGCGGTCGATGATCCGCGGTTCGTCGGCGGCCATCCGCTGGCCGGGGCGGAGACGCGCGGCGCGGCAAACGCGAGTGGCGACCTGTTCGACGGCAGCGTCTGGTACCTGTCGCCGGGGCCGCGCACCGGCGAGCGGGCGGTCACGCGGGTGGAGGCGCTGGTCACGGGGCTCGGCGCCATCCCGACGCGGGTGGACGCCGCCGCGCACGACCGCCTGATGGCGGCCGTCTCGCATCTGCCGCACGTCTTCGCCAACGTGCTCGTCGCCCACGCGCTGCACGCCGGCGTTGACGACGCCTCCGGGCCGAGCTTCCGCGACGCCACCCGCGTCGCCGGGGCCAACCCCGCGGTCTGGGGACCGATCTTCCTCGACAACCGGGGGGCGGTGGCGGAGGCGATCACCGACGCGGTGGCGCGCCTGGAGAGCTTCCGCGACCAGCTTGAGCGCGGTGACGGTGCCGCGATCGCCCGGTGGTGCGAGGAGGCGGCCGCGGACCGTGGGAGGCTCGGCCGGTGAGCGCCCACGCGCGGGTCGCTCCCGGCGAGCCGCCGTCCCGCTGGGAGGTCCGCGTCCCCGGGTCCAAGAGCCTCACCAATCGCGCGCTGCTGCTCGCCGGGGTCGCCGCCGGGGAGTCCTCGATCCTGCGGCCGCTGCGCTCCGACGACACCGAGGTGATGGCCGCCGCGCTGCGCGGGCTCGGCGCCTCGGTCGACCACGCCTCCGACGGGCTCTGGCGGGTCGCGGGGCTCGCCGGCGCTCCCCGGGGCGACGCCGAGCTGTACTGCGGCATGGCCGGCACGGTCGGGCGCTTCCTGCTGCCGATCCTGGCGGCGGGTGAGGGCCGCTTCACCGTCGACGCGCACGCGCAGCTGCGCCGCCGCCCCCTCGGACCCGTGCTCGACGCCCTGCGCGCGCAGGGCGCGACGGTCACGGGCGACGCGTTCCCGCTCACCCTCCTCGCCGCCGGCTTGGCCGGCGGCGAGGTGACGGTCGACGCCTCGGTCTCCAGCCAGTTCCTGTCCGGGCTGCTGATGGCCGCCCCCCTGGCCCGGCGGGAGACCACGCTGCGTTTCGCCTCCCTCGTCTCGGCCGCCTACCTCCGCCTGACGATCGATGTGATGCGGGCCTTCGGCGCCGACGTGACGGCCGGGGAACACCACCTCACCGTCGCACCCCAACCCTATGTCGGCGCGCGGTACGAGATCGAGCCGGACGCCTCGAGCGCGTCGTACTTCCTCGCCGCGGCCGCGGTGACCGGGACGACCGTTCGGCTGCGGGGTCTCGATCGCCGAGCGACCGCGCAGGGGGACATCGCACTCGTCGACCTCCTCGAGCGGATGGGATGCACCGTCCGGGACGGCGCGGACCTCGAGCTCACCGGGCCCGGCCGGCTCCACGGCGCGACGGTCGAGATGAGCAGCAGCTCCGACGTCTTCATGACCCTCGCCTGCGCCGCCGTGTTCGCCGAGGGGCCCACGACGATCGAGGGGATCGGGCACGCTCGCGTGAAGGAGTCCGATCGGATCGCGGCCTGTGCCGAGAACCTGCGACGGCTCGGCATCCGGGTCGACGAGGGGCCGGACTTCCTGCGGGTTCACCCGGGCCTCCCACGGGCGGAGGTGCGGTTGCCGACCTACGAGGATCATCGGATCGCCATGGCGTTCTCGGTGATCGGCACGCGCGTTCCGGTGCGGCTCGAGGAGCCCTCGGTCGTCGCCAAGACGTTCCCCGGCTTCTTCGACCTGTGGCCGGCGACCGGCGCCTCGGTCGAGCTGATCGAGGGTGCCGGCTGATGGTGATCGCGATCGACGGTCCCGCGGGCGCGGGCAAGTCGAGCGTCGCTCGGGGCGTGGCGGCGGCGCTCGGCTTCACATATCTGGACACGGGCGCGATGTACCGCTGCGTCGCCCTCGCCAGCCTGCGCCGCTCCCGGCCGCCGGGCGAGCTGGCGGAGCAGATCTCGCTCGACCTCGGTCGCCGGGTCCTGCTCGACGGGGAGGACGTCACCGAGGCGATCCGCGCCCCGGAGGTCTCCGAGCGCGCCTCGCAGGTGGCGGCGGACCCGGCCGTGCGCCGGGCGATGGTCGCCGAGCAGCGACGGATCATGGCCCACGGTGACTGGGTGGCGGACGGCCGCGATATCGGCACCGTCGTGGCCCCGGACGCCGCGCTCAAGGTGTTCCTCACCGCCGACCCGCGGGAGCGCGCGCGTCGCCGCGCCGCCGAGATGGGCGCCGATCCGGAGACGGTGCTGGCCGAGCAGATGATCCGCGACGAGCGTGACCGCAACCGCCCGGAGTCGCCCCTGCGGGCGGCCGAGGGCGCCGTCCAGCTCGACACGACCGGGCTGACGCTCGAGCAGGTCGTCGAGCGGGTCGTCGCCCTCGCGCGGAGCGAGCGGGCGGCGGCCCGCTAGGCTCGAAGCGCCATGAAGGTCGCGATCGTCGGATACCCGAACGTCGGGAAGTCATCGCTCGTCAACCGGCTCAGCGAGTCGCGCGAGGCGGTCGTCCACGCCCAATCGGGCGTGACGCGCGACCGCAAGCAGATCGACACCGAGTGGAACGGGCGTGCGCTCACCCTGATCGACACCGGCGGCGTCGACCTCGAGGAGCGTGATGACCTCGCCCGCCAGATTCAGCAGCAGTCGCGCGAGGCGCTGGCCGAGGCCGACATCGCCGTGCTCGTCGTCGACGCCCGGGCCGGCGTGCGGCCCGGTGATCTCGACATGGCGGATCTCCTGCGCCGGGTGACGATTCCCGTGATCGTCGCCGCCAACAAGGTCGACTCCGTCAAGGACCTCTCGCTCGCCTACGAGTTCCACCAGCTCGGCCTCGGTGAGCCGATCGCGGTCTCCGCGGCACAGGGACTCGGGACCGGGGACCTGCTCGACCGGGTCGTCGAGCTCGGGCCGGACGAGGATCGGGAGCCGTCGACCGAGGATCCGATCCGCCTGGCCCTGATCGGCCGGCCGAACGTCGGGAAGTCCTCGCTCGTCAACCGCTTCCTCGGCTCCGACCGCGTCATCGTCTCCGACGTGGCCGGAACCACCCGCGACGCGATCGATCTGCCGATGACCTTCGAGGGCCGTCAGATCGTGCTCGTCGACACGGCCGGCCTGCGCCGCCAGGCGAAGGTGGGGGAGTCGCTCGAGTACTACACGGCGCTGCGCTCCCAGCGGGCCGCCGAGCGCGCCGATGTCGCACTCGTCGTCTGCGATGCGACCGAGGGCGTGACCTCGCAGGACTTTCGCGTCGCCGAGATGGCGATGAAGTCGGGCTGTGCGACCGCGCTCCTGCTGAACAAGTGGGACCTGCCGGTCGAGCAGGGCGGCGTCGGTCCCGACCAGCTCGACCATGAGCGCATCCGGGTCAACCGCAAGCTCCGGCTCCGTCCGCGCGTGTTGACGGTGAGCGCCAAGACCGGCCGCAACGTCGAGCGGGTGCTCGTCGAGTCGGTCGGACTCGCCGACCGCAGCCGTGGACGGATCCCCACCTCCCAGCTGAACCGTTTCATCTCGGACGTCGTGGCCCAGCGGCAGCCGCCGTCGAGCAACAACCGCCGGCACGGCAACCAGCGGCTGAAGCTCATCTACATGACCCAGACCGGCGAGCGGCCACCCCGCTTCTCGATCCAGGTCAATTCGCACGCGCTTGTCACGCGTGACTACGCCTACTACCTGGAGAACCGTATGCGCGAGCGCTATCGCATGGAGGGCATTCCGCTGATGATCGACTTCGTCGAGCGCAGCGAGCGTCGAGGCCGGTACTCTTCCCGCGATGTCTGACAGCGAGTTCCTCTTCACCTCGGAGTCGGTCACCGAGGGCCACCCCGACAAGGTCGCCGACCAGATCTCCGACGGCGTCCTCGACGCCGTGCTGCGTGACGATCCCGACGCCCGCGTCGCCTGCGAGACCCTGGTGAACACCGGTCTGGTGGTCGTCTCCGGCGAGATCACGACGAGCACCTACGTCGACATTCAGGAGGTCGCGCGTCAGACGATCCGCGACATCGGCTACACCGACGCGAACTTCGGCTTCGACCACCAGACCTGTGCGGTGATCAGCACGATCGACAAGCAGTCCCCGGACATCGCCCGGGGCGTCGACCGGGCCTACGAGGTCCGGGTCGCCTCCGGGGACGAGTACGACCTCGCCGGCGCCGGCGATCAGGGGATGATGTTCGGCTACGCATCCAACGAGACGCCGGAGCTGATGCCGCTGCCGATCTCCCTCGCCCACCGGCTGGCGCGGCGGCTCGCCGAGGTGCGCAAGAGCGGCGCGCTCGGCTACCTCCGGCCCGACGGGAAGACCCAGGTGACCGTTCGCTACCTCGACGGTCGCCCGGTCCAGATCGAGAAGGTCCTCATCTCCAGCCAGCACGCGGAGGGGACCGAGGCCCACATCCGTGAGGACGTCTGGGAGCAGGTGGTCCTCCCGACCCTCCCCGACCTCTACGACCCGGCCGAGCTGCGCGAGAACTTCCTGGTCAACCCGACCGGGCGCTTCGTGATCGGCGGTCCGATGGGCGACTGCGGGCTGACCGGGCGCAAGATCATCGTCGACACCTACGGTGGCTTCGCCCGCCACGGCGGCGGCGCCTTCTCGGGCAAGGATCCGTCGAAGGTCGACCGCTCGGCCGCCTATGCGGCCCGTTACGTCGCCAAGAACGTCGTCGCCGCCGGCCTCGCCGACCGCGCCGAGGTGCAGGTCGCCTACGCCATCGGCGTCGCCCGCCCGGTGTCGCTGATGGTCGAGACGTTCGGCACCGAGAAGATCGGCCGGGGGCGCATCCTCGAGCTGATCACCGAGCACTTCGACCTGCGCCCGGCCGCGTTCCGCCAGTACCTGCGGCTGCACCGGCCGATCTACCAGCAGACCGCGGCCTACGGTCACTTCGGGCGCGACGAGCCCGATTTCACCTGGGAGGCGACCGACAAGGCTGACGCGCTGCGGGAGGCGGCCGGGCTCGCCGCCGCCGTCGGTGCGTAGGCCGCGCCGGCCGCCACCGCGCTCTGGGACGCCCGGGTGATCGCGCGCGTCATCCCGCTGACGCAGACGCGCGCGATCCGAGGGCTGTTCGATTACCGCCTCCCGCCCTCGGCGACCGCGGAGGAGCTCCGCGTGGGCTCGCTGCTGCGCGTGCCGTTCGCCGGACGGACGATCGCCGCCGTCGTCGCGCAGACGGCGACGGTGTCCGAGCTCGCGCCGGAGCGGCTCGCGACCGCGCTCGCCGTCCTGCCGGCGCGCCTGCCCGCGGACCTTGTCGAGCTCGCCGTCTGGATCGCCGACGAGTACTGCTCGACGCCGGCCCGCGCCCTGCAGGTGCTGCTCCCCGCCGGCGCCACCCGGGGCCTGCAGGAACGGCGGGCGCTCGTCGCCGCGATCACCGACGCCGGCCGGTCCGCGCTCGGCGACGGCACCCGCCTCACCGCGGCCCAGCGCGCCGCGCTCACGGCGCTCGCCGCGCACGGCCCGACCACGGCCGCGCCGCTCGGCACCGCGACCCTCCGCCGCTTGGAGGGTCGCGGTCTCGTGAGCGTGGCGCTCGAGGTGCAGCGCCGGCCCGCGCGAACCCACTCGGTCTCGTCGATCGCGGCGGCGCCTCCGCCGCTGACCGCCGAGCAGGCGGCCGCGCTGGGACCCATCGCCGCCGCGCTGGCGCCGTCGGCCGATGGGGCCGCCGGCGCCGAGGGTGAGGACGGCCGCGGATCCGCCCGGGAGTTCCTGCTCCACGGTGTCACCGGCTCGGGCAAGACCGAGGTCTATCTGCGGGCCGCCGAGGCGACGCTCGCGGCGGGACGGACGGTGATCATCCTCGTGCCCGAGATCGCGCTCACGCCGCAGGCCCTCGCCCGCTTCTCGGCACGCTTCGGGGACATCGTCGCCGTGTTGCACTCCGGGATGAGCGACGGCCGGCGCCACGACGAATGGCTGCGCCTGGCCCGGGGCGAGGCGCGGGTCGCGGTCGGGGCGCGCTCCGCCGTGTTCGCGCCGCTCCCCGACATCGGCCTGATCGTCGTCGACGAGGAGCACGAGAGCTCGTACAAGCACGAGGGCGACCCCCGCTACGACGCCCGCACGGTCGCGGCCCGGCGGGCGCGGGTGCACGGCGCCGTGCTGGTGGTGGGGAGCGCCACCCCGCGCCCCGAGTCGGTGTACGCGTCCAGACGGCTGCTCATGCGCGCGCGGGTCGACGGCCGGGGACTGCCGGCGGTCGAGATCCTCGACATGCGCGGCCGGCACAACCCGCTGCATCCCGACACCCGCCTCGCGCTCGCCGACTGCCGGCACGCGGGCGGCAAGGCGATCGTGCTGCTCAACCGCCGGGGGTGGTCGAACTTCCTCTCGTGCGGTTCGTGCGGGCGCGTGTGGATGTGCCCGAACTGCGAGGTCGCGCTCGTCCTGCACCGGGCCGGGGGGCACGTCGCCTGCCACCACTGCGGGCACCGCGAGCGCGTGCCCACGACCTGCCCGGACTGTGGCTCGGTCTCGGTGGCACGCCACGGCGCGGGCACGGAGCGGCTCGAGCACGAGCTCGTCGCGGCGCTCGCGGCGCCCGAGTTCCCGGTGCTGCGCCTCGACGCCGACACCGCCGGCCACGACGCGCGGGCACGGATCCTCGAGCGCTTCCACGCCGCCCCCTCGGGGGTGCTGATCGGCACCCAGATGGTCGCCAAGGGCCATGACTTCGCCGACGTCGGCCTCGGCGTCGTGATCGACGCCGACCAGACGATGCGCTTCCCGGACTTCCGGGCCGAGGAGCGCACGTTCGCCCTGATCACCCAGTTGGCGGGTCGCACCGGCCGCGCCGGCCGTGCCGCCGGCCGCGTGCTCGTCCAGACGATGGAGCCCTCCGCCCGCCCGATCGTCCTCGCGGCCCAGCACGACTCCGAGACGTTCGTCCGTGGCGAGCTGCGTCGGCGCAAGGCGCTCGGCTACCCGCCGTTCGCCACCCTGGTGCGGGTCATCTGCGCGGCGCTCGAGGCCGACGGCGCCTTCACGGCCGCCGATGCCCTGCGCGCCCGGGTCCTTGCCGCCGGGGCGGCGGACCTCGCCGTGCTCGGCCCGGCTCCGCTCTTCATGCTGCGCGGGAAGGCCCGCTACCAGCTCGTCGTCCGGGCGCTCGACCGGGCGACCGCGGTGCGCGCGGTGCGCGAGGCGGTGGACGCGGTGGTGGCCGACCGCGCCCTGCGCGAGGTGGCGCTCAGCGTGGACGTCGATCCGCAGTGACGCCAATAGACTGGGAGCCGTGAGCGACGCGCTGGAGCAACGTCAGGAGGACGCCGCCACCGCCCCGGCGGAGGCGGCCGAGATCGAGTCCGTGGAGGAGGTCGAGGACGACGTTGCGGAGCTCGATCCCGAGGTCGTGGCCCGGCGGGACGCGGCGCTCGCCCACGTCCGCAAGTTCGGCGATCCCGTCCTGCGGACGAAGGCGCGGGCCGTCGAGCGCTTCGACGAGGCGCTGCGCGACGAGGTGCGCCGCATGGGCCTGCTGATGGACGACGCGCTCGGCATCGGCCTGGCCGCGACCCAGGTGGGCGTGCTGCACCGGCTCCTCGTCTACCGCGTGCAGTCGGGCGCCCCGCTGGCCGCCCTCGCCAACCCGGTGATCGAGTGGTCCTCCAAGGAGGAGGAGATCGCCGAGGAGGGCTGTCTGAGCCTGCCGACGGTCCACGTCGAGGTGGAGCGACCGGTCCACGTCCGCGTGCGGGCACAGGACGAATACGGCGAGCCGATCCTGATCGAGGCCTCCGGCCTGGAGGCGCGGGTCATCCAACACGAGCTCGACCACCTCGACGGCGTGCTGATCCTCGACCGCACGCCGCGCGATCAGCGCAAGAGCGCGATGCGGGCCCTGCGCGAGTGGCGGGAACGGCACCCCTGAGCCCGAGCAGGGGCGGCGGCTCGGGACGCGCGACGTGAGGACGGTCTACCTCGGCACATCCGCGTTCGCCGCGGCGGTCCTGCGCCACCTGCACGAGTCGCCGCACCGGCCGGCGCTCGTCGTCAGCCGGCCCGATCGTCCACAGGGCCGCGGCCGCCGGCTCACGCCGCCGCCCGTCGTGGTCACGGCGCGCGAGCTTGGGCTCGACACCCATCAGCCGGAATCGGTCAACGACGCCGAGTCGATCGAGCGGATCGACGCCGCCGGCCCGGAGGTCCTGATCGTCTGCGCGTTCGGGGCGCTGATCCGGGAGCCGCTGCTCTCGCGCCACCCGATCCTGAACGTCCATCCCTCGCTGCTGCCCCGCTGGCGGGGCGCGGCGCCGATCGAGCGCGCGATCCTCGCCGGGGACGCCGAGACCGGCGTCTCGATCATGCGCCTCACCGCCGGCCTTGACAGCGGTCCCGTCTGCCTGCAGGCGCGCGTCCCGATCGCGCCGGAGGACGATTACGGCGCCGTTGCCGCCCGGCTCGAGCGCCTCGGCGCCGAGCTGCTCGTGCGGGCGCTCGACGAGCGTCCGCCGTGCGTCGAGCAGGACGAGCGGGGCGTGACCTATGCGGAGAAGCTCACCGCCGAGGATCGACGGATCGACCCCGACGAGCCGGTCGAGCGGCAGGTCCGTCGCATCCGCGCCCTGAGCCCGCACATCGGCGCCTACCTCGAGCAGGCCGACGGCACCCGGCTCGGCGTCTGGGAGGCGCGAGCGGCGGGGGGCCGCCTCGAGCTGCTCACGGTGCAGCCGCCCGGCCGGCGCCCCATGGCGTGGGCCGAGTACGAGCGGGGACACCGCCCGTGAGCGTCGCTCCCGCCCGCCGTGCCGCCTACGGGGTCATCCGCCGGGTCTCCGAGCAGGGGGCGTTCGCCGATCGCGCGCTCCACGGCGCGGTGGCGGACCTCTCCCCGCGCGACCGCGCCCTGGCGATGACCCTCGCCTACGGGACGGTGCAGCGCCGCCGGACCCTCGACCATCTCCTCGCCGGGTTCGTCTCGCGCCCGCTCGAGCGCCTCGAACCGTCCGTGCTCGCCGCCCTGCGGCTCGGCCTCTTCCAGCTCGTCTTCCTCGGCGGCGTCACGGATTACGCCGCGGTCAACGAGAGCGTCGAGCTCGCCAAGGCGGAGAGCCGGGGCGGCGGACAGCTCGTCAACGCAGTGCTGCGGCGGGCCGCGCGGGAGGGTGCGGCGCAGCTGGCGTCACTGGATGACCGGACGCCGCAGCGGGCGGCGGTCCTGCACTCGGTCCCCGATTGGCTGGCCGAGATGTGGTGGCGCGAGCTCGGCCCCGAGGCGGCTCGCGCGCTGCTTCAGAGCGTCAACACGCCGGCCGAGTCCGCGTTGCGCGTCAACCTGCTGCGGGCCACGCCCGAGGAGGTGCTCGCCGCGCTGCCGGCGGGCAGCGCGGCGCGTCCGGCGCCCGCCTGGGTGCGGCAGCCCGGGTTGCCCGAGCTCCCCGACGTGCTCGTGCTCGACGGCGCCTTTGACGCGTTCGGCTCCGAGCTCTTCGCCCGCGGGGCCGTGATGCCGCAGGCGCGCGGCTCGGCCGTGGTCGCGCGGACGCTCGCCCCGGTGGCCGGGGAGCGGGTGCTCGACCTCTGCGCCGCGCCCGGGGGCAAGACGACGCACCTCGCGGCGCTCATGGGGGGCGCGGGCGAGCTGGTCGCCGTCGAGGCGCACCCCGGCCGGGTCCGCGCGCTCGAGGAGACCTGTCAGCGCATGGGCGCCGGGCACGTCTCGGTCCGCTGCGCCGACGCGCGGACCTTCACCGACCCGCGCCCGTTCGACCGCGTCCTCGTCGACCCTCCGTGCAGCGGGCTCGGGACCCTCCAGGCCCGCCCCGACCTGCGCTGGCAGCCGAGCCGGGGGCAGGTCGTGCAGCTCGCCGCCCGGCAGGCGGAGCTCCTGCGCGCCGGCGCGCTCGCGCTGAGGCCCGGCGGGACGCTCGTGTACTCGGTCTGCACGATCAGTCGCCGGGAGGCCGACGAGGTCGTCGACGCCTTCCTGGCCGAGGCGACGGGCTTCACGGCGGACGGCCGATGGCAGCTGCTGCCGAGCGTCGAGGGCACCGACGGCTTCTTCATCGCCCGCCTCCGGCGGGCGTAGGCGCTCCCGTTAGAGTGCAGAGATGTGGACGATATGCAGGCGATCATGGGGCCCGAGTGCCCCAGCTGCCACGAGCCCTGGCTGCGCCCGAGCGCGCTGCCGGGCCGCTACCGCTGCCTGTACTGCATGCGCCGCTACGAGCTGCAGTCCGTCTGCCCCAACTGCGGCGAGCACTCGACGATCGTCCGCATGTCGACGACGGCGATCGTCGTGTGCAACCACTGCCACGGCAGCATGCTGAAGCCGCTATGACGGGTGCGGCGCCATGAGGGATCCCGAGCGTCTCCGCGCCCGTGAGGTGGCGCCCTCGATCCTCGCCGCGGACCTGAGCCGGCTCGGCGCGCAGGTCGATGACGTGCTGGCGGCCGGCGCCCGGGTCGTCCACGTCGACGTCATGGACGGGCATTTCGTCCCGCCGATCACCTTTGGCCCGAACGCGGTGGCGGCCGTCGCCGATCGGGTCCACGCCGCCGGCGGGATCGTCGACGTGCACCTGATGATCGAGCGGCCCGAGCGACAGGTGGCGGACTTCATCGCCGCGGGCGCCGACAGCATCACGATCCACGTCGAGGCGACACCCCACGTCCACTACGCCCTGCAGGCGGTCCGCGAGGGCGGGTGCACGGCGGGGGCGGCGATCTGCCCGGCGACCCCGGTGACGCTGCTGGCCGACGCGGCCGCCGCCGGGGTCCTCGACCTGGCGCTCTGCATGAGCGTCAACCCCGGCTGGGGCAACCAGCGGCTGATCGAGCACTCCTTCGGCAAGCTCGCCGACCTGCGGGCGATGCTGCCGGAGGCCGTCGGGGTGGAGGTCGACGGGGGGGTGAACGCCGCCACGGCCCGTGCGGTCGCCGAGGCGGGCGCCAACCTGCTCGTCGCCGGGTCGGCGGTGTTCGGCGCGGCGGAGCCGGGCGAGGCGTGGCGCGAGATCACCGCGGCGGCCTGGCCGGCCCCCTGAGCGGGCCTATCCTTCATGGGGTGCCGATGACCAGCGACTTCGATGCGCGGCAACTCGAGCGCGCGATCGATCTCGCCGCGCTCGGAGGCAGCCGGGTGAGTCCGAGCCCGCGGGTGGGGGCGGTGATCGTGCGCGATGGCGAGGTCCTCGGCGAGGGCTACCACCAGGCGGTCGGCGGCCCGCACGCGGAGGTCGAGGCGATCCGCAGCGCCGGCGGCGCGCTCGACGGCGCGACGATCTACGTCTCGCTCGAACCCTGCTGCCATCACGGCCGCACGCCGCCGTGCACCGACGCGATCCGCGAGGCGGGCATCAGCCGCGTCGTCGTCGCCTCCGACGATCCGTCCGAGCACGCCGCCGGCCGTGGCCTCGGGATCCTGCGCGACGAGGGCATCGAGGTCGTGGTGGCCGACGGGGACCTGGCCGCGCGCGCGCGCCTGCTCAACCAGCCGTTCCGCAAGCACGCGCGCACCGGGCGGCCCTGGGTGATGTTCAAGTCGGCGATGTCGCTCGACGGCAAGGTGGCGACCCGCAGCGGCGACTCGAGGTGGATCTCCGGCGAGGGCAGCCGGGAGCTCGTCCACGAGTGGCGGGCCGCGAGCGACGCGGTGGCGGTCGGGATCGGCACCGCCCTGGCCGACGATCCGCTGCTCACCGCCCGGGTCGGCGGCAGCGACTCCGTGACGCTGGCCGACCACCAACCCCGCCGGGTGCTCTTCGATTCGCTCGCCCAGCTCCCGCCGAGCGCCCGTCTGCTCGACACCGCGGCGACGGTGCCGCTCACCGTCGTCGTCTCGCGGGCCGCGCCGCGCGCGGCGACCGACGCGCTGCAGGCGCGCGGCGTCGAGATGATCTGCGCCACCGGCGAGAACGAGCCGGCGCGCGTGCGCTCGGCGCTCGATCAGCTCGGCGCCGCCGGGGTGACCTCGCTGCTGCTCGAGGGCGGGCCGCGGCTCGCCGGGGCGTTCCTGGACGCCGGGGAGATCGACGAGATCCGCTTGTTCATCGCGCCGCTGCTGCTCGGCGGCCGGGGCGCCCGCGACCCGCTCGAGAGCGAGGGGGTCGAGCGCGTCGCCGACGCGGTGCGGACGCTCACCCTCACCCACACCCGGGTCGGGGATGACCTGCTGCTCACCTCGCGTCTGCGGGAGTGGTGAGGTGTTCACCGGGCTCGTGGCCGACCTCGGCCGGATCACCGACGTCGAGCGCACCGGCGACGGCGTCATCCTCCATGTGGCGAGCCGCCTGGCCGATGAGCTGGCGACGGGGGACTCGGTCGCGGTCAACGGCGTCTGCCTCACCGCCACGGCCGTCGCGGACGGGGTGTTCAGCGCGGACGTGATGAACGAGACGCTGCGACGGAGTTCGCTGGCCGCGGTGGGCCCCGGTGCCGCCGTCAACCTGGAGCTCGCGATGCGGGTGGACGATCGGCTCGGGGGCCACATCGTGCAGGGCCACGTGGACGGCGTCGGGCGAGTGACGGGCGTGAGGGCCGACGGCTTTGCGCGCCGGGTGACGATCGCGGCCGACCCCGAATTGCTCCGGTACCTGGTTCATAAGGGATCGATCGCCGTCGACGGGGTATCGCTCACGGTGGCAGAACTCGACGATCGATCATTTACCGTTTCCTTGATACCCGAGACACTCGAACGCACAGGTCTGGGTGAGGCCGAGCCGGGAACCATCGTCAACCTGGAGGTTGACGTGCTCGCCAAGTACGTGGAGCGGCTGATGCCAGGAGGGACAGCGCGATGACGACAGTGAAGAGCCCGTTTGCGACGATCGAGGAGGCGATCGAGGACATCCGTCAGGGCAAGATGGTCGTCGTCTGCGACGACGAGGACCGGGAGAACGAGGGCGACCTGACGATGGCCGCCCAGTTCGTCACGCCCGAGGCGATCAACTTCATGGCCAAGGAGGGCCGCGGGCTCATCTGCCTGTCGCTCACTCCGGAGCGCTGCGACGAGCTCGGCCTGAACCTGATGGCCGCCAAGAACGAGTCGTCCTTCGAGACGCCGTTCACGGTCTCGATCGAGGCCCGCACGGGCGTGAGCACCGGCATCTCCGCCGCCGACCGGGCCCGCACGATCCAGGTCGCCATCGACCCCCGCACGAGCCCGCGCGAGCTCGTCCAGCCGGGGCACGTCTTCCCGCTCAAGGCCAAGCCGGGCGGGACGCTCGAGCGGGTCGGGCAGACCGAGGCGGCCGTCGACCTGGCGCGGCTCGCCGGCCTGATCCCGGCGGGCGTGATCTGCGAGGTGATGAACGACGACGGGACGATGGCCCGCGTCCCGGACCTCGTCGAATACTGCGCCCGCCACGGCCTGAAGATGATCACCGTGGCCGATCTGGTCGCCTACCGGCGGCGCACCGAGAAGCTCGTCGAGCGGGTCGTCTCGACCCGGCTGCCCACCGCCTTCGGCGACTTCGTCGCCGTCGGCTACCGCTCGATGCTCGACGGCAAGCACCACGTCGCCCTCGTCAAGGGCGAGGTCGAGGGGGAGGAGGACGTCCTCGTGCGCGTCCACTCCGAGTGCCTCACCGGTGACGTGTTCCACTCGCTGCGCTGCGACTGCGGCGAGCAGCTGGAATCGGCGCTGACGATGATCGAGGCCGAGGGGCGGGGGGTGCTGCTGTACCTCAGTCAGGAGGGGCGCGGCATCGGCCTGCTCAACAAGCTGCGCGCCTACAAGCTGCAGGAGGAGGGGCTCGACACGGTCGAGGCGAACCTGCGGCTCGGCCTGCCGGCCGACCTGCGGGACTACGGGATCGGCGCCCAGATCCTCGTCGATCTCGGGCTGACGAGCATCCGCATCCTCACCAACAACCCGAAGAAGATCTCCGGGCTCGCCGGGCACGGTCTGTCGGTCACCGACCAGGTGCCGATCGTCCACGCGCCGAACCCGCACAACGAGGCCTACCTCCGCGCCAAGGAGGAGAAGATGGGCCACATGCTCCATCACCAGGGCCTGCCCTACGACGAGGAGATGCTCCACGACGAGCAGGGCGCCGAGCGCCACGGGGACGCCGATGGCCAGTGATGACCGCATCGCCCTCTGCGTCGCGCGCTTCTACGCCGATCTGGCCGACGCGCTCGAGGCCGGAGCGCGCGACGCGCTCGACGAGGCGGGCATCACGCAGGTCGACCGCTTCGTCGTGCCCGGCGCGTTCGAGCTGCCGCTGATCTGCCGCTACGCCGCCGAGAGCGGTCGCTACGCGGCGATCGTCGCGCTCGGCGCCGTGATCCGGGGCGAGACCGATCACTATGACCATGTCTGCCGGGAGACGGCCCGCGGCCTGCAGGACGTCCAGCTCTCCAGCGGCGTCCCGATCGGCTTCGGCGTTCTCACCGTCGACACGCTCGACCAGGCGCTGGCGCGCGTGCGGGGGGGCACCAAGCGCGACAGCGGCCGTCACGCCGTCGAGGCGGCACTCGCGTCCCTCGTCGTCCGGCGGGAGCTGTCGGAGCGCCCCCGCCGGGCGGGGTTCTCGGCATGAGCCCGGCCCTCACCCTCCTCCCATGACCCCCGACCCGGCCGATCCGGGGATCGAGGACCTGATCCAGATCGGCGCGGCGGCGACCGCGCTCGGGGTCAGCATCGACACGCTCCGGCGCTGGGAGCGCTCCGGCCGCGTCGCCTTCGAGCGTCGCGGCAACCGGCGCTACCTCTCCTCGTCCGAGCTCTCCAAGCTGCTGCACGAGCGCGGCGCGGCGAACCGCTCGAGCGCCCGCAACCAGTTCACCGGCGTCGTCGTCGCCGTCAAGCGCGACGAGGTGATGGCCCAGATCGACCTCGTCTGCGGCCCGTTCCGGGTCGTGTCTCTGATGTCCCGGGAGGCGGCGGACGACCTCGGGCTGCGCCCGGGGGTCAGCGCCACCGCCGTCGTCAAGTCGACGAACGTGATCATCGAGACGCGCTGACGGTGCGGGCGGTGGCCCGCTGGCCACCGCCCTACATGCGCGCGAGCAGCCAGTCGAACACCTCCTCCAGCCGGCGCTCGAGCGGCGTGAGGTGCCCGTCCTCGGCGCTCAGCCACGCCTCCGCGCCGGGGATGCGCGAGGCCAGCCACTCGCCGTGCTGGACGGGGACGAATCGGTCCTGGTGGCCGTGGACGATCAGGGTGGGGGTGCGGATCTCCGAGCAGTCGAAGCCCCACGGCTCCATGTGCGCGACGCCGTCGTCCCACCAGCCGTCCCCGCCGCCGGAGAGCCCGTCGCGGAACTCCGCGACGAGGTGCTCGGCGTAGTCACCGGTGAGCACGGCCGCGTCGACCGGCGAGAGGAGGGTGGCCCACGCCTCGAGCACCTCGGCGGCGTCGGCCGCGAGCAGCTCCACGCGCTCGGCCTCGAGCTTCTCCCGCGAGGCCGCCGGGTCGCGCAGGTAGAGCTCGGTGTCCTCCACGTTCATCTCGCCCATGCCGGCGAGGTAGTCGAGCCCCTCGGCCCCCCATGGGGCGACGCTCCCGACGACCGCCACGGCGGGCACGAGATCCTCGAGCAGGGCGGCGCAGGCGAGCGCGTGCGGGCCACCGCCGGAGAGCCCGTACACGCCGAGCCGCTCGATCCCGAGGGCCTGCGCGATGGCGCGTACATCCGGTGCGCAGTCGGCGACGGTGCGCCCCTCGTGGCGGCTCGAGCCCCCGTAGCCGGGGCGGTCGTAGGAGATCAGGCGGACGCCGTGCGCCGCGGCGCGGGCGGCGGTGGACGGGGCGAGCAGGCGCGAGTTCGGCGTGCCACCGTGGAACAGGAGCGGGGTGCCCGCGGGGTCACCGCCCTCCTGGATGAGCAGGGTGCGGCCGTCCCGCGTGGTGAGGGTGTGATCGAGCATCGCGCGACTGTATCGACCCCGGCCGGGCGGATCGGCGCCGAGTGCGTATACTCAGCCGCCGTATGTCAAAGGTTTGCCACGTCTGCGCCAAGGGTCCTTCCTTCGGCCACTCCCGCAGCCACTCGATGGTTGCCACCAATCGCCGCTTCGATCCGAATCTCCAGCGTGTGCGAATCGACGACGGCGGCACGCCGCGTCGCGTGTACGTCTGCACGCGCTGCCTCAAGGCCGGCAAGGTCACCAAGGCGCGCTAGTCGGGCTCGCTGTGAGCGATGCCGCGATCCTGCGCTTCCGCGCGTTGGTGGAGGCGGGTCTTGCCGCGCTCGAGGAGCGCCGGCAGGAGGTCAACGATCTGAACGTCTTCCCGGTCGCCGACGGCGACACGGGGGACAACATGGTCCTGACGCTCCGGGCCGTGCTCGACGAGCTCGACCGGATCCTCGAGACCTCGGCCGAGCGCACGCTCGATGAGATCGGACGTGAGGAGATCGTCGGTTCGGTCGCGCGGGCGGCGTTGCTCGGCGCGCGCGGCAACTCCGGCGTGATCCTCTCCCAGCTGATCCGGGGGGCGGCGGAGGAGCTGATCAGCCGTCCCGGTGAGCTGATCGATCCGGTGCTGATCGGCGCGGCGCTCGCCCGGGCGGCCGACGAGGCGTACGGGTCGGTGCGCAACCCCGCCGAGGGCACGATCCTCACCGTCGTGCGCGAGATGGCGAGTCGGGTGGCCAGCGAGCTCGCGCACATGTCGGAGACGCGCCTGGGTCCGAGCGCGCCCGCGGAGGTGCAGGACGCGCTCGCCGCCGAGGTGATGGAGCGGGCCCTCGACGCCGGGCAGCGGTCGGTCAAGCGCGGCCCGGACCTCCTGCCCGTGCTGCGCGACGCGGGCGTCGTGGACGCCGGGGGCTACGGGCTCACCGTCGTGCTCGCCGGCATGGTCCAGGCGCTGCGCGGCCGCGAGACGGTGCAGATCGAGCACCACGCTCCCGCCCGGGTGAGCCATCCCGAGCACGCCTCGACGACGTTCCGCTACTGCACCAACTTCGCCGTGACCGGACAGGATCTCGATCCTCGCGGCTTCGGCGAGCAGCTCGAGCGGCTTGGCGATTCCGTGCTGTGCGTCGGGGATCACACGACCCTGAAGGTCCACGTCCACACCGACTCGCCCGAGGCGGCGATGGCGCTCTTCGCCGCGCACCGGGTCTCCCATATCGACATCGCCGACATGAGCGAGCAGGTGCGCGATCGCGACGCCCGCCTGACGGTGCCGGGATCGGTCGTCGTCGCCCGACCGGTTGACGGCGCCCGCTGCGGCGGGCTTGCCGTGGTGACCGGGGAGGGCCTGCGCGAGCACTTCCTCGGCCTCGGGGTGAGCGCGCTGGACGGCGGCTCGACCCTCAACCCGTCGACCAACGAGCTGCTCGTCGCCATCCACGCCGTGCCCGGCGAGGACGTGGTCCTGCTGCCCAACAGCTCGAACGTCGTGATGGCGGCCGAGCGCGCCGCCGCGCTGTCGGAGAAGAACGTCGTGGTCGTGCCGTCGCGGACGCTGCAGGCCGGCCTCGCCGCGGCCGTCGCCCTGGACCCGCACCGCACCGCGCAGCAGAACGCGGAGGCGATGGCGCGGGTTCTCGCGACGCTGCACACCGGCGCGGTGGCCCGAGCCGCCCGCGACGACCCCGCGGGGCGCTTCCGGACCGGCGAGGCGATCGGCTTCGTCGACGAGGAGCTCATCGCCTGGGGCGCCCCGGAGGCGGCGCTGCGCGAGGTCATCGCCCGGCTCGCCCGCGACGCCGAGCTGATCACGTGCCTGCGCGGCATCGACGCGCCGCTCGAGGACCGGGCGGTGCTCGGTCTCGCCGGCGACGAGGTCGAGCTCGAGCTCTCGGCCGGCGGGCAGGAGAGCTACTGGTGGCTGCTGTCGGCGGAGTAGCGTACCCTTGTGTTGTTCAGCGGCTGATGGCGACAGAGATCGTTCACCTCTCCTCGCTCCTGGGGAGCCCGTTGCTCGATTCCGGCGGCGGGAGGCTCGGGCAGATCCAGGACGTGATCGCGCGTCTTGGTCTGAGCGACTCGCTGCCCCCCGTGGTGGGGTTGAAGGCGCGCATCGGCGGGCGGGAGCTGTTCGTGCCGATCGCCCGGATCGAGCAGTTCGGCCCGGACCTCGCCCGGACCTCGACCACGAAGCTGAACCTCGCCCAGTTCGAGAGCCGCCCCGGCGAGGTGCTGCTGCGGCGGGACCTGCTCGACCGGCGGGTGATCAACGTCGCGACGGCTCGGCTCGTCGCCGCGCACGAGGTCGGGCTGGTCCAGGAGAACGGCGTCTGGCGAGTGGCCGGCATCGATCCGAGCTTCCGGCCACGCTTCCGCAGGTTCCTGCCCCGTCGCTTCCGCGGCCCGGCCAACACCCGCGAGGAGTTCGTCTCCTGGCACGAGATCGAGCCGTTCGTCAGCCATGTGCCGACCTCGAGGCTGAAGCTCGCCTCGCGCCGGCTCGCGCGCCTGCATCCGGCCCAGATCGCCGACCTGGTCGAGGCCGCCTCCCACGAGGAGGGTGAGGAGATCCTCGCCGCCGTCGGCCACGACAAGGAGCTCGAGGCGGACGTCTTCGAGGAGCTCGACGACGAGCACCAGGTCGAGTTCATGCGCGAGCGCTCGGACGAGGAGGTCGCGTCGCTGCTGTCGCGGATGGCCTCCGACGACGCCGCCGACCTGCTGATCGAGATCGAACAGGACCGGCGGCTGCCGGTCCTCAACCTGTTGCCCCACGGCAAGCAGGTCAAGATCCGCAAGCTGCTCGGACACAACCCCTCGACCGCCGGCGGGATGATGAATCCCGACTTCGTGTCCGTGGCGGCCGACGAGACGGTGCAGACCGCGCTGCGGCAGGTGCGCGGCAGCGACCTGAGCCGCCAACTGCTCTCGACCGTCTGCCTGGTCGACGGCGCGGGGGTCCTCGTCGGCACGGTCGCGCTGACGGAGCTGATCTGCGCCGAGCCCGGGACGAGCCTCTCGAGCCTGCTCGAGGAGGAGGCCCAGACGCCCTCCGTCGCGCCCGAGGAGGATCTGCCCGAGGTGGCGCGCCTGATGACCGACTACAACCTGATCGCGATGCCGGTGGTCGACGGTGACGGCCGTCCGATCGGCATGATCGCCGTGGACGACGTGCTCGAGATGCTGCTCCCCGAGGAGTGGCGGCGACGCTCCGCGGGCGCCCGCCCCTGAGCGCCGGCCCGCGCGGCGACCGCCGCGTGTCACGAGGCTGTGAACGGTCCGCCTCGGCGGTGGCGTTGCGGGTTAGAATCGCCTGCATGGGTGATCAGACCACACACCAGGACACGGAACGACCGCGAAGTCCGTCCGCGGTTGCCGCCGGTTCGGTCACCCACGCCTCCCGGGCCTGAGCGTCCCGGGGACGGGGACCACCTCCCGGCGGTGCCGCTGTCGGCGCGACGCAGGAAAGGAGGTCGAGCCCGATGAGCACCAAACCGCCCGAGCCGTTCGTGCATCCCGCGCGGGAACGCGCGGTGCTCGACTCCGCCCACGTCGGCGACATCCGGGGCGCCTTCGGCACCATCCGCCAGCACGACACCGGGGGGCAGCGCAGCCTCCGCGCCCGGCTGCTCGCGCTGCTGGCGATCATCGGGCCCGGGTTGATCGTGATGGTCGGCGACAACGACGCCGGTGGCGTCAGCACGTATTCCCAGGCGGGACAGAACTACGGCACGAGCCTGCTCTGGGTCCTGGTCCTCCTCGTCCCGGTGCTCATCGTCAACCAGGAGATGGTGGTGCGCCTGGGCGCCGTCACCGGGGTTGGTCACGCCAGGCTCATCAACGAGCGGTTCGGCCGCTTCTGGGGCTGGTTCTCGGTCGGGGACCTGTTCCTGTTGAACTTCCTGACGATCGTCACCGAGTTCATCGGCGTCAGCCTGTCCCTCGGCTACTTCGGCGTCTCCAAGTACATCGCCGTTCCGCTCGCCGCGATCGCCCTCGTCGGGATCACCGCGAGCGGCAGCTTCCGCGCCTGGGAGCGGTCGATGTTCGTGTTCGTCTTCGCGAACCTGCTGGTCATCCCGCTCTTCTTCCTCTCGCACCCGCACGCCGGCGTGATCGCGCGTGACTTCGTCGTCCCCGGGATCCGCGGCGGCGCGAACTCGACCTCGGTGCTGCTCATCATCGGCATGGTCGGGACCACCGTCGCGCCCTGGCAGCTCTTCTTCCAGCAGTCGAACATCATCGACAAGCGGATCACGCCCCGGTGGATCAACTACGAGCGGCTCGACACCTGGATCGGCGCCGTGGTGGTCGTGGTGGGCGCCGCCGCGATCATCTGCGTCTCGGCCTTCGCGCTGGGGAGCGGTCCCGCGGCCGCGCGCTTCGCCGGGAGGTTCCAGAACGCCGGCACGACCGCCGCCGATCTGAGCCACGTGCTCGGCTCGGTACCGGGCGCGCTGTTCGCGCTCGTGCTCCTCAACGCGTCGCTCATCGGCGCCGGCGCCCTGACGCTCTCGACCAGCTACGCCTTCGGCGACGTGTTCGGCACGAAGAGCTCGCTGCACCGCAGCTTCGCGGACGCGAAGGGCTTCTACGCGATCTTCGCCGGTCTGATCGTCGGAGCGGCGGCGATCGTGCTCATTCCGGGTGCCCCGCTCGGCGTGATCACCCTCGCCGTGCAGGCGCTGGCGGGCGTGCTGCTGCCGAGCGCGAGCGTCTTCTTGCTCCTGCTCTGCAACGACCGCGAGGTGCTCGGGCCCTGGTGCAACCCGGGCTGGCTGAACGCGCTGGCCAGCGTCATCGTGGCCGTGCTCGTGCTGCTCTCGTTGATCCTCATGGCCACGGTCCTCTTCCCCGCGATCGACGTGACGTCGGTGGCGCTGATCGGTGGAGCGATCCTCGCCGTCGGGCTGCTCGGCTTCGGGGTGGTCACGCTCCGGGCGCGGCGCGGCGCGTCGGGCGTGACGATGATCGGCGAGAGCTTCGATCTGCCCAAGGAGGAGTGGACGATGCCGTCGCTCGCGCTCCTCGGGCGGCCCGAATGGTCGATGGGACGCAAGGTCGCGATGCTCTCGATGCGCGCCTACCTCGTGGTGTCGGTCGGGCTGCTGATCGTCAAGGCGGTTCGTCTCGGCGGCGCCTGAGCCGTCGGGCGGCGGCGCTCCGCCCCGGTGGGCCGCCCGTCGGCTCGGTGGGTCCGAGCCACTGGTCACAGTGTGCTCGTGCCGAGCGCCTTCGCCAGCCGTGAGCCCCTGACGCCGGAGCAGCTTCGCGCCGCGCCCGTGCGCTACCCGTCGCCCCGGGCGCTGCGCCGTCCGCTGCAGGTACCCGGGGCTCGTGCCGCGCAGGGGGCGGCGAGCCTCGGGCTCGAGACGGTCGGCGACCTGCTCGAGCACCTGCCCCGCGACCGCCGCGAGGCGCGCAGCATCGGCGAGCTCACCACCGGCGAGACCGCCACGATCGTCGTCGAGGTCCGGCGAATCGCCGCGCGGGCGGTGCGGCGCCGCGGGATGCGCCCGCTCGTGGAGGCGACCGTCGCCGACGGGACGGGCACGCTCCGCGTCACCTTCTTCAACCAGCCGTGGCTCGCCGACCGCTATCCGCCCGGGACCCGCCTGATGCTGCACGGCAAGGCGGGGGAGCGGGGGCGCTTCACCGTCCAGAGCCACGCG
>DAIDJO010000008.1 GCA_027451345.1 Solirubrobacterales bacterium
GGCGCAGAGCGTTCTGGCCGAGGCGATCCGCAACGTCGGCAAGCACGCCGACGCGACGCTCGTCCAGGTGCGGACCTCACGCGTCGACGGCGCCTTCACCCTCGAGGTGATCAACGACGGCGTGCGCGACGGCCGCGGCCAGCCGCCCGGGATGGGCCTGCGCCTCGCCGCCTTCGAGGCGCTGCAGCTCGGCGGCTTCCTCGAGTTCGGCGCGCTCGGCGACGGGCGCTGGCATGTGCGACTGGTGGTGCCCCACGATGCCTGACGGCGCCGCACAGGCGGTGACGCGCAGCGCGCAGCGGCTGCGGGTGCTCGTCGTCGACGACCACGACGTGGTCCACTGGGGCTTCCGGCTGATGCTCACCCAGCAGCCGTGGGTCGAGCGCTGCGTCGCCGCCTCCAACGGGGAGGACGCGATCGCCCTCGCGCGGCGCTACCGCCCGCACGTGGCCGTCGTCGACCTGTTCATCGGCGAGGAGTCGGGCGCGGAGGTGTGCGAGCGGCTGCGGGCGGCCGAGCCGTCCACCCGCGTGCTGCTCTTCTCCGGGGCGGGGGAGATCTCGGCGAGCGCCGCGCGGGCCGCCGGCGCCTCCGGCTTCGCCTACAAGGACTGGCCGGCGGCGAAGATCGCCGGCGCCGTGCGCCTCGTCGGCCTCGGGGGCACGGTGTTCGAGCGCCAGGACCGCTCCGGCGTGCTCGGCCTCTCCGAGCGCGAGCGGGAGGTCCTCCACCTGATGGCGGCCGGATCGACGAACCCGGAGATCGCCCGGGCGCTCCACCTCAGCCCGCACACGATCAAGGAACACACGAGCTCGCTCTACCGCAAGCTCGAGGTGCGCAACCGCACCGAGGCCGTCCAGCGCGCCCAGCGGCTCGGGCTGCTGGCCTGAGGCGCGGATCCCGACCGGGCACCTCCGACCGCTCATAACCCCGGGAGCACGCACACCCGGCGGTCGCTGACCCTCCCCCGGCCGGGGGCGATGTGCCCGGTGAGGCGCCGCGCGACCGGTCAGGTGAGAGCAGCCTCACGTTCGTCTCATCAGCGGGTCATCGAACACGCCCACCGTGGGTGGCGTGAACGTACTGCACTACTCGCACCACTCGGTCGGTCTCGGCCATCTCGTGCGGTCCCTGGCGATCGCCGAAGGGCTCGCCCAGCGGTTCCGGGTGGTGATCTGCAGTGGCGGACCAGTGCCGGACGGGTTGCGGCTGCCCGAGGGGGTTGAGTTGGTCCAGCTCTCGCCGATCGGCGCGGGGCCCGATGGCCGGCTGGCGAGCCTCGACCCGTCGGTGACGCTCGATCAGGCGTGGGCGCGCCGCCGGGCGCGGCTTCTGTCGCTCTACGCAGAGCTGCAGCCCGTGGCGGTGGTGGTCGAGCTGTTCCCGTTCGGCCGGGCGAAGTTCGCGGGTGAGCTCGAGCCGTTGCTCGAGATGGCCCGGCGCGATGCCCGCGGGGTGAAGGTGGTCTCGAGCGTTCGTGACCTGCTGGTGACCGACAAGCGCGATCAGGTGGGACACGACGACCTCGCAGCTGACCGGCTGCGCCGCTACTTCGACGCCGTGATCGTCCACGCCGATGAGCGGTTCGCGCGGCTCGAGGACACCTTCCGGCCGACCCGGCCCGCCGGTGTTCCGACGTTCTACTCCGGCTTTGTGATTCCCAGTGGCGAGCTGCGTCGCAGTGCACCGCGCACGCCGCCCGAGCTGATCGTCTCCACCGGAGGCGGGTTGACCGGTGGGCCGCTGCTGCGCGCTGCGGCCGGCGCCCATCGTGAGGTGCTCGCCGGCCACGGCTTCCGAACGCGGCTCCTGACGGGGCCGTTCCTGCCGCGGCACGAGGCGGCCGCGCTCGAGGCGCTGGCGGCTCGATCCCCTGGCCTGAGCGTCGAGCGCTTCGTCCCGGACCTCGCCTCGGAGCTCACGGGAGCGGCCGCGTCGGTCAGCCGTTGCGGCTACAACACGACGCTCGATCTGCTCCGTTCCGCCGTTCCGTCCGTGGTCGTGCCCTACGACGAGGGACGGGAGAACGAGCAGTCGCAACGGGCCCAGCGGCTCGAGCGGCTCGGCGCCGTCCACGTGCTCAGCTCGGCGCGGCTGACCCCGGATCGCCTGGGTCGAGCGGTGCTCGACGCCGTCGCCCGCGCCCGCTCAGGAGTCGCGCTCGACCACGGGGGCGTGTCCCGAACGGCCGCCGTGGTGGCGGATCTTGTCGCCGGCCGGCCGTGCGTGGGTGCGGCGGCATGAGCGGCTCGGAGCGGCACGGCCGGAGCGTGGCGACACCCGGCGCCGGTCTGTATGAGAGCAGCCTCACGTCCATCTCACCGTCCGGTCACGTGACGGCGGCAGGCTGGACCGATCGCGTTGAACCCCTCACCCCAAAGGAGCACAGACGGATGAGAACGAGATATCTGGTCACGGGCGCCGCCGGCTTCATCGCCAGCCACCTGTGCACCCGCCTGCTCCACGAGGGCCACGAGGTCGTCGGGATCGACGGGTTCACCGACAGTTACAACCCGAGCGAGAAGCTCGCCCGCGCGGCGGCTCTGGCCGATCACCCCGGCTTCACGCTCGTCCCCGGACATCTCACCGATCTCCCCCTCCGGCAGGTGCTGGAGGGCGTCGAGGTCGTCCACCACCTGGCCGGTCGCGCCGGCGTGAGGGCGAGCTTCGAACTCGAGTCCGAGTACCGACGGGACAACGTCGCCTCGACCGCCGCCCTGCTCGAGGCCAGCCGTCGGGCACCGTCGGTGCGTCGGCTCGTGTACGCCTCCTCATCGTCGGTCTACGGCAACGCTCCGGTCCCCTTCCGCGAGGATGGCGAGACCCTCCCGCTGTCCCCGTACGGTCAGACCAAGCTGGAGGCCGAGCGCCTGTGTCTCGAGGCGGACGGACCAGACCTCGAAACGATCGCGTTGCGCTACTTCACCGTCTACGGTCCCGGCCAGCGGCCGGATATGGGCTTGCGGATCTTCGCCGAGGCCGCGCTCGCCAACCGGCCGCTGCACGTCTTCGGTGACGGCAGCCAGAGCCGCGACTTCACCTACGTCGAGGACATCATCGAGGCCACGTGCCGGGCGGCGCTGGCGCCGAGCTCCGGAATCGCGATCAATGTCGGGGGCGGCTCGCGCATCACGCTGACCGGCACGCTGGAACTGCTCTCAGGCATCATCGGGCGGCCGCTCAACCTTCGCCACGAGCCGTTCGCTCAGGGCGATGCGTTGCACACGGGGGCTGACCTGACCCGCGCGCGGGAGCTCCTGGGGTTTGCACCCGCCACCTCGCTCGCGGACGGCCTGCGGGCCGAGATCGACTGGATTCGCCAGCTCCGCGCGGGCGATCGGAGCGTCGCGGCATGAACGCCCTGATGCCATTTCCGTTCGAGCGCTCCGTGCGCAGGGTGCTCCTGTACTCGCACGACACCTACGGGCTGGGGCACATCCGCCGCAACCTCGCGATCGCACAGCATCTGCTCGCCCACCGCCCGAACCTGCAGGTCGTGCTGCTCAGCGGCTCGGTGGTCAGCGATCGGTTCGAGCTCCCGCGCGGTCTCAGCATCGTCAAGCTCCCGCCCGTGGTCAAGGACGGGCCCGACTCCTACCGTCCGGTCGAGTCGCGCCTCAGCCTCGATCTGGTTCGCCGGGCTCGCACCGCCGTCATCGCCGACGTCGCGCGCCGGTTCAAGCCCGACGTGTTCCTGGTCGATCACGCCCCGTCCGGGATGGGCGGGGAGCTGCGCGACGTGTTCGCGATGCTCGCGCGCCAGCGCGTCGGCACGCGCATCGCGCTCGGGTTGCGCGACGTGCTGGACGAGCCCGAAACGGTCGTTCGCAGCTGGACGCGTCAGGGCGTCTACGACCTGCTCGAGCAGGTCTACGACGAGATCTACGTGTACGGCCAGCGCGACATGTTCGACGTCGGAGCCGAGTACCGCCTGCACCCCGAGCTGAGCCGCCGGCTGCAGTACACCGGTTACCTCGACCGGTCCCGCACGGCGCCGACGGGGGTCACGAGCATCGAGCGGCCCTTCATTCTCGCCACCGCCGGGGGTGGTGCGGACGGCGCCGACCTGCTGCGCGCCGCGCTCGATGCCGGCGGTCGGCTCGGACTCGGCACCCTCGTGGTCACCGGTCCGCTGATCGACGCGGCCCAGCGCGCCTCGCTCGACGCCCGGGTGGCCTCGACCCCGCGCGCACGCATGGTCACGTTCCATCCGGGACTCGGCTCGCTGATGCGCGGGGCGTCGGTCGTCGTGACGATGGGCGGGTACAACAGCATGTGCGAAGCGGTCGCCGCCGGCAGACCGACGATCGTCGTCCCGCGCACCTGGCCGCGGCGCGAGCAGGAACTCAGGGCAGCGCTGTTCGCCGAGCGCGGCTTGGTCGACGTGCTCGCCCAGGGGCCAGATCTCGCCGAGCGGCTGGCGGTGGCCATCCGCGAGCGCCTGCGTGATCAGCGGCGGCCTCAACGCGGTCTCGATCTCAGCGGCCTCGACCGCCTCGTCAGCGGGCTGCTCCGTCGCGACCCGCGCAGCGACACCGTCCCGGCCCGCCAGGAGCTGGCCGCATGAGGGCCGCGGACACGCCGGAGACCACGGTCGCGTACCTGACCAAGCGCTTCCCGCGTCTGTCCGAGACGTTCATCCTCGACGAGATCCTCGGACTGGAGGATGCCGGCGTGTCGCTGCGGCTGTACGCCGGGGCCGACCCGGGGGAGCCGATCGCCCAGCCGGACGTCGCCCGCGTTCGGAGCCCGGTCGCCTATCTGCACGAGCCGGGTCGCGCCGCGGCCGCCCGCCGGTTCGGCGAGACGGTGATCGCCCATCTGGGCCTGATCGTCGGCGACCCTCGCCGGTACGGGCGCGCGCTCGCCCACCTCCTTCGTCACCCGGATCGTCGGGTGACGGTCTTCCACTTCCTGACCGCCGGACGTCTGGTGAGGAAGCTGCGACGGGACCGGGCACGCCACCTGCACGCCGCGTTTGCCCACACCCCCGCGAGCATCGCCCACTACGCGCACCTGCTGAGCGGTCTGCCGTTCAGCTTCGCCGGGCATGCCAAGGATCTCTACACGTCGAATCCCGAGGCGCTCGCCGCGCGGGCCGCCGCGGCCGAGTTCGTGCTCGTGTGCTCGCAATCTGCGGCGCGCGAACTGGAGCGTCGAGCCGGACCCGACGCGCGGGTCGTGCTCCAGTACCACGGGGTGGACAGCGAGCGGTTCACGCCCGATCGCGACCGCGACCGGCCGCGGGACACCGTCGGCATCCTCGCCGTCGGCCGCCTCGTCGAGAAGAAGGGCTACCCGATCCTGCTGGAGGCGCTCGCCGCCGTCGCCCGGGCGGGCCGTCCAGTGCGGTGCGAGATCGTCGGCGCGGGCGGTCTGGAGGGGGAGCTCCGCGCACAGATCGAGCGACTCGGCCTCGAGCGCGTCGTGGTGCTGCGGGGGGCGCTGACGCACGAGCAGGTCGCCCGCAGCTACCGTCGCGCCGACGTATTCGTGCAGGCGAGCGTGGTGCTGGGCAACGGTGATCGCGACGGTGTCCCGAACTCGCTGCTCGAGGCGATGGCCAGCGGACTGGCGGTCGTCGCCAGCGACGTGGCGGGCATCCCCGAGGTCGTGACCGACGAGGTCACGGGCCTGCTCGTGCCGCCCGGGGACGCCGCCGCACTGGCCGGCGGGCTGATCTCGGTCGTCGACTCCCCAGCGCTCCGCGGCCGTCTGGGTACGGCGGCTCGCGAGCACGTCGTCGCCGAACTCGACCGACGGGCCTGCGGTCGTCAGGTGGCGGAGCTGCTGCGGTGACCGATGCGTCCCTCATCCGCCGCTTCGCCGGGCACCTGCGCCCGGTGCGAGGACTGCTCCTCGCCGGGGTCGCCATGAGCGTGCTGCAGGCGGCGATGCAATGGCTGGCCCCGTGGCCACTGAAGGTGATCTTTGACAGCGTGCTGGCTCACCATCGTGTGCCCGCCCTGTTCGCGTGGCTTCCGGCCGACCCGTCGGGCCGGCTGATCTGGCTCAGCCTGGTGACGCTCGCGATCGCGGCGATGCTGGGCGTGTCGAGCAACTATTCCGATCGCTGGGTGGCGGCCGCGGGGCAAAAGGTCGTGTTCGCGATCCGGACCATGCTGTTCTCCCATCTCGAGCGGCAGTCGCTCGGCTTTCACCAGCGGCGACGCACCGGAGACCTGATGAGTCGCCTGGACGGCGACATCGCCCAGCTGCAGAGCCTCATGGTGGACGCGGTACCGATCGTGGTCAACAACATCGCGACGATCACGGGCTTTGTCGTGATCATGCTGCTGGTCGACCCGGCCCTCGGGCTGACGATGCTCGGCGTGCTACCGATCATGTTCCTGCTCGTGCGGTTCTACCTCGCGCGCATCAAGTCCGCCCAGCGTGAGGCGCTTCGGGCACAGGGGGAGGCGGCCGCGACCGCGCAGGAGGTGCTCAGCTCGCTCCCGGTCGTCCAGGCCTTCGGCGCCGAAGAGCGCGAGGCCAGGCGGTATGGGGTGGCCACCTCCGCCGACCTCCAGGCGAGCATGCGTGCCGTCGTCCTGCAATCCACCTTCACGCCGATGGTGGCCGTCACGATGACGGCGGCGAGCACCCTCGTCATCTATCTGGGGTCACGCTCGGTGCTGGCCGGTCATCTGCACCCCGGGGACCTGCTCGTATTCACCGCGTATCTGCGCGGCATGTACACGCCGGTCCGCCAGCTCGCGAAGCTGGCCGGCACGATCGGCCGCGGGCGTGCCGCCGCCGAGCGGGTGGGCGAGATCCTGGAGACCGATGAAGCCGTGCCGCAGGTGCCGCGCCCGCGCGCGCTCGTGCGCGCGAACGGAGCGTTGACCTTCCACGACGTCGGCTTCACGCTGCCCTCGGGCGAGCGGGTTCTGCGTGGCGTCAATCTCGACGTTCCGGCGCGTACCCGCCTCGGCCTGGTCGGCCCGACCGGTGCGGGCAAGAGCACGCTGATGCGGATGATTCCGAGGTTCCTGGACCCGACCGAGGGTGCGGTGCTGCTCGACGGTGTCGACGTGCGCGAGCTGGCCCTGGCCGACCTGCGCCGCCAGATCGCCTTCGTCCCACAGGAGCCATACCTGTTTCGCGCCCGCGTCTGGCAGAACATCGTCTACAACGCGTCCGGCGCCGGCCGCCGAGAGGCCGAAGCCGCCGCACGTGCGGCCGGGGTACACGAGGTGGTGGACGCCCTGCCGCACGGCTACGAGACCGAGGTCGCCGAACGGGGCGCCTCGCTGTCGGGCGGTCAGCGGCAGTGCATCGCGCTGGCACGCGCCATGGTTCGCCAGGCGCCGATCCTGCTGCTCGACGAGCCGACGACCGGGCTTGACGTGGAACTCGGAGCGCTGCTGCTGGCGGCCCTTGACCGGGTCGGCGAAGGACGAACCACGATCCTGATCAGCCACCAGCTGGGCGCCGTGCGCGACTGCGACCAGATCGCCGTCGTCGGCGAGCGCACGATCGTGCAACGCGGAACCCACGACGACCTACTCGCCTCGCGGCGGGGTTACTGGCGGCTGGCAGCCGTCTGAAGGAGAGAGCGATGGATACCTGGATCGAGGACAGGCCGCGCGCGCAGCAGCCCACCCTGGTGGGTGTGGTCGGCGCCGGCTATGTGGGCCTGACGAGCGCCGCGGGCCTGGCGGCACTCGGCCACCGGGTGCGTGTGATCGAGGCCGATCCCGATCGCCTTGCCATGTTGGAGCGGGGTGAGCTGCCGATCGTCGAACCGGGACTGGCGGAGCTCATCGACGAGTTGCGCCGTGCCGGACGGCTCGACTTCACGTCGGCGATGTCCGCCGTGGGCGGCGCGTCCGTGGTGCTGCTCTGTGTCGGAACGCCGCCGCGCAGCGACGGTGACCCGGACCTGCGGCAGCTCGCGTCGGCCGCGCGCGATGTGGCGAGCCATGCGACGGCCGACCTGGTCGTGGTGGTCAAGAGCACCGTGCCGCCCGGCACCTGTGATGCGATCGAGCTGATCTGCCACGGCAGCGCGCGTGAGGACATCGCCGTGCGCGTGGCGTCGAACCCGGAGTTCCTGCGCGAGAGCCGAGCGCTCTGGGACTTCATGCATCCCGATCGGGTCGTCGTCGGTGCCGCAGAGCGGCGGGTCGCCACCCTGATCCGTGATCTGTACCCCGCCGAGTGGCCGGTCCTGCTCACCGACCGCCGCAGCGCCGAGCTCATCAAGTACGCCGCGAACACCTTCCTGGCGATCAAGATCTCCTACGCGAACGAGATCGCCGCGCTGTGCGAGCACCTGGGCGCCGATGCGGGCGACGTGCTGGAGGGCACCGGACTGGACCCGCGGGTCGGACCGCAGTTCCTCAAGCCCGGACCCGGGTTCGGCGGTTCCTGCCTGGGCAAGGATCTCTCGGGGATGATCGCCGTGGCGAACCGTGTCGGCCTGGAGGCGCAGCTTCCCCGGGCGGCCCAGTCGGTCAACGGCTGGGCACGAATGCGTGTGGTCGAGAAGCTCGAGGGGGTGATCGGTGACCTGGAGGGAAAGCACGTCGCCATTCTCGGCCTCGCGTTCAAACCCGGCACCGACGACATTCGCGATTCCCCGGCGCTCGATGTGATCGCGATCATCACCGAACGGGGGGCGCGGGTCACCGCGACCGATCCGCTCGCTGCGGCCGTGGACGCGTCGATCGAGCGCTTCGACGACCCGTATGACGCCGTTCGCGGGGCGGATGCGGTGGCGATCCTGACCGCCTGTCCCGAGTTCTCAGGGCTCGATCCACACCGCCTGAGGAGCGAGATGCACGGCACCGCCGTGATCGATGCCGTCGGGGTGATCGACGTCGACGCGTTCGAGGCGTGTGGATTGGACGTCGCGGGGATCGACCGCGGAACGCCGTGCGCGTTCCATCCGGTGATCCTCAGCCCGCTGCGCTGGACCCTCTCCGGATGATGGCGCCCGCGATGCTCGTGCTCATCCGTCACGGGGAGAGCGAGTGGAACGCTCGCGGGCTCACCACCGGGTGGGCGGACGTCCCGCTCACCGCCCGGGGTCGCGAACAGGCACGGGCGGCGGGTCGGGTACTGGCCGCGAACGGCGTGCGGATCGACGTCGTCTACACGAGCATGCTCCACCGCGCGCAGCAGACCACCGCGGCGATGCTCGGAGCCTGGGGCCGTGAGGCCCCGTCGGTGCGGAGCCTCCACGCGCTGAACGAACGCCACGTGGGACAGCTCCAGGGTCTCACCAAACACCAGATCAGGGAACGCTGGGGCAATGCGCAGCGCCAACGCTGGCGCTCGGACGTGGACGCGCTACCTCCACCGCTTGACCTGGATGATCCACGCCACCCGCGTCATCACGCGCAGTTCCGCGCGATCCCCGCGCAGCGGCTGCCGGCCTCCGAGCGCGTCTCGGACCTTCGCCGCCGGGTACTCACCGCCTGGCGCACGCACATCGTCTCTGATCTGGAGGCTGGGCTGGACGTCGTCATCGTCGCCCATCGCGACTCGCTCCGGGTGCTGATCGCCGAACTCGAGGCGATCGACCCCGGCCGGTTCGCCGACATCGAGGTAGCACCCGCCACGCCTCGAAGCTACGCGGTGTGCGGGAAAGCCCGTATCACCCCCAGGCCCTTCTCCCGGATGGAGTAGGCCCTCACCTGCGGCACACTTCCGAGCAACCGCGCACCCGGCATGGCCCACACAACAGACGACAACCTGGTCGTATCTCGCTGGCATCGACTGGGTGTTCGCACCCGGCTGATGGCCATGCACATGACCCTGATGACGGTGGTGATCGGCGCGATCGTCGTGCAGTCCGACCACGTGCTCACGGCCCGACTCAACAGCCAGTTCAACCGCGACCTGACCGAGGAGGGCGCCGAGTACAGCAATGCCGCTTCGATCCGTCCCCACGGGCAGCTGCTGCCGGCGTTCACCCGCTTCTACCTGGACACGCACCTGCGGCCCTCGAGTCTGTCGCTCGTCATCGCGTTGAACCGGCCCGGCCCCAGCCCAGCGACGACGATCCTCGCCTCACCCGACATCACCGCGGCGCTCTCCAAGCGAGTGATCGGCCAGCTGCTGACGCCGCCGGCCCGGTCGTCGAGGCTGGTGAACCTCACGATCGCCGACAGCCGATACCGCGCCTACGCCACGCCGATCCGGGTCGCCGGGCGACGCGTTGCCACGCTCGTGGCGGTCCGCAACCTGGCGCATCTCAGCGCCAACCGCAGCTCGGAGCTGAAGGTCGCCCTGCTGGAGGGCCTCGCGGCGCTGGTCGCCGCTGTGATCGCTGGATATCTGCTGCTGGGCCGTGTGCTGCGCGTGGTGGGCGAGGTCACCAGCACCGCCGAGCGGGCGGCCGGCGGTGATCTCAGCCTCCGGCTCGGCTACGAGGGACCGGATGACGAGGTGGGCGCGCTCGCCCGCACCGTCGACACGATGCTCCAGCGCATCGATGGCGCCTTCTCCGCACAGCGCCAGCTGCTCTCGGACGTCTCCCACCAGCTGCGCACGCCGTTGACCGTGATCCGCGGCCACCTGGAGGTGCTGGCGCGCAACCCCGACGCCGACGCCGAGGAGCGAGCGGGAACGATCGCGCTTGTCATCGACGAGCTGGAGCACGTGTCGCTGATGGTCGAGCGGCTCCTGCTGCTCGGTCGCGCGCTCGAGCCTGACTTCATCGAGGAGGAGCCGATCGACGTGCGATCGCTGCTCGACGACGTGTTCGACGCCGCTCAGTTCCTCGCCCCGCGGCGATGGCAGCTGGAGGAGGGCCCGCCGCTCATGCTCCGTGGCGACCGGACGAAGCTTCGCGGCGCCCTGCTCAACCTGATCGACAATGCCGTCAAGGCGACCGGCGAGACCGACACCATCAGCGTCGCGGTACGGCATGAGGGCGAGCTGATCTTCGAGGTCGCCGACACCGGGCGCGGGCTCTCGCAGGAGGAGCAGCAGCGGCTCTTCCAACGCTTCTCGCGCTCAAGCGACCGCTACCGGGGCAGCGGCCTCGGCCTGGCGATCGTCAAGGCCGTCGCCGAGGCCCACGGAGGTCGGGTCGAGCTCGACAGCGAACCCGGCCGCGGCGCACGATTCCGAATCGTGCTGCCGGGAGAACGGATCGTCGACGCTCCGCTCCCGGAGGCGGAGGCCGAGGCGGTGGCGGGCTGATGCAGGTCCTGGTGGTCGAGGACGACGAGCGCATCGCGTCCTTCCTGGCCAAGGGCCTCGCCGCCGACGGCTACGCGGTCACCGTCGCGATCAACCACGCGGAGGCGCGCCGGGCGCTGCGCGCCATCGGCGACGATCTCGGCGCGGTGCTGCTCGACCTCACGCTGCCCGAGGGCGACGGTCTGGACATCCTCACCGAGATCCGCCGAGGGGATCCCGACCTGCCCGTCCTGATCGTCAGCGCCCGCGGTGAGCTGAACGACAGGATCGCCGGCCTCGACGCGGGCGCCAACGACTACATCGTCAAGCCGTTCGCCTTCGATGAGCTCTTGGCGCGACTCCGCGCCGCGCTGCGATCCGCCGACGGTAAGACGACCGCGACCACGCTCACGGTCGACGATCTCAGCTTCGACCTGATCACGAAGGTCGCCCGCCGCGGTGACCGCGTGATCGAGCTCTCCCCGCGCGAGTGGGCCCTGCTCGAGCTGTTCATGCGCCACCCGACGCAGATCCTCAGCCGCGTTCAGATCCTCAACCGGGTCTGGGATTACGGCTTCGACCCGGGCAGCAACGTCGTCGACGTCTACGTCGGCTACCTGCGGCGCAAGCTGAACGGCCCCAACGAGACGCCGATGCTCGGCACGATCCGCGGGGCGGGCTACCGGCTGGCCCAGCCCCGCTGACCCGCGCCGCTACGGCGCGGGATCGGCGTGAGCGCTCGCCGGCCCCCACGACCCCGCCGGCGGCGCCGTGCGCTCGAGGATGGCCGCGACGGTCTGCTCGGGCGTGAGCCGGCTGGTGTCGAGCCACACGCCGAGGCGGGGCGTCCCGTGGAGGAAGGCATCGCGCAACTGCGGGATGCTCCAGAGGCCATATCCGGGGTGCGCCCTGGCCGCCTCGCGCGCGGCGATGGCCTCGTCTGAGGGCAGCAGCACGACGACGTGGCACGGCCGGCTGACGATCATCGCCCGCATCTCCTCGAGCAGGGATCCCGCCACGACATCCTCGACGACCACCGTGAACCCGGCCGAGGCGTACCCATCCGCCGCAGCGGCGGCGAGCCGGTGGCGCAACCGCAGCTGCTCCACCTCCTCCCGCGTCATCGCCGGGGTCGGCTCGCGCCGGCCGGCGACGATGCTGCGGCGGAAGATGTCGCCCTCGAGGTGGACGCCCCGCGCGAAGCGGCCGGCCAGGAGCCGCGCGACGGTCGATTTGCCGGCCGCCATCGGTCCGGTGATCAGATAGACCGCCGGGGTTTCGGGCATCACGGGCTCGCCGGTGTCCGGCTAACGCCAGCCGTGGCTGATGTGTGGCCCGGCCGGGAAGGATTGGGCCTCGTCGGCCCGGATCACGTGCATCACCGCGTTGATCAGCGCGAGGTGGGTGAAGGCCTGCGGGAAGTTGCCGAGGTGGCGGCCGGTGCGCGGATCGATCTCCTCGGCGTAGAGGCCGAGCGGGGAGGCGTAGCCGAGCAGCCGCTCGCACAGCTCGCGGGCGCGGGTGAGCTCGCCGATCTCGGCCAGCGCGGAGACGAGCCAGAACGAGCAGATGAGGAACGTGCCCTCGCGGCCGTTGAGGCCGTCGTCGGTCTCCTCGGTCCGGTAACGCAGGACGAGGCCGTTCTCGGTGAGTTCCTCGGCGACGGCCATCACCGTGGCGCGCACCCGGGAATCGTCGGGCGGCAGGAAGCGCAGCAGCGGGATGAGCAGCATCGCGGCGTCGAGCGCGGTGGTGTCGTAGTGCTGGACGAAGACGCCGCGCTCGTCGACGCCGTGCTCGCAGATGTCGGCATGGATCTCGTCGGCCGCCTCCTGCCAGCGCTTGGCCAGGTCCCAGTCCTCGCGGATCTCCGCCAGACGGGCGCCGCGGTCACAGGCCACCCAGCAGAACATCTTGGAGGAGGTGAAGTGCTTCGGCTCGCCCCGCACCTCCCAGATCCCGCGGTCGGGCTTGCGCCAGTTCTTGATCGCCATCTCGACCTGGCGGCTGAGGATCGGCCAGACGCGCTCGTCGAGCGAGTCGCGGGAACGGGTGTGCAGGTAGACGGAGTCGAGCAGCGCTCCCCACACGTCGTGCTGCGCCTGGCGGTAGGCGTCGTTGCCGATCCGCACCGGGCGGGCGCCCTCGTAGCCGCTCAGATGGTCCAGCGTCGTCTCCTCGAGGTTCAGCTCCCCGCCCGGGCCGTAGAGCACCTGCAGGTCCTCGTGGCCGCCGGCGACGTCCGCGATGAAGTAGAAGAAATCGTTGGCCTCCCAATCGAAGCCGAGCGTGTAGAGCGCCCACAGCATGAACGTCGAGTCGCGGATCCAGCTGTAGCGGTAGTCCCAGTTGCGCTCCCCCTGCGGGGTCTCCGGCAACGACGTGGTCGAGGCGGCGATCAGGGCCCCGGTCGGGGCGTAGGTGAGGCCCTTCAGCGTGAGCGCGGAGCGCTGCAGGTGGGTCCGCCACGGGTGGTCGGGGAAGGTGCCCCGGTCGACCCAGTGCTGCCAGTGGTGGGCCGTCCAGACCTGGCGGTCGTAGGCCTCCTCGAACGACTGGGGGGGCGCGTGCTCGGACCAGTGGAGCGCGCAGTAGATGTGCTCGCCCTCCTTCATCCGGTGGCGCGCGGTGGCGCGAGAGCCCTCGAAGCCGATCCGCAGGTTCGTGCGCAGTCCCAGCCGGATGTCGGATCCGGGCGCCGTGGCCAGGCCGTCGTTGTAGCCGGGGCCGGTGTACTCCCAGCGGACCTGCCTGGTGCCGTAGTCGAACACCGGCTCGCAGTCCATGACGATCTCGACCTGGCCGTTCACGCAGCGGACGGTGCGCAGCAGCACGTGATCGGCGTCGTAGTCGGTCGGGGCGCGGCGGTGGGTGCCGGAGCGCTCGTCCTCGTGGTGCCAGCCGCCGATGAGCAGCGCATCGCGGACGATGATCCACCCCGAGCCGGTGCCCCAGCTCGTCTCGAGCACCATCGTGCCGGGCAGGTAGCGGCGCGCGGCGGGGACGCTGATCCCCGAGGGGCCGAGCCGGAAGGACCCGGCGTCACGGTCCAGCAGCGCCCCGAACACGCTCGGCGAGTCGATGCGCGGCAGGCAGAGCCACTCGATCGCGCCGCCGGGGGCCACGAGCGCCGTCGTCTCGCAGTCCGACAGGAAGCCGTACTCGGCGATCGGCGGGAACGGGCTCCCGCCGAGCAGCGGGGTCGGGACCGCGCTGCGCAGGCTCGGCATCGCGCTCAGCTGGGGCGAGAGCGGACCGGTGGCGGGGCTGTCGAGTGGCTCGTTCATGTCCTGATGATCGGCAGATCTCGTGGGAGCTTAGGGCGGATTCCGTTGGTTGATCGTTTGCGCGCCGCGGGTGCGCGGCGGCGACCCGTCATCATGGGGGCATGAGCATCGGTGGACACGGCCTCGGCGCCGCGAGCGGAGCGAGCGGCGGGCGCGCCGCGATGCGCCAGTTCAGCACGCCGCAGAAGGACATTCCGCCGCTGCTCGACCCGACGCGTCAGCGCGACCGCGGGCGCATCCTGCGCCTGTTCCGCCCGTACCGGAGGCGGCTGACGATCGTCGTGGTGATGATCGTGGCCTCGGCCGCGATCAGCATGCTCAACCCGTTCCTGGTCCGCCGCGCGCTCGACAAGGGGCTCGTCGGGCACGACAACACGGTCCTCACCCTGTCGGTGCTCGGCATGTTCGCCGTCGCCCTGGTCACCCAGGCGGTGAGCGTCTGGCAGACGTACCTGTCCAACGCCGTCGGCCAGCGCGTGATGCACGACCTCCGCGCCGCGGTCTACCACCACCTCCAGAAGATGTCGCTCGCCTTCTTCACGCGCACGCGCACCGGTGAGGTGCAGTCACGCATCTCCAACGACATCGGCGGCCTGGACAACGTGATCACGACGACCGCGACGACGATCGCCGGCAACGTCACCACGGTCGTCGGCGCGATCGTCGCGATGTGCCTGCTCAACTGGAAGCTCGCCGTCATCTCGCTGTTCTTCGTGCCGCCCTCGGTGTGGATGACCCGCCAGGTCGGCAAGCTCCGCCGGCGCATCACGACCGAGCAGCAGCGCCGGCTGGCGGACATGAGCGCGCTCGTCGCCGAGTCGCTCTCGGTCTCCGGGATCATGCTCGGCAAGACGATGGGCCGGGGGGACGACCTGGCCGGTCGCTTCACCGGCGAGTCGCGGCAGATCGCCGACCTCGAGGTGCGCGCCCGGATGGCGGGGCGCTGGACGATGGCGACGATCCAGTTCGTCTTCTCGGTGACGCCGGCGATCATCTACTGGTTCGCCGGACAGCACTTCGCCTTCGTGGGCGGAGGCTCGGTGTCGATCGGCACCGTCGTCGCGTTCACCACGCTGCAGACGCGGCTGCTCTTCCCGATCCAGTCGCTGCTCGGCGCGGGCACCGACATCGAGGCCTCGCTCGCCCTGTTCGACCGCATCTTCGAGTATCTCGACCTCCCCGTCGACATCGTCGAGGCCGAGCGTCCCGTCGAGCTCGACCCCTCGCGGGTGGTCGGCGAGGTGCGCTTCGAGGGCGTGTCGTTCCGCTACGGCGGAACCGCGGGCCAGCGGGCCGGCGGTTCCGGGGCGGGCGACGAGGAGGAGGCCGAGTGGACGGTGCACGACATCGACCTCGTGGTGGCGGCCGGGACCCGCACCGCGGTGGTGGGGGAGACGGGCGCGGGCAAGACGACGCTCGGCTACCTCGCCGCGCGCCTCTACGAGCCCCAGCGCGGCCGGATCACGGTCGACGGGGTGGACATCCGCGATGTCAGCCTCGCCTCGCTGGCGGCGACCGTCGGCGTCGTCTCCCAGGAGACCTACCTGCTGCACGCGAGCGTGCGCGAGAACCTGCGCTTCGCCCGGCCGGACGCGACCGACGAGGAGATCGAGGAGGCGGCGCGGACGGCGCGGGTGCACGACCTCATCGCCTCCCTCCCCGATGGCTACGACACCGTGGTGGGGGAGCGCGGCTACCGGTTCTCCGGCGGGGAGAAGCAGCGCATGGCGATCGCCCGCACCGTGCTGCGCAACCCTCCGGTGCTGATCCTCGACGAGGCCACCTCGTCGCTGGACACGCAGACCGAGGCGGCGGTCCAGGCCGAGCTCGAGCGGCTCGCGGAGGGCCGCACGACGATCACCATCGCCCACCGGCTCTCCACGGTCCGGGACGCCGACCAGATCGTCGTGCTCGACCGGGGCGTGATCGCCGAGCGCGGCACGCACGAGGAGCTGATGGAGCGCGGCGGCCTGTACGCGAATCTGGTGAGCCGGGACGTCGCCGAGGAGCCGGCGGGCGGGTGACCACCCGCCATTGAGCGGGTCGCCCTCCCCGAGGCGACCGCCTGCGCGCGGGACCGGCCGGGAGCGTTCTACGCTGGAACCATGACCTCTGCTCCGCTCTCCGCCACGCTCTACAGCGACCCCGCCTGCCCCTTCGGCTACTCGGAGAACCCCGCGCTGCGGGTGATCGAGTGGCGCTACGGAGACCAGATCGACTGGCGCCTGGTCCTCGTCGGCCTCACCGAGGACACCGCTCGGTATGCGGCGACCGGCTACACGCCGCTGCGCAGCGCCCAGGGGGCGCTGATGTTCCGGGACCGGTGGGGGATGCCGTTCTCGCTGACGCCGAAGGCGCGCCTCGCCGCCTCCTCGCGCGCGTGCCGCGCCGTGATCGCCGCCCGGCGCGAGTGGCCGGGCAGTGAATGGGCGGTGTTTCGCGCGCTGCAGCTGGCGAACTTCACGACCCCGCTGCTGCTCGACGACGACGACCATCTGCAGGAGGTCCTGAGCGTCGTCGGCGGTGTCGATGCGGAGCGGATCGTCGAGCTGATCGACAGCCCCGAGGTGGTCGAGGAGTACGAGCGCGACAAGGCCGAGACCCGCACGGCGGCCGGATCCGCCACCGAGCTGCAGGGCAAGGCGGGCAACAGCGACGGGCGCGTGCGCTACACCGCGCCGTCGGTCGTCTTCACGCGCGCGGCCGACGGCCTGCGGCTCGAGGCGGGCGGCATGCAGCCGGTCGAGGCCTATGACGTCATCGTCGCCAACCTCGATCCGACGCTCGAGCGCGCGGCGCCGCCGGCCGACCCGGCGGAGCTCCTCGAGCGCTTCGCCCTCGGCCTGACGACGCAGGAGGTCGCGGCCCTGCTGACGGTGGGCAACGACCTGCCGGACCGGACGGCGGCGGAGCGGGCGCTGCTCGCGCTTCTCGCCGAGGGCCGCGCGGAGCGCCACGCGCTCGGCAACGACGCGCTGTGGACCGTGCCCGGCGGTCAGCGGCCCCCCTGCCTGCGGCGCGAGTCGGCACGGCAGCCGGCCTGAGTCGGAGCGAGATCCCGCTCAGAGCCAGGGGTTGGTCGCGAGCTCACGCGCGACCGCCTCGGTCACGTGCAGGGCGTGGGCGACCGTGCGATAGCAGATGTTCTCCGGCGTGTCGCTCGGCAGGTGGTAGTTGGAGAGCGCCTTGTGACGGTCGATCGAGACGAGCAGGGCCGTCGGGTAGCGCGCGTGGCTGGGGATGACCGCGTCCGTCGAGTTGCGGGCGCGCATCCCGCGCCGCAGGGGCGCGCCGCTGCGGTCGGCGACCCGCGCGATCAGGTCTCGGAAGCGCCGGTCGTAGTAGTCCTCCATGATCACCGGACCCTCGCCCTCGCACATGGCGAGGATCGGCGAGCCCACCGTGTCGAGGGCCAGAAACCAGGTGCGATCCTGGGGGAGGGTCGGGAAGTGCGCCCGCGCGAAGGAGTTGATGCCGCCCTGGATCACCTCCTCCGCCCCGCAGGAGACGAGCATCACCCGCAGGCCGCGGATCGGCTGATCGCGCAGACGCTCGGCGAGGGCGACGAGCACCGAGACGGCGGACAGGTTGTCATTGGCGCCCGGCACGACCGGGCTCGCGTGGATGTTCGCCATCGTCGCGGTGGTCACGGCGCCGATCGCGGCCCCGAGCGCGACGAGCGCGCGGGAGCGCAGCGCCGACCCGAGGCCGACCGCGCCGGGGCCGGCGAGCACGAGCCACCAGAGCGGAAACGACGTGTCGAGGCGCTCGACCAGCCCGGGGAACTCGTGCGCGAGCCACGCCTGGAAGCGGGGGTCGAAGATGACGCCGGTGGTGGCGGCGTCGTGGTGGGCGAGGACCACCAGGGTGCGCTCGGCGTCGCGGTCGCCCGTGATCGCGACGACGTTCTGGGTCGGGCGCGACCGGGTGAGGTGGCGACGGACGACGCGGCGGGTGTTCGCCACGTCGTCGGCGATGGCGGCGCCGGCCAGTCCCGCGAGCAGGCCGCCGGCCAGCCGCCCACGCCGGTTCAGGGCGATCAGCGCGCCGAGGGTGCTCACCGCAGCCAGCGCGCCGATCGGCCTGGCGTAGCCGTCGTGGTACTCGGCCGGTTCCACGCGGGCCTCGCAGCCGGCCTCCTGCAGCCGCCGGGCGAGCCACTCCGCCGCCTGCGCCTCGCCCGGGGACCCGGGCGCGCGCTGCAGCGGCGCGAGCCGCTCGATCACCTCGCGCAGGGCCGGATGGATGGGGGCCTCGGACACTGCGCTTGACGGTACCGTCCGGCTCGCGGGAGGGGTGCGCCGGGCGACGTAGAATCGGAGGTCATGCCGTCGAAGGGACTGCCGTCGCCGTTCATGAGCTTCGCCGTGGCCCGCAGCCTGCAGCGGGTGCCGGGACTGAAGCGGCTGCCGCTCACGCGGCTGCTCGTCCTCGCCGAGGTGGGGATGCTGGCCAAGGCCCATTTCGAGCGACTGACGCCGCCCGAGCGGCGCCGGCTGATGACGCTCGTCAAGGAGGCGAGGGGCTGGCCGCAGAACCTCGACGGTCCCCAGCGCCGGGAGCTGCAGCGGCTGATCGCGAAGGTCGAGCCGCGGGCGTTCGCCGACGCGGCGATCGAGCGCTTCTCACCGCTCGGTTCCCGCCGGTAGGCCCCCGCCCGCCGCCGGACCCGGTCGCCTCAGTCGGTGATCAGCAGGTGGCCGGGCTGCGCGGCCACCCGGTCGAGCCAGGCGCGCGTCCAGGGGTAGGGCTCGAGGTCGAACCCGCCCTCGGCGGCGACGTGCGTGTAGCCGTAGAGACTGATGTCGGCGACCGTGTAGCGGCCGGCGACGAGGAAGTCCCGCCCCGCCAGCCCTCGCTCGAGCGCCTCGAGCCCGCGCCGCCCCGCCGCCTGCTTCTGGGCCATCAGGCCGGGCGGCGGTTCGACGTCGAAGAGCCGGTGGAAGCGCGCGACGGCGAGGTTCGGCTCGATCTCGTACTGCTCGAAGAACTGCCAGGCGAGCACCTGTTGACGCTCGTAGGCGTCGGCGGGCAGATACGGGGTCCCCTCGGCGAGGAAGTCGATGATCGCGTTGGACTCGAACAGCGGGCGACCGTCGTCGAGCACGAGCACGGGGACCCGCAGCACCGGGCTCAGGGCGCCGAGGACGCTTCCGCGGTCGGATCGGTCCAGCACGTCGAGCTCGCGCAGCTCGAGGGGGCGGTCCTGGTCGAGCGCCTCGCGACCGACCGTGGCGGCGTCGCGCGCCGCGACCTCCTCCGGGCTCGGCTCGATGGTCTCGTCCGCCCGGATGCCGAGATGGGCGAGCATCTGTCGGACCTTCCAGCAGTTCCCGGAGACGGCGCTGTTGTAGAGGAGCATGCGTCCGAGGCTACCGCGGGCGTGCCCGGCTCAGCCGCCGGCCGAGACGAGCTCGGCCCCGGGCACGCGGGAGCCGGGGGCCGGGAGCGCGGCCGGTGAGCCGGAGCCGGCGAAGTGGATGAAGCTCGACGGCCAGCTCTCCCAGGAGCCGCCGTCACGGTAGACGCGCTCCCAGTCGTAGCCGTCGTTGGCCGGGCCCATCCCGCTCTGGGAGACGTCGATGTAGCTGCCGTCGGGCCCGATCGCCTCGACGACCGCGACGTGGCCGTCGGCGCCCATGCCAGGAGCGTCCGGGCCCCACACGGCCACCGCGCCGACCGTCGGGGTCTGGTCGACCGGGATCCCGGCCGCGGCGGCGCGAGCCGACCACTGGTAGGCGTCGCCGAGGAGCAGTCCCGGCGTGGGCACGCCGTACACGTGCGATTCGACGAACGCGGCGTAGTTGGTGCAGTTGATCCCGCCGTACATCGACCACCACGACCCGGCGGCCGCCCGGGGATAGCCGTGGGTCGTGAAGCCGGGGGCGCTGCAGGCGGCGTAGCCGGCGCAGAGCTGCGCCGGGTCGGCGCTGGCGCCCCGCGCGGGGAGGAGCAGCAGGACGGCGCAGAGCGCCGAGGCGAGCAGCGCCGCGCCGCCGCGGGTCGCCCACCGCCCCAAGAACCCGCCGCCCCGCGGGCGTCCCTCTCCGTCGCCTCCCATCGCGGGCAATTGAACCCGACTTCGCGGCGGAACGTCGACCGGTCAGTCGTTCGGCGTAAGAACTGCGCCGAAAATGCAGGGAGTTCGGCGCGCGCAGCGAAGTGGCGCAACGGGGTGTGTTGCCTCGGCCGGCTTCCACCGGTCCTGGCGCGTGCACCCGAAACCACCCCACCCGAGGACTGCCCTCCGTGTGCCCCACCATCAGAACGGTCGAGACGGACGTCTGCGTCGTGGGCGCCGGCCTGCTGGGGCTCGTCCACGCCCATGAGGCGCGGCGCCGGGGCCTGAACGTCGTGGTCCTCGAGCGGGATGAGCGACCCAACGGCGCGAGCATCCGCCACACCGGCCACCTGTTCTTCTCCGGCCTCGCCGCGGGCTCGGCGCTGGACGCCGCCCTGCTCGCCCGGGCTCGCTGGGTCGAGCTCCTTCGCCGGGCCGGCGCCCCCGCCGAGCAGGCGGGCACCCTGATCCCGGCGCGTCGCACCGACGAGCTCGCGGTGATGGAGGCGGCGGCCGGAGAACCCACGCGGCGGGCCAGGATGCTCCTGCCGCGCGAACTCGCGGCGCTCGCCCCGCTGTCGATGGATGGCGTGCGGGGTGGGCTGCACGGCACCGGGGACCTGCAGATCGACCCACGCGCGGCGACGGGGGCGCTCGCCCGCCTGCTCGCCCGTGACGCGGGCGCGCGGCTGGAGTGGGGCTCGCCGGTGCACGAGGTCGAGCCCGGCGTCGTGCACAGCGGCGGGCTGCGGGTGCGGGCCGACGCGATCATCCTCTGTCCCGGCGCTGACCGGGCCGCATTGCCGCGCTCCCTCGCCGCTCGGGAGGACGAACCGCGCGTACTGGTCCGTACTCAGATGCTGCGGCTCGCGCCGCCGGTCGGACGGCGGTTCCGCCACACGCTGGCCGGCGGCCTCGCCCTGCTCCGGCATCCCGGGTTCAGCGAGCAGCCGGGCGCAGAGGCGCTTCGGCGACGGTTCGAGCTCGAGAAGCCTGAGATGATCGACGCCGTCAACCTCACGATCGCCCAGCTGCCGTCGGGGGAGCTCGCCGTCGGGGAGGTTCGCGCCGACGCCGACGCTCCGCCGACGCCCTTCCTGTCGGAGCGGCTCTTCCGGCTCCTCGCCCACGAGGCCGGCGAGCTGCTCGGGCTGCGTCCCGATGTCCGCCAGCGCTGGTCGGCGCTTCAGGTCGGCGCGCGTCCCGGGGATCCCCGGGAC
>DAIDJO010000009.1 GCA_027451345.1 Solirubrobacterales bacterium
GCCGGAGGCGGCCGCGGCGTCCGCCGAGGAGCACCTGGTCGCCTGTCACCTCGCCCACTGACGCGAGGCGCGGTTGCGGCGCCGGCGCCGGCGCCGGCCGCCGTGGCCGGCCGGCGACCTCAGCGTCCGGGCCAGCGCAGCGGCGGCAGATCGTGCGCCTGCAGGTCGATCCCGACCTGGATCGCGTCCCTCTCGCGGCCACGGCGAGCGATCAGCTGGACGCCGGTCGGCAGCCCGCTGGCGGGGCCGAGGCCGCAGGGCAGCGCCACACCGGGATGGCCGGTGACGTTCCATCCGAGGGTGAGGTCGGCGAGCGGATTGTGGTCGGTGTAGTCGTAGCCGTCCCCCCGCTCGTAGGCCACGGCGCGGGTGGCCGGCTCGAGGATCACCTCCACCCCGCCCGCGTCGAACCAGTCCTCCCACGCCCGCGCGTACTCGGCGCGCCGCAGCTGCAGGCGGGCGTACTCGGACGCCGGCATCGCGTCGCGCGCCAGGCGCAGGGTCGCGCGCAGCTGCGGGCGATACCGCTCCTCGTGCTCGGCGAAGAGCTGCTCGTGGTAGGCCCACATCTCGACGAGCACGAGCGCGAACTCGGGTGACTCGAGCGTGAACGCCCGGACCGGCGCGGGGAGCTCGACGAGGCGTCCGCCGAGCGCCCGCACCGCCGCCTGTGCCCGCTCGTAGCCGACCCGCACGTCGGGATCGAGCTCGAGCCCGGCGAACCGGTCGGTGAGCGCCACGGTCACGCCGGCGAGCGGGCGCGCACCCCCGGTCGGCCGAAGCGGCAGCTCACCGAGCGAACCGGCCGGCACCGCGTGGGCGACGGTGGCGGGCGGACCGCCGGCCATCGCCGCGAGCACCGCGCTGCAATCGGCCACGCTCCGGGCCAGGGGGCCGAGCGTGTCGAACGTGGCACCGAGTGGGATGACCCCGTCGAGCGGGATCCGGCCGGTGGTGGGCTTGATGCCGCTGACGCCGCAGATCGCCGCGGGCGCGCGGATCGACCCCGCCGTGTCCGTGCCGGTGGCCACCGGCACCATGCGGGCGGCGACGGCCGCGGCCGAACCGCCGCTCGACCCGCTCGCCGTCAGCTCGGTCCGCCAGGGGTTGCCGACCTGATCGCACGTGCCCCCGCAGGCGAACTCATGCGTGTGCAGATGCCCCATCAGCACCATCCCGGCGCCGCGCAGGCGCGCCCAGGCGGTGCAGTCCGCGCCGGCCACGTGGCCCTCGAGCACCCGGCTGGAGGCGGTCAACGGCAGCCCCTCGGCGGCGTAGAGATCCTTCAGTCCGACCGGCACCCCGCAGAGCAGCGGAGCGTCAGTGCCCTCGCTGGCCAGGCGCCGGTCCGCGGCTCGCGCCTGCTGCTCAGCCACCTCGGGGTAGAGCCGCACCCAGGCGTTGATCGCCTCCCGCGACCCGTACGCCGTCGGCGGGCCTCCGTTGACCGCCTCGATCCGCGCCTGCAGCGCCCGCACCAGCTCCAGCGACGACACCCGTCGGGCGCGCAACTGAGCGGCCGCGTCGAGGACGCCCAGATCGGCCAGGTCGGTCGGTGACTCGCTCACACTCTGCACTCCTCGGTCGCTCCCACCCTTCGGCGTCCTGCGCCGGCCGGGCACATGTCGAGCTGGAGTGTGGCGGGCATCGCCGTCACGTGACGCTGGCCGATTGAGATGCCGTCACAGCATCGGGTGGCGGCGGCGCTCTGCCGCCACCCGATGAGGGAGCGCCGGGGTGGGACGCGCCCGCCGCGGCCTCCCGACCGCCGCACGGGCGCACACGGGCCCCGCGGAGTGCGGCGGGCGAAGGAGTCGGCCAGCGAGCGATCTATATTCGCCCGGCATGGAATTCGGGATCTTCGACCACATCGACGATTCGGGCGTCGGGGCCGCCGTGGCGCTCGAGGAGCGCCTGCGGCTCGTCGAGCAGTACGACCGCGAGGGCTTTTACGCCTACCACATCGCCGAGCACCACGGCACCCCCCTCGGGCTCGTCGGCTCGCCGAACGTCTTCCTGGCCGCCGTGGCGCAGCGCACCGAGCGCCTGCGCTTCGGCGCCCTCGTCAACGTGCTGCCGCTGTATCACCCGCTGCGCCTGGTCGAGGAGTGGTGCCTGCTCGACCAGCTGAGCGGCGGACGCCTCGAGCCTGGGATCGGCCGCGGCGCCTCGCCGGTCGAGGCGTCGTTCTTCGGGGTTGACGCCGACAGCACGCCGGCGCGCTTCACGGAGGCGTTCGATCTCATCACCGCGGCCTTCGCCGCGCGCGACACCCTGCGCTTCGACGGCGTCCACTTCCAGGTCGCCGAGATGGCGATGACCGCCCGGCCACTGCAGCACCCGCACCCGCCCTTCTGGTTCGGCGCCTCGCGCCCGGACCGCGCCGGGTGGTGTGCGGAGCGCGCGATCAACGTGATGTCGCTCGTCGACGCCGAGCGGACGCGGCTGACCACCGACGGCTTCCGCGAACGCTGGAGCGAGCTGAACCGTGAGGACTCCGCGCTCCCCCATCTGGGCCTCAACCGTCACATCGTGCTCGCCGACAGTGAGACGGAGGCGGTGCGGATCGCCGAACGGGTCTACCCGCGGTTCAAGGCGTCGATCGACCATCTCTGGGTGAGCCGTGGCCTGCCGCGGCCCCGATCTACCCGGAGACGGTCCGCGAGCTCGTCAACCGCGGCACCGCCTTCTTCGGCACGCCGGAGGGCGCCCGCCAGTACATCAGCGAGCAGGTCGACGTGGCCGGCGTCAACTACATGACGATGGACGTCGCCTTCGGGGGGATCACCTTCGAGGAGGCCTCCCGCACGGCCGAGCTGTTCGCCCGCGACGTGATGCCCGCCTTCCGCAGCGTGCGCGAGGCCGCCCGGTGAGCGTGTCGGTCCGCACGATCGAGGACATCGACTACGGGTCGGCGGGCGGCGCACCGCTGCGTCTGGACCTGCACCGCCCGGCCGGGGACGCGACCGTGCCGTGCGTGGCCTACTTCCACGGGGGCGGCTGGGCCGTCGGCTCACGCAAGGACAACGTGGCCTCCCGCCTGGCCCCGGTGATCGGCCATGGGCTCGCGGTGTGCAGCGTGAGCTACCGCCTCACCGACGTGGCGACGCACCCGGCGCAGCTCGAGGATGCCCGCGCCGCCCTCGCGTGGGTGCGCGCCAACGGCGCCGAGCACGGCCTGGCCACCGACCGCGTCGGCGCCTGGGGCGCCTCCGCGGGCGGCTGGATCGCGCTGATGCTCGCCCTCACGGGCGAGGACCCCGTGCAGCGAGCCGACGCGGTGTGCGCATGGTTTCCCCCCACCGACCTGGAGAGCGTGACCGCGGAGCGCGAGGCCGCCGGCCTCGCGCTGCCACCGTTCCTGGTGGGTCGACCGGTTCCCGACATGGAGGCCCGGCTGCTCGGCCTGAACTCGATCCGGGACAACCTGGAGCTGGCTCATGAGGCGAGTCCGCTCACCCACGCCGCGCGGGCACGCGGGCCGATCCTGCTCATCCACGGGGATGCCGACGGTCTGATCAACGTGAGCCAGAGCCGCCGGCTGCACCGAGCGCTGAGGGAGGCGGGCGCCGACAGTGAGCTGCTCGTCGTGGACGGCGCCAACCATGAGGACGGGCCGTTTCACCGACCGGCCATCCTGTCGGCGACGGCCGGCTTCCTGCTCGCGTCGCTCAGCGCTCGGTAGCGAGCCGGATCCCGACGCCGACGAGCACGAGCCCCGACACCCGGTCGATCGCGGCCTTCACGCGTCGACGGCTGAGCACGTGGGCGAGCCGGACGGCGGCGAGCGCGTAGCTCGACATCCACACGACGTTGAAGGCGATGAAGATGCCGCCGAGCATCAGCATCTGCGGCAGCGCCGAGTGGTGAGCGGAGACGAACTGCGGCAGCAGGCTGGTGAAGAAGATGCCGACCTTCGGGTTCGCCAGGTTGCTCACCACGCCCTGCAGGAGACCGCCGCGTCCGTCGAGCGCTCGGGCCGCGGGGGTCTCCTCCTCCCCGCCCGCCCGCGTCCGCCGGGATGCCCAGAGCGTGCGGGCGCCGATCCAGATGAGGTAGAGCGCGCCGATCAGCTTCAGCGCGTCGTAGACGGTCGCGGAGCTCCGCAGG
>DAIDJO010000010.1 GCA_027451345.1 Solirubrobacterales bacterium
GCTCGTCGAAGAGCATCAGCGCCGGCCGGGCCACCAGGGCGCGCGCGAGCGCGACCCGCTGCTGCTCGCCGCCTGAGAGCTCGTGCGGGAACCGTCGGGAGTGCACCTGCAGGCCCACCCGATCGAGCATCTCCAGCGCGCGAGCGGAGGCGTCGGCCCGGGTGCCACGACGCCGGCGCAGAGCGAAGGCGACGTTCTCGGCCACCGTCATGTGCGGCCACAGCCCGAAGTCCTGGAAGACCATCGCCAGATCGCGCTGCTCAGGCGGTGCGTGGCGGGACCCCTCCGCGACCACCCGCCCGCCGATCTCGATGCGCCCGCTGCTCGGGCGCTCGATCCCGGCCAGGCACCGGATGAGGGTCGACTTGCCCGAGCCCGACGGTCCAAGCAGCACCAGGAAGCGTCCCGGGCTGACGCCCAGGGTGACCTCCTCCAGCGCGCTGACGCGGTCAAACCGCTTGCTGAGACCGTCCATGAACACTCCGCTGGCCGGCTCCCGAAGGCTCATCGTCCGGCCCCCACCTGGCGCCAGCCCCTCGGAGCGAGCAGCCGGTAGGCGCCCAGGACGCACACCACGACCGCCAACGCCAGAGCGACCGCGACGACCGACTGCGCCGTGCCCAGGCCGAAGTGGTAATTGCTCAGGTTGTCCTCGATCGCCACCGACACCGGGGGCTGCGAGGGGGCGTAGAGGAGCTGGGAGATCGGCAGCTCCAGAAAGACCGCGGTGAACGTCAGGAGCCAGGCGTAGATGAGCGGGCGCGACATCAGCGGCGCGATTCCCCGCAGCCACGCCCGCACCGGCCCGGCACCGTGGACCCGAGCCGCGTCCCGCAGAGACGCCTGCAGCTGCGAGACGCTGCCGACCAGGATGCGCGTGTTGGTCGGCAGGCTCGACGCGGCGTAGGCGATGATCAGCAGCCCGACGGTTTGGTAGAGGTCGATGCCCACCCGGGAGAGGATCGGCAGGTTGTAGGCCATGATGTATCCGGCCGCGAAGATGACGCTCGGGATGGCGACCGCGGCGAGCAGCAGGAAGTCCAGGAAGCGGGTGGCCCGTGTCCGGGACCGGGTCAGATGGCGCGCCGCGACGTACCCGAGCGCCACCGTCACCGTCGCCGTGATGACGCCGTAGAAGAGCGAGCGGATCACCGGAGCGACCAGCACGGAGGAGCTGAGCACCGCCGAGTAGTTCGCTGTCGAGAGCGAGAACGAGCCGCCGTAGTCGGCGAGCAGCGACCCGCTGATCGCGCCGAAGGCGGGCACGCCCAGCGCGACCAGAAAGAACAGCCCGATCGCCGACCAGCCGAGCAGACGGCTGCGGACGCCGAGGCGTCGGCGCACGACCTGCCGAGATCGGCCCGAGAGCACGGCGTAGGACCGTCCTCGCAGCGCCCGCGCCTGGAGTCCGAGCGGGATCCCGACGGACGCCACGAGCAGCCACGCCATCGAGGCGGCAACCGGAAAGCTCGGCGGGAAGTTGTTGATGGCGGTGTACAGCTGGTAGGTCCCGAGCTGGAAGTTCGCCTGGTAGGCGAGCGTCGCCGCCACCCCGAAGTCGCTCACCGCCTCGGCGAAGCCGATCGCCGCGGCGGACCAGATGGCGGGGGCGATGATCGGCGCGACGACGCGGATCGAACCCAGCCTCGAGGCGCCATGGACCCGAGCGGCGTCCTCGAACTCCTGTCCCATGCCGGCGAGCGCCGTGCTGATGGCCAGATAGGCGAAGGGCACGTTGCGGATCCCGAGCACGAGCACGACGCCCGCGGGGCCGAGCACCGCGTGGGTCACGAAGGGCAGATGGAGCCCGACGCGATACATCACACCGTCGAGCTGCACGAGCCGCACCCAGCCCAGCGACGGGAGCCAGCTCGGCAGCAGCAGCACGAGCCACATGGCGGCGGTGATCAGGCCACGGCCGGGCAGGTCGGTTCGGCTGGTCAGCCACGCGACCGGAAACCCGACCGCCACGCCGATCATCGAGGCGACCGCGCTCACCCAGAGCGAGTTGCCGATCGCGACCGCCGTCTGCCCCGTGAAGACCCCGGTGATGTAGTGGAGGGTGAAATACGAGCTGCCCTGTTCGAACAGCCGCGGTGAGACGGCCAGGACCAGGAAGGCAAGGCAGGGCAGCAGGATGATGAGCAGCAGCACCGCCCAGAAGCCGAGCTGCAGGACACCCCCGAGGCTGGGTCGGCCGAGGCGCGCCCGGGAGCGCGGTCCTGGCAGGACCGCGCTCCCGGCGCCGGCGGAGGGAGAGCTCAGCGACACCGATCAGGCCGGCCGGGTCGCGACTCCGAGGCGCGCCCGCGCCTCACTTGATGCTGCTGTCGAACCAGCTGTTGATCGCCGCTTCGCGGCCGCCCCAGGCGTAGGGGTTCAACCGCTGGGTCTTGACGCTCGACAGGGGCGGCAGTCCCTTCAGCGGCGCGATCCCCCTGATCACCGGGTAGTAGAGCGAATCGCCAGTCGGGTCGCCGGACTGCATCGCCCGCTGGCCGGCCTTCGAGAGGACGAACTGGATGAACCTCTCGGCCTCCTGCTGCTCGGCCTTGGGCGCCTTGGCGTCGATGCCGATGCAGCCGGGCAGCAGCGTGGCCGGGCTCAGGTACTTGACCCGCAGCGACTTGTCACCGAGCGCGGCGCCGACGCCCGCCGAGCTCTGGACGAGCGCGAGCTTGATCTGCCCGCTGGTGAGCGCCTGCAGCGTCGGGCCGTTCGTCGGGTTGACGACGAGGCCGTTGGCCTTCAGCTTGGCGAAGTACTGCTTGCCCTTCGCCACGCCGCCGAGGTAGTTCATCATCCCGGCGATGAAGGGATACGTCGGCCCCGACTGCGAGGGATCGTTCATCCCGACCGCGCCCTTCCACTTCGGGCTGAGCAGCTGCTGCCAGGTGCTGGGCGGCGAGGAGACCTTCGTGCTGTCGTAGACGACGGCGGCCATCGCCGTGAGGCCCGTCGGGGTGTAGCTCTTGTCCTTGGGCAGGAGCGACTTGGCCAGCGGCGTCCAGTTGACCATCGGCTCGTAGCCCCGCAGGAGCAGATGCTGCTGGTCGAGGCCGGCGAAGGCGGTGTCGCCGTCCACCCAGAGCAGCCCCCAATTCGGGTTGTTCTTCGACGCCTCGATCTGGGTGAGAAGCGGGCCGGTGGAATTGTCGTCGAGCTTCGTCGGAATCCCGGTGGCCTTGATGAAGGCCTGCACCACCGCCTTGTCGTAGCCCTGAGCCGAGTAGACGATCAGGGTCGGCTTGCCCGCCGCACGGCTGGCCGACGCCGACACGGCACTGGCGGTGCCGGCTGCCGACGCGGCAAGCACCGCGAGCAGGGCACGCGAACGTCCCATCTTCAGCATGTATCTCCAGTCATCAGAAGCTGCGTGCGCCGGTTGCGCGCACGATTGGTGTACGACCCACAGCTTCCGGGAGCGCGCTCGGCCGCGTGTGATGGTCCGGTGACCGTCGTGTGGCGAGGTTGTGACTGCCCGGCGGGCGGCGCCGCCGGGTCGGGCGGCGGGGGCGGGGCGCGCCCTGGCCCCGGCCGCTCAGGGCGAGATCAGCGAGACGCCGGTCATCTCCGGCGGCTGCGGGAGGCCGAGCAGCTCGAGGATCGTCGGGGCGACGTCGGCGAGCACCCCGCCCGTGCGGAGGGTGAGACCCGGCATCGTCACGATGACCGGCACCGGGTTGAGCGAGTGCGCCGTGTTCGGGCTGCCATCGGGCTCGAGCATGTGGTCGGAGTTGCCGTGGTCGGCCGTGATCACGAGCACGCCGCCCCGCTCGTGCACCGCGCGGACGACCTCCCCGAGACAGCGGTCGACGGTTTCCACCGCCCGCACCGCCGCCGGAATCACTCCGGTGTGGCCGACCATGTCCGCGTTGGCGAAGTTGATGATCCCGAACATCGGCTCGTCCACGTGCCAGGCCCGCACGAAGGCGGCGGCCGCCTCGGGAGCGCTCATCTCCGGCCGGTGGTCGTAGGTCGGCACGTCGCGGGGTGACGGCACCATCTCCCGCCGCTCGCCCACCTGCGGCGTCTCCTCCCCCCCGCCGAAGAAGTACGTGACGTGCGGGTACTTCTCGGTCTCGGCGACGTGCAGCTGGCGTCCGCCGTGGGCGGCGATCACCTGCGGCAGCGTGATGGCGGGATGGGCCGGCGGGAAGGCCACCGGGTAGCCCCAGTCCTCCTCGTACTGCGTCATCGTCGTGTAGCGGGAGACGACCGCGGCGCCGCCGCGATCGACGTCGGCGAACCCCTCCTCGGCCAGGGCGCGGGAGAGCTCCCGCATCCGGTCGGGACGGAAGTTGAACGCGACGACGCTGTCCCCCGGACGGATCTGCGCCTCGGGGCCGATCGCGATCGGCGTGATGAACTCGTCGGTCTCCCCCCGCTCGTAGGCGTGCCGCGCCCCGGCGGCGGCCGAGTCGGCGCGGTGCGCCGCACGGCCGTGCACGAGCAGGTCGTAGGCGAGCTGCACGCGCTCCCAGCGGCGATCGCGATCCATCGCATAGTAGCGGCCGATCACCGTGCCGACCCGGCCGCAGCCGACCTCCGCGATCCAGGCCTCCACCGTGTCCAGGAAGCCCGCCCCGGACTGGGGCAGCGTGTCGCGACCGTCGGTGAAGGCGTGGATCACCAGGTCCTCCACGCCGAGCTCGCGCCCGAGCTCGATCAGGGACCTCAGGTGCTCGATGCTCGAGTGCACGCCGCCGTCGGACACCAGGCCGATCAGGTGCACGCGGCCGCCCGCCGGCAGGTCGCTGAAGGCGGCCCGCAGCACCTCGTTGGCCGCCAGTGCGCCGTCGGCCACGGCCCCGTCGATCCGCGTCAGATCCTGCATGATCACGGCGCCCGCGCCGAGGTTCATGTGCCCGACCTCCGAGTTGCCCATCTGGCCCTCCGGCAGGCCGACGGCGAGCCCGCAGGTCGTCAGCGTCGAGTGCGGGTAGCGCGCCCAGAGCGCGTCGAAGACGGGCGTGCGGGCGAGGGAGATCGCGTTGCCGGGACCATCCGGCGCGAGTCCCCACCCGTCCAGGACGACCAGCACCGCCGACGGTGCCGGCGGGCCAGCGGCGCCCGCCGGCAACGGGACCGGGTCCGGGTCGGGCGTCATGCCGCGGCGGCCACGATCGCGGCGAACGCCTCGGGGTCGAGGCTCGCGCCGCCCACCAGCGCTCCGTCGACATCGGGCAGTGCGAGCAGCTCCGGCGCGTTCTCCGGTTTGACGCTGCCGCCGTAGAGGATCCGCGAGCGCTCCGATTGCTCGGGCGAGCGGCCGGCGATGAGCGCTCGGATGAAGGCGGCCGCCTCCTGCGCCTGCTCCGGCTCCGCCACCCGGCCCGTGCCGATCGCCCAGATCGGCTCGTAGGCGATCGCCACGTCCGCGACCCGCTCGACGGGCACCTTCGAAAGTCCCTCCTGCACCTGATGGCGGAGCTTGCGCTCCGTGTCGCCGGCCTCGCGCTCGGCCTCCGTCTCCCCGACGCAGAGGATCGGGGCGAGCCCGGCGGCCAGGGCGGCGGGAACCTTGAGCGCCAGCGCCCGATCCGTCTCGCCGAAGAGCTCGCGGCGCTCGGAGTGGCCGAGGATCACGCCGTGGACGTCGAGCTCGGCGAGCATCGCGGCCGACACCTCCCCGGTGAAGGCCCCGGACTCAGCCTGGTGCATCGTCTGGGCGTACACCTGCACCCGGGAACCGCGGGTGGAGTCGACCATCGGCGTGAGCGCCGTGAACGGCGGGCAGATCGCGACATCGGCGTGATCCGCCGTCGAGACACGCGGGAGGAGCGCCTGGATGAACTCCTCGGCCTCGGCCACGGTCTTGTGCATCTTCCAGTTGCCCGCGATCAGCGGGGTCCTAGCAGTCACCGGGCCCTCCGTCGATCGATCCGGACCTCATCGCAGGACATCGACTCCGGGCAGCTGCCTGCCCTCGATCAGCTCGAGCGCCGCCCCGCCCCCGGTGGAGACGTGCGTCATCTGGTCGGCGAGGCCGAACCGCTCCACGGCGGCGGCCGAGTCGCCGCCACCGACGACGGTCACCCCCGGCGCGCTGGCCAGCGCGGCCGCGACGGCGCGCGTGCCGGCGGCGAACGGCTCGAGCTCGAACGCCCCCATCGGCCCGTTCCAGAAGACCGTGCCGGCGGTGGCCACGAGGCCGACGTATTCGGCCACCGTCCGCGGCCCGATGTCGAGCCCCATCATCCCGTCGGGCACCTCGACGCCGTCGAGCGGCTGCGCCGCGGCGTCGGCCCCGAAACGGTCCGCCAGGACGAGATCGGAGGGGAGCACGAGCCGGGCGTGCGCGTCGCTCGCGAGCGCGAGCAGCCCACGGGCGTGCTCGACGTCCTCCTCGGCGCAGAGCGAGTTGCCGACGGCGTGACCGCCGGCCCGCAGGAACGGGAAGGCCATGGCGCCGCCGATCAGGATCGTCTCGGCGACCTGCAGGAAGCGCTCGATGACCATGATCTTGTCGCTCACCTTGGCCCCGCCGAGGATGGCGACCAGTGGCCGCGCCGGCGCCTCGATGAGGCTCTGCAGGGTCCGGACCTCGCGCTCGAGCAGGCGCCCCGCCGCGCGCACGGGCATCAGCTCGGCGGCTCCGACCGTGGAGGCGTGCGCCCGGTGCGCCGCACCGAACGCGTCGTCGACGTAGACGTCGGCGAGCGCGGCGAGCGACCGGGCGAAATCCGGGTCGTTCTTCGTCTCCCCGGGCTCGTAGCGGACGTTCTCGAGGAGCAGCACATCCCCGGCCCGCAGGGCGTGGGCCTGCGCCGCCACCTCCTCTCCGACCACCGCGGGGGCCATCGTCACGGGAGCGCCGAGCAGCTCGCTCAGGCGCGCGGCGACGGGCGCGAGCGAGAGCGCCGGGTCGCGGTCCTTCGGACGGCCGAGGTGGGAGACGAGGACGAGCGCGGCACCCCGCTCCCGCAGTTCGCGCAGGGTCGGCAGCGTCGCCCGCACGCGGGTGTCGTCGGCGATCCCCCCGTGCCCGTCGAGCGGCACGTTGAAATCGACCCGCACGAGCACGCGCCGGCCGGTCAGGTCACCAAGATCGGCCAGTGTTCGCATTCGGCCTGGGTTCCGTTCCTCGGGGTCGCGGGGTCTAGAGCTGCGCCACCAGATCGACGATCCGGTTGGAGTAGCCCCACTCGTTGTCATACCACGCGACGACCTTGACGAGCGTTCCGTCGAGCACCGACGTGAGCTCCGCGTCGACGATCGAGGAGGCCGGGTTGCCGACGATGTCGGAGGAGACGATCGGATCCTCGGTGTACTCGAGGTAGCCCTTCAGCGGACCGTCGGCGGCGGCGGCCTGCAGCGCGGCGTTCACCTCCTCCTTCGTCGTCTCGCGCTCGGCCTCGATCGTGAGGTCGACGACGCTGCCGGTGGGCACGGGCGCGCGGACGGCGAAACCGTGCAGCTTGCCGTTCAGCTCCGGGATGACGAGGCCGATCGCCTTCGCGGCGCCGGTGGTAGCGGGGATCAGGTTGACGGCGGCGGCGCGGGCGCGGCGCAGGTCCTTGTGCGGCATGTCCTGGAGGCGCTGGTCGGCGGTGTAGGCGTGGATCGTCGTCATCAGCCCGTGCCGGATGCCGACCGTCTCGTGCAGGACCTTCGCCACCGGCGCGAGGCAGTTCGTCGTGCAGGACGCGTTCGAGATGATCGTGTGCGAGGCGGGGTCATACGCCTCGTGGAAGTTGACGCCGAGCACGACGGTCACGTCCGGGCTCGTGGCCGGGGCCGAGATGACGACCCGCTTCGCCCCGGCCTCGAGGTGCTTGGCGGCGTTCTCCCGGTCGGTGAAGTGGCCGGTCGATTCGATCACCACGTCGACGCCCAGCTCGCCCCAGGGCAGGGCGGCGGGGTCACGCTCGGCCAGCACCCGCAGCTCGCGTCCGTCGATGGCGATCCCGGCGTCGGTCGTCTCGATCTCGCCGCGGAACGGGCCGTAGTTGGAGTCGTACTTCAGCAGGTGCGCGATCGTCCGGCGGTCGACGAGGTCGTTGACGGCGACCCACTCGATGTCCGCTCCGCGGTCGAGCGCGGCGCGGACGACGTTGCGCCCGATGCGCCCAAATCCGTTGATTCCGACTCGCAGTGCCATTGACCCTCCGCTGATTGACGATTCGCGCTCGAGGCCCGCGCCACTCCGAGGGGCAGGCGTGTGGAAAGGCTAACGCCTCGCCGCCCGCGACCCCCGGCCGCCGCGGCTCGGCGGGGAGTCCCCGGGGCGGTTCAGCGGCGCGAGACGATCTCCACCCGCAGCCCGTCGGGGTCACGCAGGTACGCGGCGTAGTAGCGCCGGCCGTAGCTGGGCCGTGGGCCGGGCGGGCCGTCGTCCTCGCCCCCGCTGGCGAGCCCGACGCGGTGGGCGGCGTCGACCGCGGCCTTGCCGCTCGCGCGCAGGGCGACGTGCCCGTAGCCCGGCGCGGGAGCCCGTCCCCGCGTGACGAGCCAGAACTCGGGCCCGTTCACGCCGTAGGCGAGCGCGTGCTCGGACTCGAACATCCGGCGGGCGCCGAGCGCGAAGAACACCGCGTCGTAGAACGCGGCCGCACGAGCGAGGTCGGCGACCTCGAACCCGATGTGATCGATCACGTCGGGCGCTCGGCGTCGCGGTGGATCACCTGCACGACGTACTCGGGCGCCGGGGCGTACCGCTGCGCCAGATGCTGGGCGATCGCCACGGACCGATGCCGCCCCCCGGTGCAGCCGACCGCCACGACGAGGTGGGATTTGCCCTCGGCGAGGTACTGCGGCAGCAGATAGTCGATCAGCGGGTGGAGCAGGTCGTAGAAGCGCGTCAGCGACCCGTCGCGGTCGATGAAGTCGACGACGCGCGGGTCCAGGCCGGTGAGCGGCCGCAGCGCGGGCTCGTAGTGCGGATTGGGCAGGAACCGCACGTCGAGCATCAGGTCCGGGTCGCGGGCCGCCCCGTACTTGAAGCCGAAGCTCTCGAACGTCACCGCGAGCCGCCCGGGAGTGTGGGTCGGCAGCATCGCGTCGGAGAGCTTGCGGCGCAGCTGGGCGGCGGTGAGACCGGTGGTGTCGATCACGTGGTCCGCCCGCGCGCGCAGCGGCGCGAGCGCCTCGCGCTCGCGCGCGATCCCCTCGTGGACGCTCCCGTCCGGGGAGAGCGGATGGCGCCGGCGCGTCTCCTTGTAGCGGGTCTGCAGCGCCTCCTCGCTCGCCTCGAGGAACAGCACCCGGTGGTTGACCCCGAGCTCCTGAAGGCGATCGAGCACCGCGGAGAGCCCCTGGAAGTAGCTGCCGGCGCGGAGGTCCGAGACGATCGCGGCGTAGGCGACCTTCGATCCCTCGTGAGCGAACAGCTCGACGAGCGAGCCGATCATCTCCGACGGCAGGTTGTCCACGCAGAAGTACCCCTCGTCCTCGAAGGCGGCCATCGCCGTCGACTTCCCCGCCCCGGAGAAGCCGGTGATCACGACGAGGTCGCGCAGCGCGAGCGTGGTCTCCCCCGCGCGCACGGCCTCGTCCGTCTCGTCGCCAGGGGGGTCGGGTGCGTGTTGGTCGGCCATGCGTGCCAAGTCTGGGGTGTACCAGGGTCCGCGGATGCTCAGACGCCGGTCCGATGCAGCTCCCGGTGCAGGTCGCGAGCGAGCTTCGCCGGAATCCCCGGAACGCCCTCGAGTTCCTCGCGCGAGGCCTCGAGCACCGCGTCCGGCGAGCCGAAGTGCGTGAGCAGCGCCCGCTTGCGCGCGGGCCCGACCCCGGGCAGTCCGTCGAGGATCGACGCCGTCATCGCCCGGTCGCGGCGCTGGCGGTGGTGCGTGATCGCGAAGCGGTGCGCCTCGTCGCGGAGCCGCTGCAGCAGCTGCAGCTCCGGGGTGTCGTGCGGGAGCACGAGCGAGCTCGCCCGTCCCGGAAGGAAGACCTCCTCGATCCGCTTGGCCAGCGACACGACCGTCACGCCCCGGTCGCGGAAGCCCTGGAGTGCCCGCAGCCCGGCGGCCAGCTGCCCCTTGCCACCGTCGATCACGATCAGGTTCGGCAGCGCGGCGAAGCTCGGGTCGTACTCCTTGTCGTGCGGCGAGAGATCCTGCTGCGCCTCGAACTGCGCCATGCGCCGTCCGAGGATCTCCTCCATCGAGGCGAAGTCATCCGGGCCGTCCCCGCCCGCGGCGTCCCCCACGGTGCGCACGCGGAAGCGACGGTAGTCCGACTTCTTCGGCGCCGCCCCCTCGAACACCACCATCGACGCCACCGTGTTGGTGCCCATCAGCGTCGAGATGTCGTAGCACTCGATCCGCAACGGCACGCTCTCAAGGCCCAGCGCCCGTTGGAGCCCGTCGAGCGCCTCGCTGCGCTGCTGGCGGCGGCGCTCGGAGCGCAGCTTCTCCTGGTCGAGCGCGAGCGCCGCGTTGCGCTGCGCGAGCTCGAGGATCCGGCGCTTGTCCCCGCGCTCGGCCGCGCGCACCTCAACCCGGGAGCCGCGCCGCCGGCTGAGCGCCTCGGCGAGTGAGGCGCGTGACTCCCCCTCCCCACGCTCCCACCCGGGACCGGCGACGACCCCCTGCTCAACGACCACCAGCGGCGGGATCACCATCGCCGACGCGTAGAACTGCAGGATGAACGCCTCGGCGACCTCCGCCGGATCGCTGCCCGCGGCGTT
>DAIDJO010000011.1 GCA_027451345.1 Solirubrobacterales bacterium
CCAAGCCTCGGACGCGCGGGATCGGGATCGGGCATCGCCCTAGGCGATCTCCGCGGCGACGACGTCGGCCGCCTCTCGAGCGACGGCGACCACCTCGTCGATCTCCGCCTCCGTGATCACGAAGGGTGGCGAGAAGGAGATCGTGTCGGAGTCCGGCAGCACGCGCGTGATCACGCCGCGCTCCAGGCATTCCGCGTCGACGCGCGTGGCGATCCGGCCGATCGGGTCGAAGAGCCGGGTGGGTTCGGTGCCGGCGGTGAATTCGACCGCCGCGATCAGCCCGCGGCCGCGGACCTCCCCGACCAGGGGATGGCCGTCGAAGGCCTCGCGCAGCCGGGCGTTCAACCGGGCGCCGCGCTCGCCGGCCTGGGCGACGAGCCCATCCCGCTCGATCACGTCGAGGTTCGCCAGCGCGCAGGCGGCCGCCAGCGGGTGCGAGGTGTACGTGTAGCCGTGCCCGAAGGCGCGCTCCCCGCTCTCGTCGGCGAGCACCCGCCAGACCCGCTCGGACACGAGGCAGGCCGACAGCGGGAAGTACGCCGAGGTGATGCCCTTGGCGACGGTCATCAGGTCCGGCTCAATCCCGAGGAGGTCGCTGCCGAACCAGGTGCCGAGCCGGCCGAAGCCGCAGACGACCTCGTCGGCGATCATCAGGACGTCGTGCTTGCGCAGCACCTCCTGGATGGCGGGGAAGTACCCGTCGGGCGGCACTATCACCCCGCCCGCCGCCTGCACCGGCTCGGCGATGAACGCGGCCACCGTGTCGGGGCCCTCGGCGACGATCAGCGCGTCGAGCTCGGCGGCGAGCCGCGCGACGAAGTCCGCGTCGCTTTCGCCGGGCAGCGCCTCGCGCAGGCGGTACGGGGGGGTGGTGTGGAGGATGCCCTCCATCGGGAGGTCGAACCCCTGGTGCATGCCGTCGAATCCGGTCAGGCTCCCGGACGCGATGGTGACGCCGTGGTAGCCGCGGCGCCGGGAGATCACCTTCTTCTTCTGGGGGCGGCCGAGCAGGTTGTTGTAGAGCCGGACGAGCTTGATCTGCGTGTCGTTGGCGTCGGATCCGCTCGTGCCGTAGAGGACCTTCGACATCCCCTCGGGGGCGAGGTCGATCAACCGCTCGGCCAGCAGCGCCGGAGTGTCGGTCGCCATCGAGGAGAACGAGTGGTAGTAGGCCAGACGCAGCGTCTGGTCGTGCAGCGCGTCAGCGAGCTCGCGTCGGCCGTAGCCGATGTTGACGCACCACAGCCCGGCCATCGCGTCGAGGTACCCGCGTCCGTCCTCGTCGTAGACGGTGCTGCCCGAGGCGCGGACCATCATCCGCCGCGGACCGCTCTGCTCGTGGCGCTGCAGAACGCTGAAGGGGTGGAACACGTGCTTGCGATCGGTGTCGCTGCGAGATTCTGTGTGTGAGGTGGCGCTCATTCGGTCCAGTGTGCTCGGAATGCGGTCGGTCGCCCGGTATGCGAACTTTGGCACACGGGACCCCCTGATGTCCAGCCCCTGTTCCATCGGCCTGCGGCCCCCTTGCTCGCATTTCGAACGTTTGCGCGATATACGTACGACGATGACGCACCGCCCCTCCCCCCGAGCCCCGGACACCTTCACCTTCGAGGGGCGAAGCATCCCAGTGCCTCCCGGTGCGACGATCGCCGCCGCCCTCACCGCCGCCGGGGAGCTCGCCCTCCGGCACAGCCGCCAGGACGATGCGCGCGGCATCTTCTGCGGCATGGGGGTCTGCCAGGAATGCCTGGTGGCGGTCGACGGGCGGGTGGCGCAGCGGGCGTGCCTCACGCCGGCGCGGCCCGGGTCCTCGGTCGAGCGCTCCCCGGCGCGGCCGGATCTGCGCGAGGATCTGCGGGCCGATCCGCGCGAGGATCGGGTGTCCCTCGCGGTGGCCGCCAAGCCGGAGCAGCGGCGCCACTGCGAGCTGCTCGTCATCGGCGGCGGTCCCGGCGGGCTCTCGGCCGCGGCGACGGCGGCCGAGGCGGGCCTTGACGTCGTCCTGCTCGACGAGCGCCCGAAGCTCGGAGGCCAGTACTTCAAGCAGCCCGCCGGCGCGAGCGGGCGGCCGCCCGCCGACGCGCAGTTCGCCGCCGGCCGTGCGCTGATCGAGCGCGTGCGCGCCGCCGGGGTGGAGGTGCAGAGCGCCACCTCCGTCTGGGGTGCCTTCGGGCTCGACGCCATCTGCGCCGTTGCGGGCGAGCAGCGCCGGCGGCTGCACTGTGACGCCCTGATCCTCGCGCCGGGAGCGTATGAGCGTGGCGTGCCATTCCCGGGCTGGACGCTGCCGGGCGTGATGACCACCGGCGCCGCACAGACGCTGTGGCGCAGCTACGGGGTTGTGCCGGGGGAACGGGTCCTCGTGTCGGGCAACGGCCCGCTGAACATGCAGGTCGCCGCCGAGCTCACCGCCGCCGGCGCCACCGTTGTGGCCGTGGTGGAGCTCGCCCCCGCCCCCGTGCCGCGGCGGGCCGTGGCGCTGGGGCGCATGGCCCGGGCCGATCCCCGGCTCATCCGGGACGGGGTGCGGTACCGGGCGCGGCTCGCGCGCGCGCGCGTGCCCGTGATCCAGGGCTCGGTGGTGACGAGGGTGGAGGGCGACGGGCGGGCACAGACGGCGACGGTCGGCGCGGTCGACGCCTCGGGACGGCCCCGCGCCGGGAGCGAGCGGCGCTTCGAGGTCGACGCCGTCTGCGTCGGTCTCGGGTTCGTCCCCTCGACGGAGATCGCCCGGTCGCTCGGATGTCGCCACGAGCACGGCCCCGCCGGCCATCTGGTCACCGTCACCGACGGGTGCGGGCGGACCTCCACCGACTGCGTCTGGGTCGTCGGCGACGGATCGGTCATCCGCGGCGCCCGGTACGCGCAGGCCCAGGGCGAGCTCGCCGCGCTCGACGCCGTCCGCCGCCTCGGCCGGCCGGTCTCGCCCGCCCTGGCCGCCCGGGGGGCGTGGGCGGAGCGGGCCGTCGCCCGCCATCAGGCGTTTCAGGACGCGCTCGCCGAGGTGTTCCGCGCCCCGCAGCTCATCGACGAGCTGGCTGAGGACGACACCCCGATCTGTCGCTGCGAGGGCGTGACGCGCGCGGCCATCGAGCGTGCCCTGCACGGGGGAGCCGGGCACGTGGGGACGATCAAACGGGAGACGCGAGCCGGGATGGGGCCCTGCCAGGGCCGGTACTGCGGGCCGCTCATCGCCGGGATGGTGGCCCGAGCCACCGGTGAGGCGCCGGGGGAGCTGTCCGGCTTCGCCCCGGCGCCGCCGCTGCGGCCGATCGAGATCGACCTGCTCATCGGCCCGGCGGCCTGAGGCACGTCGCTCAGGGAGCGAAGCCGGCGATGTCGGTCTCGGGGGTTCGCCCGCGCACGAGGTCGGCGAGCACCCGGCCGAGGAGCGGCCCGGCGGTGAACCCCATGTACGGGAAGGCGCCGATGAACAGGCCCGGCTCGCCCGGCAGCTCACCGATCACCGGCAGCCAGCTCGCGGTGGCGTTGACGAATCCGGCCCACGTCCGGATCAGCCGGGCGTGGCGCACCTCGGGCACGACGCGCACGGCGACGGCGAGGTTGCCGAGCAGCGACTCCCCGCTCACCGTGGCGCGCCCGTCACGCTCGTGGGCGGGCCAGCCTCCGCCGATGAGAATCGAGCCGGCGCGCGCCTGCTTGAGCGTGAGCGGGGCGCCCGCGTAGTAGATGAGATGCCGGATCAACGGCTCGACGGCCTCCGTGACGGACGCCTGGATCGCCTCGCCCGCGACGGGCACGGACCGTCCCGCAAGCCCGGTCACGATCCCCGCCTGCACGCCCCCGCAGCTGACCAGCCGGCGGCAGCGGATCACGCCGGAGGAGGTGAGCGCCGCAAAGCCGGCCGCCTCGCGCCGCACGTCGAGCAGCTCGGTCCGCGGTCGCAGCCGAGCCCCGGCCGCCGCGGCCGCACGGGCGAGGGCGGCGGTGGCCAAAAGCGGATTGGCCTTGCCCTCGTCGGCGCAGTACTCGCCCCCGATCATCCGCTCGGACAGGTACGGCGCGAGCGTGCGCAGATCCGCCGCCGAGAGCAGCTCGGAGCTCAGCCCCTGCTCACGTTCGGTGGCGACCTTGCGCTCCACCTCCCGCAGCTGCGCCTCCGTGTCGGCGACGAGGATCCCACCGGTCAGCGAGACCTCGAGGTCGGTGCCGAGCTCGTCACCGAGGCCGCGCCACACGCCGATCGACTCGAGCAGGAAGCGCGTGGCGGGACGGTAGGCCTCCGCCCACGCGAGCCCGCGCTCACGGAACGGCTGCGGTTGCAGCTGCGCGTGCAGGCTGCCCGCGTTCGCGCCCGATCCCGCCGCGCCGATCTCGTCGCGTTCGACGAGCACGACCTCGGCGCCGTCCCGCGCGAGGTGCCACGCCGTGGCCGCGCCGGCAATGCCGCCGCCGACCACGAGGACCTCGCAGTCCAGCGGGTCGCCGCCAGCTCGCGCGGTGGCGTTACCGGATGTAGGTGGCACCGTTGACGTCGAGCGTCGCGCCGCTGAGATGCCGCACCGCGCCGGAGGCCAGCAACGCCACGAGCTCGCCGATCTCCTGGGGTGGGACCCACTCGCCCATCGCCAGCGTGGCCGTCACCGCCTCCTCGCCCCCGACGCGTGCCGCCGAGATCTCGGACATGCGGGTGCGCACGATCCCGGGGGCGATCACGTACACGAGCAGGCCATCCTTGGCGTGGGCACGGGCGAGCGTCTGCGCGAGCGCCTTGACGGCGGCCTTGGAGGCGGCGTAGGCGAGCAGGTCCGGGTTGCCGGAGCCCCGCTGCGCGGCCCAGCTCGACAGCACGATCAGCGTCCCGCCGCCGCGCGCCACGAAGTCCCGCACGGCGGAGCGCATCAGGTTCGCCGGCTCGAGCAGGTTGACCGCGAGCGTCTGGCGCCAGGCGGCGTCCCACTCCTCGTCGTCGCCGTTGAGGGGGGAGTCGAGCATCACCGCGGCGTTGCAGACGAGCACGTCGATGTCCTCACGCCACGCTCGCGCGCGCTCCCACAGCTCCCGTCCGGCGCCGGGCGCCGCCAGGTCGAGCGCGACGAGGTGGCGCCGATCCTCCGGGATGGCGGCCGTCGCCGCTCGTGCGCCGGCCTCGTCGGACCCGTACGCCGCCAGCACCGTCGCCCCGGCACGGCCGAGGGCGGCGGTGATCTCCGCCCCGATCCCCTTCGAGGCGCCCGTGACGAGCACGGTCCGGCCGGTGAGGTCGCTCATCGGTGCATCGTCTTTCGATCCGCGGTCGCCGCTTGCGCTTACGCGGCGACCGCGGGGCCCGGGGCGAAGCGATCCGCCATCTCGTCGAGCTCGCGCAGCAGCGGCGTGATCCGGCGCACCCGCTCCTCGCCCTCCGCGCCGAGGCTGTGGAACGTCGTGAGCGGCGGACGAACATCCCCGACCGGGTAGCCGGCCACCGCGGCGAGCGCCTTGGAGTAGCACTGATGCCCGTAGGTGGGGTGGCCCGCCGCGATGATGGCGTTCAGCTCGTCGAGCTTGCGCTCGATCTGCTTGGCCTCCTCGATGCGGCCGGCGGTGAGCAGATCCCAGATCAGGGACGACGCCCGGGGGGCATAGTTGCCGAACGGGTTCACGTAGCCGACCGCGCCGAGCAGGAACGACTCGACGATCCGCTCGCCGGCGAACACCCGCATCACCCCGTGCGTCTGCTCCACCACGTCGTACACGCGCGCCACGTCGAGGCTCGCCTCCTTGATGTAGCGCACGTTCTCCAGCGCGCTCGTCAGGCGCGCGACGAGCGCGGCCGACATGTCGACGTTCGTGGTGACCGGGTTGTTGTAGAGCATGATCGGGATCGAGACGGCCTCGCTGATGGCGCGGTAATACTCGAAGATCTCGTCCTCGGTGGGGGTGTAGTAGTAGGGCGGGGCGATCATCAGCCCGTCGGCTCCGGCCGCCTCCGCCTCGCGGCTGTAGCGGACGGCGTTCTCCGTGTAGGCGTTCATCGTGCCGACGAGCACCGGCACGCGCCCCGCGACGTGCTCGATCGTCGCCGTGACGAACTCGGCGCGCTCCGCGTCCGAGACGGTGAGGAACTCGCCCGTGGAGCCGAGGATGATCAGCCCGGGTACGCCCGAGGCGAGCTGCCAGTCGATGAACCGGCGGTGTGCGTCGAGGTCGATCGCCGACCCGTCCTCGGTGAACGGCGTGATCGTGACGGTGTAGCTGCCGAGAAAGGTCATGTGGCTCCTTGGGTTCGGTTCACAGCAGGCGAGCGAGGAATCGCTTCGTGCGTTCGTGCGTGGGCGCGGTGAGCACCTGGTTCGGGGGTCCCTGCTCGACGATGACCCCGCCGTCCATGAAGACGACACGGTCCGCCACGTCCCGCGCGAACGTCATCTCGTGGGTGGCCACGAGCATCGTCATGCCGTCGGCGGCGAGCTGCCGCATGACGTCGAGCACCTCGCCGACGATCTCCGGGTCGAGCGCGGAGGTCGGCTCGTCGAAGAGCATCAGCTTCGGGGACATCGCGAGCGCCCGCGCGATGGCCACCCGCTGCTTCTGTCCCCCGGAGAGCTGGCGCGGGTACGCATCGGCCTTGTCGGCCAGCCCGACACGGCGCAGCAGCTCGGTGGCGGTGCCGACCGCCTCCTTCCGCGAGACGCCCCGGACCTGGGTGGGTGCCTCGATGACGTTCTCCAGCGCCGTCTTGTGGCCGAACAGGTTGAAGTGCTGGAACACCATCCCGATCGCCGAGCGCTGCGCCGCGAGCTCGCGGGGCGGGAGGGGGACGAGCCGGCCGCGATGGGTGTATTGGCCGAGCAGCTCGCCCTCGAGGATCGCCCGCCCCTCGGTCGGGACCTCGAGGTGGTTGACGCAGCGCAGCAGGGTCGTCTTGCCGGAGCCCGAGGGTCCGATCAGACAGACGACCTCTCGGGCCGCGATGTCGAGGTCGACGCCGCGCAGGACGTGGTTGTCTCCGAAGCGCTTGTGGATGCCGCACAGGCGCAGCAGCGGCCGGTCGGTGGACGGGGGGCGGGTCATGCGCCGACTCCCTCGGCCGCCCGGCCGGGTCGGAGGATCGAGGTCAGGTTGCGGCCGAAGCGCTGCCGGAAGCTCGGGGGGGAGGTGCGCGTCGTGCCGCGTCCGAAGTGGCGCTCGAGGTAGTGCTGACCGATCGTGCTGACCGTCGTCATCGCCAGGTACCAGATGCAGACGACCACCAGCAGCGGGATCGTGTTGAACTGCGCGGAGTAGATCAGCTGGGCTTGGTAGAGCAGCTCCTTCATCGAGATGACGCTCACCAGGCTCGAGTCCTTGAGCAGGGCGATCGCGTTGTTGCCGGTCGGCGGGATGATCACCGGCATCGCCTGCGGCAGGATTATCCGTCGCATCGCGCGCCGCCGGGTCATGCCGAGGGCGAGCGACGCCTCGAGCTGCCCCTCGTCGACGGAGAGGATCCCGGCGCGGACGATCTCGCACATGTAGGCGGCCTGGTTGAGTCCGAGGGCGAGGATCGCGGCGCTCGTCACCGTGATCAGCGAGTTGGTGTCCGAGGACACGAGTGTGGGGCCGCCGAAGGGAACGCCGATCGTCACCCGCGGGATGAACGAGGCGAGGTTGTAGAGGAAGAGGATCTGGACGAGCAGCGGCGTGCCGCGGAAGAGCCAGAGATAGCCCGACGCCGCCATGTTCATCACGAGGCTCGACGACAGGCGCATCAGGGCGAGGATGACGCCGAGCGCGATGCCGATCGCCATGCCCGCGACGGTGAGCTCGAGCGTCGTCAGCACCCCGCTGAGGATCTGGCCGAACGTCAGGTAGTGGGCGACCGTCCCCCACTCGATCGTCTTGGACGTGACGAGGATGCGGACGACGTCGATGAGCAGCACGAGCACGACGATCCGCACGACCCAGCGCAGGATCGTCAGGGCGACCCCCGCCGGGGTGGTCTGCGGACGGCGCTCGACGTGATCGTCGAGCGCCGTCACGCTCGCGTCGGAATCACTCCGGGTGGCGCTCATCGCCGACCTCGGGTGTCGTCACGACGCGCATCGGGGCGACCGCGGCGACCTAGTTGCCGCCGTAGACGGTGGCCTTCTTGACCAGCCCGTAGGTGAGTGACCACCGCTTCATGATCGCGCTGTACGCGCCGGACTTGATCAGCGCGTCCATCGCGTTGCCGATCGGCTTGGACAGCCCGATGCCCTTCGTCACGCCGGCTCCCTCGGGCACCGGGTCGAAGTTCAGCGGCTGCAGCACGAACTGGTGCTCGGTCTTCTGGATCAGGTAGGACAGCTGATCCTCGGAGGAGGAGTACACCTGGACGCGGCCGCTCGCCACGGCGAGCTCCGCCGCCGAATCCGACGGGAACGACTGCACCTGCGCCGGCTTCTTGCCCGCGGCCTTGCAGTTGATCGACTGGATCTGCTGGATGAAGGCCGAGCCCTCGATCACCGCCACGGTGTGGCCGCAGACGTCGGTCGGCTTCCTGATCGTGATGCTGCTGCCCTTCTTGACGGCGAAGCCGGTGCCGACGTTGTAGTAGGTGACGATGTCGATCTGCTTCAGCCGGGCCGGCGTCTGGATGAACGAGGTGAACGAGGCGTTGTAACGCCCGTTCTGCAGGCCCGGGATGAAGCTGTCGAAGTTGCCCGAGGTGGTGAGCTTCCACTTCAGCCCGAGCTCCGCCGCGACGGCCCGACCGAGGTCGATCTCCCAGCCGACGTTCTTGCCGTTGACGACCTGCTCGTCCGGTGGCGCATTGTTGTAGGTGATGTCGAGCAGACCCTTGGCCTGCACCGCGGCCGGGACGCTCGCCGCCAGCTTCGGGTTCGTGGTGATCTTCTTGCCGTCGATGGTGACGCTGTAGCGGTGGATCGCGGCTCCGGCCGTGCCGGCGCCGATCCCGGCGGCGGTGAGGGTGGCCGCCGCCACGGACGCCAGCGTCGCGCCGCGACGGAGGGTTCGGGGGATGGACCGCAGCGGTCCGCCGGGTGACTCTGTCTCTCGTTGCTGCATGAGCACTCCTCTCCTTTCAGGGGCGGTCGGGCCCCTCCATTGGCGCGCCTCCGCCCGCAGCGTCGGCGCCCACGCGGCCGGGCGGGTGCCCGGTTCGAGGGATGCTCGCATACCGAGCGTCTGGACGCAATACGAGCAGAGGCATTTTGTCCGTCTCACGCGGCGCGGCAAATCCGTCGGCGGTGACGGAGTCCGCGCGGATGCTCGACCCAGCCCGGTGCGAGACGCTGGTGGTCGGCGCGAGTCCGCCCGGGCGGGCCGCGGCGGGACGACCATGCCGACCCCGATGCACTCCCATCTCACCGACCTCGCCCCCTCCTCGTCCCCCCGAGGGGGTGCGGCGTCGCCGGCGCTGTCCCCCGTCCCACCGGCGATCAGCGTGCACGGCCTGCGCAAGTCCTACAGCGGCGTCGAGGCGGTGCGCGGGATCGATCTCGAGGTTCCCGTCGGGGAGATCTGCGCGCTGCTCGGGCCCAACGGTGCCGGCAAGACGACGACCGTCGAGATCCTCGAGGGGTACCGGTCGCGTGACGCGGGCCGGGTCGAGGTCCTCGGCTGCGACCCCGCGACGGAACGGGGGCGGTTGAAGCCGCGCCTCGGCATCGTCTTTCAGGAGGCGGCCGTCGAGCCGTATCTCACCGTGCGCGAGACGGTGGCGATGTACGCGCACCTGTATCCCGGGCACCGCGGCGTGGACGAGGTGATCGAGCTCGTCGGTCTCGCCCACCGGCGGGCCGAGCGCGTGGTCGGCCTCTCGGGCGGCCAGCAGCGTCGCCTCGAGATGGCCATCGCGCTCGTCGGTGATCCCGACCTGCTCTTCCTCGACGAGCCGACGACCGGGTTCGATCCGGCGGCTCGACACGAGGCCTGGGAGGTGGTGCGCGCGCTCGCCCGACTCGGCAAGACGGTTGTCCTCACCACCCATTACATGGACGAGGCGCAGTACCTCGCCGACCGGGTGGTCGTGATCGTCGGCGGCCGGGTGGTGGCCGAGGGACCCCCGGCGACGCTCGGGCTGCGCCAGCGCGCGGGGGCTCGCATCCGCTACCGGCTCCCCGCGCAGGACACGCCCCCGGGCGAGCTGGCGGCCGCCCCCGACGCCGACGGGTTCGTCGAGATCCACGCCGAGGACCCGGTCGCCCTGCTGCACCGCCTCACCGGTTGGGCGCTCGAGCATGAGCAGCCCCTGGAGGGGCTCGAGGTCATCCGGCCGTCGCTCGAGGACGTGTACCTCGAGCTGACCCGGCGTGGCGGCGGGGCGTCGACGTGAGCGCCGCGGTCCTGACGCTCGACCAGATCCGCTACGTCAACAAGGCGTTCTGGCGCAACCCGATGCGGGCGTTCTTCACCTTCGCCTTCCCGCTGATGTTCCTCGTCATCTTCACGGCGCTCCTGGGCAACGGCGTCGTCCACATCGGGCCGCGCGCGGTCAAGGAGTCGACCTACTACGTCGCCTCGATGGCGGCCTTCGGGGTGATCACCGCGTGCTTCAGCAACACGGCGATGATGACGACCTTCAACCGTGACGACGGGGTCCTGAAGCGGCTGGATGGTGCGCCGCTGCCACGCGCGATCTTCTTCGCGAGCCGGATCCTGCACTCGATCTTCGTCGCGTTCCTGCTCGTGGGGATCACCGCGGCGTTCGGCCACTTCGCCTACGGTGCGCAGCTCGCCACCGGCATGACCCTGCTCCGCTTCCTCGTGATGCTGCTCGTCGGGTCGGCCTCGTTCTGCGCCCTCGGCTACGCGATCACGGCGGCGATCCCGAACGGCGATGCCGCGCCGCCCGTGGTCAACTTCACGATCATGCCGCTGCTCTTCCTCTCGGGGATCTTCATCCCGTTCGGCAACGGGACGCCCGACTGGGTGCAGTGGGTGGGCCGGATCTTCCCGGTCCGCCACTTCGCCGTCGCCCTCCAGGCCGGCTTCCTGGGCACGCCCTTCCGCTGGGACGACGTCGCCGCGGTCGCCGGCTGGGGGCTCGCGGGTCTGGTGCTCTCGGTGCGCTACTTCGAATGGGAGCCGCGCCGGTGACCGTCTTGGCGCGGCCCCCGCGCGCCGATCGGCTCAGTCGCCGTCGAAGTCGATTCCGAAGAGCGCGCTGACGGCGGCGTCCTGCGCGGCCCGGTCGAAGACGAGCGTCTTGTCGCCGTCGCGCAGGACGGCGATGTCCGGCAGGTCGGTGCTCCAGACGGAGGCACGGACGGCGCTGTAGGCGCCGCAGCCGATCAGGGCCAGCCCGTGCTCGGCGGCGTCATCCGGGAGCTGGGCGTCGAGGTGCAGGCGGGACGGCGCGGGCGTGGGATCCGCCACGTGCCGGTGGCTCCAGGGATCAGCGCCGCTCAGGCGGATCGGCAGCGGCGGGTAGGCCCGGTCCGAGGTGGGGGGCAGGAGGTTGCAGCCGATGTGCGTGATCAGCCAGTCGTGTCCGGAGCGCCGCTTGGTGCCGAGAACGGACGTGAGCCCGACGGCGGCGTCGCCGAAGACGTAGCGCCCCGGCTCGAGCAGGATGCGCAGCCCGGGCTGGCCGCCCAGCGCCTCCCGAGCGGCGGCGGCGAAGTCCCCGATCGTATGCCCGGCGCGCTCGAGCAGATACCTCGTCTCGATGCCTCCGCCGAGATCGAGCGTGTCGAGCGCCGTGCCGGTCGACGTCGAACAGTCCGTCCGAAGCTCTGCCATGCGCTCGGCGAGGCGTCCGAAGCGCTCCGGGTCGGCGCAGCGGCTGAGCTGGTGCGCGTGCAGACCACGCGCTTCGAGGTGCGCCGAGCGCGCCACTCGCTCGAGCAGCCGTTGCGCGTCGTCGGGGCTCAGCCCGAGCTTCGACCGGTCCGAGAAGAAGGCATCGTCCGGCAGGGGGTTCACCCGCACCAGCACATCGGGCTTCATCCCGAGCTGCCGAGCCTGAAACTCCAGACGCTCGAGCTCCTCGTCGCTGTCGACGTCGATCAGATACGCGCCCTGGCTGATCAGGCGGCGCGCGTGCTCATCGGAGCGGAACATGCCGTTGACCACGGTCTGGTCAGGTGAGAACCCGATCCGGTGGGCGATCCGCCACTCGAGCTCGCTGGCCACCTCGACGCCGGCTCCGGCGTCCCGGAGCGCGGAGAGGACTCCACCGACGTAGCAGGCCTTGATCGCGCAGTTGACGGACACGTCGAAGTGGGCGGCGAACGCCTCCCGGATGCTCCGGTAGTTCTCGACCGCACGGTCGGCCAGGTAGAGCAGCATCGATCCGGAGCCGTCCCAGAGCGTCGAGACGGGGATCCCCTCGACGTTCAGCTCGCCGTCGACGTAGGAGAGGGGTGGCAGCAGCTCGTCGATGTGCTCGATCTCGCTCCGGGTCAGGGCCGGCGGCCCGGTCTGTCCGAGCGGCGGCCTCGCCGCGGACGGGTCCGCGTCGGACGGCTTCGGCCCGCGGGGAGCTGCGTCGACGGTGAGCGGTTGCGGCATGCGGGTGGGGTCGCTTCGGATGGAGGTGTGCGGAGCGGGAGAGGAGGCGGAGGGCGCTGCGGCCATGCGAAGCTGCCCGCGAGCGGGACCTCCGGCCGACGGAGACGGTAGAGCCGAGGTGTAATTCGTTTGTAAATTCGCTCGCCGGGACGATCCTCGCCGGCCGATGTGACCGGGGATCCCGTGCCGCCGCGGAGCACGCCGACGGCGAGCGTCGCCCGATGCGGGCACACCCGGAGCGGGATCGGGACGGTCTGCGCGACGAACTGCCCCGGCGGGTACACCCGCAGCCCCGCTGCGAGGACGCCACCGCGCCCACAGAGCGCTCCGGTGTCGGAACCCCGCAGGAACGCGTGGGCGGTCGCCCCCGGCCGCAGGGTCACGATCGCTCCGGCCTCCGCGATCCGCGTGGCGGCCGGCCCGATCTGGTGCAGGGCCCCCCGGTAGGCCGACACCCCCGGATAGCCGAGGAGCGTGCAGGTGTGCCGCCCGATGTTGCTGATCTCGAGACCTCCTCGGCAGGAGCCCACGCACCGCTCGCTCGCCCGTGCCGACGCGGCGATCTGGGCGATGGCGGTCCCGACGTGGCTCGATCGCCCACGACTCTATGCCGGGCCCGGTGCGACCCCATCGGGGGTCTCAGACCGGATCGCGGGGGGGACCGCCGATCCGCGCCGCGCTGTGGGGGCATCAGTAGAACCCCCGGACGCTGTCCGCTCAACGCCCGGATGCGCGGGCCGACGCAGCCCGCTTACCTGACCCGTGGAGGTGAAGACAAGTGTCAGTGTTGGGTGACAACGCAGGGCCGCACGTGGGTGACTGGGTTGAGGTGCGGGGAGTGTCCGGACAGCCCGCGAAGCGCGGGCAGATCGTCGAGTTGCTCGGTCGCGCCCGTCACGAGCGCTTCCGCATCCGCTGGGATGAGACGCGCGAGTCGATCCTGTATCCGGCCGACGGCGTGCGGTTCATTCCGGGCTCGGAGGACGAGCGTCCGCGGAAGGGTGCGAGGAGCCGCGCGGCTCGCTAGCGCGCCGGCCGGCGGGGTGGACGAGCGCGTCCGCCCCGCCGGCCCCGTGCCACATGGACGAACAGACACCGAGATTCACGGACCGTCGTGCGGCCGGTGTCGCCCTCGCGCGGAGCCTCGCCCGGCTCGCCGCGGATGCCCCGATCGTGTTCGGTCTCGCCCGTGGCGGCGTTCCCGTCGCCTACGAGGTCGCGCGCCGGCTCGGCGGGTCCCTCGACGTGCTCGTCGCGCGCAAGGTCGGCGCGCCACGCGACCCGGAGCTCGCCATCGGAGCCGTGGCCGAGGGCGGTGTGCGGGTGCTCAACGACGAGCTGATCGACGACCTCGGCGTCAGCCCAGAGGAGGTCGAGGCCGCACTCCTCCGCGCCGAGGGGGAGCTCGAGACACGGCTGGTGCGGTACCGCGGCGGGCGTCCGCTCGCCGCTGTCGAGGGTCGCGTCGCGGTCGTCGTCGACGACGGGCTCGCCACCGGCGCCACGGCATTGGCCGGGCTCAGGGCGATTCGCGCCGGTGGGCCGCGGCGCCTCGTCCTCGCCGCTCCCGTCGGTGCCGCACCGACGGTGGCGGCGCTGTCGGTGGCGGCGGACGACGTGGTCTGCCTCCGGCAACCGGACCCGTTGGGGTCGGTGAGCGCGTGGTATGAGCACTTCGGCCAGGTCTCGGACGCCGATGTGAGGCGGCTGTGCCTCGCCGCGCCCGACGCCGGTCGGCGGTGAGGCTCGATCCGTGCGGCCACGACGGCGCGCGCTGCCGGCCGCCCGCGGTCGACCGCTCGTCGCGGGCCGCTCGTCGCGGACCACTCATCCAGTGCGCAGGAGCGCCCCCGCCTGCGCGGAGAGGAACTCGCGCTGCTCCGCGTGCATGAGGTCGGGCAGCGTCTCGAACCACCGGCAGCCCGCCGGCGTGGCGGCCCCCCGCGGCAGCATGGCGCGAAAGGTCAGGCCGACGGGGGAATCGAGACCGTTCTCGTAATGGCTCGGGTACTCGATGTACCCGAGCAGTTCGCGCACGTCGACCGCGAGGCCGAGTTCGCCCTGAGCGACGCGGTGTGCCGCGTCGAGCACCCGCTCGCCGAACCGGACGGTGCCGCCCGGCAGGTGCCACAGCCCCCGGCACGGCCCGCGGTCGCGGAGCAGCAGCAGGAAGCCGCGGTCCGGGTCGGCGATGGCGAGCTCCGCCGTGAGTCGCGGCACGCGGCTGAAGATCCAGTCGAACTCCGCCTGCGGGAGTGGCCCCCGTGGCTGCGCCGGGGCCGCTGCGTCAGCGGGCCGGGGTGGTCCCTCTCGACGGTCGGCCGCCTCCGTCATCCGCGTCGTCCCCGCCCTCAATCGGTTGCGTCGGGTCGCTGCGCGTGCACCAGCGCGTCCAGGGCGATCCGCTCCCCCTCTGGGGTGCTGACCGGTCGCTGGACCCGCTCGGCGCGAATCGCCTGCAGCCCGGCGCCCTCCAGGTCGGCCAGGACGTCCTGCGCGCTGTAGAGCACGGCCGGCTCGCGCGGCCCGCCGTAGCCGAGCTCGAGGTTGCTGGCATCGTGCGCGACGACGAGCAGCCGCCCGCCCGGGGCGACCGCCTCGGCCGCGGCGCGCAGGACGGTCCGCCGCTCCGTCGCGGGGACCTGCAGGTAGAGGACGGTGACGAGGCCGTACGCGTGAGGCTCGGGCGTGTAGGCGAGCAGGTCGGCCGCCTCCCAGCGGACCGGCACGCCCCGCGCGGCGGCGAGGCCCCGCGCCTTCTCCAGCGCCACCTCCGAGAAGTCGACCCCCGTGACCTCCCAGCCGTTGCCGGCGAGCCAGACGGCGTTGCGGCCCTCGCCGCAGGCGAGGTCGAGCGCGCGTCCCGGCGTCAGTGACGCGGTCTCGCTGACGAGGAAACGGTTCGGCTCGGCGGTCCAGATCAGCTCCGCATCCGCGTAGCGCCGATCCCATGCCTCTCGATCCATGGCTGCGGTCATGCTCGCCTCCGCGTCGGGGTGGTTGCGCCACGCGCCGCGGCGCCGGCTTCGGAGTATCGCGCGCGGATCACTGCGCCGACGGATGCTGCCGACCGCCCCCGATGCGCAGCAGCGCGTACAGCGGGCAGTAGCCGACGGTGCCGGTGGCGAGCATCACGGCGGCGATGACGTACAGCACGATCGAGGCGACCGAGCCGGGGCCGACGAGCACGCCAACCACCGCGGCGGCCGGCATCAACAGGTAGGTGCGCAGGCGTCGGTCGAGGTTGCTCATGTTTCTGGTCATTGCGTTGTCCTCTCGGTTCATGGGTTCTGCCGTGAACACCATGATACCTGTATACGCCTACACAGTTGTAGAGTAGTTATTACGGATCGGGAGCGGGTCCCGCCGCAGGCCGGACCGACGCCCACGCCCCCTGACCGGGGGAGACGCCGGTCGTGAGCGTGGGCCCGGCTCTCGCCCCCTCCGCGAGCGCAGACGCCCGACGGGGCCGGTGGTGATCAGCCGTCGGTCGTCGTCTCGTGGGCGCGGAAGCCGATGTGGGCGTGGGTGCCGTCGCAGAACGGCTTGTTGCTCGACTGTCCGCAGCGACAGAGGGTGACCCGGTTGCGCGTCTCGTACTCGAAGCCGTCCGCGGAGCGGATGGTGATTCCGCCCCGCACCCAGATCGGGCCGCTCGCGTTCTGCTGCGGGTCCTCGAGCAGCACGATCGACGGCTCGTACGGCAACTCGACCGGCTCGCCGCCGCCGTGGTCGCTGACGACCAGGCGCCCGCTCGGGCAGTGGGTGCCCTGATGCTCGACGACCGCACGCTGCGCCGGTTGGCCGGTCTCCTGAACGGTCTGCCAGATCCCCCCGTGGCCGTCGCAGATGCGCGCGAACGCGCACAGCGGGCTGTTGTCGGCCAGGTCGAGCCCGGGCCCCTCGCTCACCTCGGCGTCCTCGGCGAACGGACGGCGGCTGGCCACCTCGGTGCCGTCGAACCCGATCCTGGCGTGCGTGCCGTCGCAGAACGGCTTGCTCGCGGAGTGGCCGCAGCGACAGAGCGCGTAGCGCTCGCCGGCCGGCGGGACCGCGAAGCCCGTCCCGGCGTAGTCCCAGGTGTTGCCACCCTCCTCGACGGTGATGGCCTGCTCGTCCAGGGGAACGGAACCGGACACGAGGTAGGGGCCGTTCTCGGTGATGAGGATCGTTGGGTCGGGCATGTCGTGGTCTCCAGGGTCGGGAGGGGCGCCGGGGCCGGCCGCGAGCCGGGTCGAGGTCACCCTCGATTCGGGTCAACCGGCCTCGGCCGCTCGTTGCCTGACGACACTATCCGCCCACGGCGCGATCCGCCCACGGCGCGAGCGGGACGTTCACCACCCCTGTCGCGACGCCGCACACCCGCCGGAGCCCCGGACGCAATCGACCTGTCGAACGTGACAATTCACCGCCCTCCGGCGCAGTCTGCCGCGACGGCGCGCGAATCCGTGCCTCTGGTAGCAACGTGCCGGATCGGCCGGAGGATTGCCACATTGAGCAGGTCCGGCCCGCCACGGGCACCGGCTGAGCCGGCGGCATCGCGACGGTACGGCCGGAGCCGTTCAGAGTCGAGCGGGGACCGCGTTTGCGATGCCGCACGCCGGCTTCGCGGACAGCGTGCCCTCGACCATCGGCTCGACGCTGTCCTGCATCCAGGCGAGGATGAATCCCTTCCTGCCCTCGTTCAAGCAGATCGCTGGGTGTCCGGCGACCTTCGTCGGGCGAGACCCCGACGCCTCCTGCGCCTTGCACGTGCGCAGACTCCCACCGTCGCTCGCCACGCCCCGCATCGGCCGACGACACCGCGTCCTGGGGGTGGGCGGAGTTCACCTCTCGATCAGCACGGGATCGGCTGGATTGCGGACGTTGATCCCGCGCAGGTAGTTCCTGCTCCCGGGGGTGGTGGAGGATCCGACCCAGAGGATCCGGTGGCCGGCGAGCACCGGCTGTGATACGGCCGCGAAACTGTGCCCGCTCCACTGCTTCTGCGCCAGGACCGTGCCGGTGTCGTCCACCAGTCGGTACTGCATCGTCACGTGCTTCTCATGCCACTCGTCCCATACGACGGCGAAGTCACCGTTGGCGAGCGGGGTCAGGGCCGGCTGCAACTCCAGGTACGTCTGGTCCTGCGGGTTGCGCGTCGTGAGCCACACGAGCGTGGTGGCGCCCGTCGCAGTGTCGGTGGATGTCAGGTAGACGTTGGCCCGGAGGTGCGGGGAGTGGCCCGTCACCCCATCGATGGCGTGGCCGTTGGGGACCGACAGCCCGACCGTCAACGCGCGAGAGTCGGCCACCCCGAAACCGTTGACGGTGGTTCCGGTGAAGTTCACGGTCAGCATGTTGTGATTGGCGAGCGCGGCATTGTCAGCCGGGATCGTGAAGACCATGTAGTCGTTCTCCGTCGGGCTCTGCCAGCAGTACGAGGGATCGACGGACAGCGGCTGGCCGGTCACCGGGTCGGTGGGCGTCCCCACAGTCGGCCCGCACTGGCTGGTGTTCCAGGTCTGGCCATGGTTGGGGGCGAGGTAGCCATGCATGATCCCGAGCTGCACGCCCCGCGGGTACGCGTCACCGTGGTCGATGAAGAGCACGTCATCGCCGGCCGTGGCCACGAACTCGTTGAAGGAGTGCGAGGCGTAGGGCCGGTCGGGTATGTCGGTCGCGGTCATCGTGCTCGTGTCGACGGCGAAGGCCAGGTTGACCTCGTGGTGAGCAGCCCAGTCACCCTTGATGTGGAAGATCGCCCGGGACATGTGGACGATCAGGGTGGTTCCGGCCAGCACCATGTCGGGCGCCGATGCTCCGAGACCGTCGTATACGCCGTCACTGTCAAAGCCGCCGTCCACTTGAGCGGTGCCGAGAAGTCGCAGATTCTGGTCGTACTGGCGGACCTCAATGACCGCGCGGGAGGTGCTCTCCGTCGGGTTGGAACGACCGATGAGGACGTAGATGTGTCCGTCCGGAGCCAGGTACGCATCCCGCAGCATCCAGCCCGCAATGCTCGCCCTGTGGATACCGCTCTGGTGGTAGCTGTCAAGGGCAAACGACGTCTCGACCAGCGCGCGGCGCGTGGCCGTGAGTACGAGCAACTGTGTGCCCGTGCTCCCGAGAAAGTATGACGCCGGGTTGGCCCAATTGGCGAAGGCGAACCCGGCTGGCGGGGACGGGGCGACGGTCGCCGCCCCATAACCGATCTGGCCCGCCTCGACGTCCGGGTTCATGGTGGCAAGGGCGTCACGCGCGGGAGTTGGCCGAGCGGGGGTGGCTCGAACCGGCGGGGCACCGACCCAGAGAGCCAGGACTGCGAGCGACATGGCAACCCAGGCCCACGGCACGACGTTTCGCTGCGAGCGGAGATGCCGGCCCCCCATGGGCGGCCAAGCCTAACTCATCGAGGGGCCGTCAGCAACCGGCGACCGACGTGAAGTGGCCGTCGCGACGGTGTGATCGGCGGGGGCCGCGCGCCGTGGGACGGACCGCGGAGCCGGTCCTCCGAGCGAGGACCGGCTCCGCGGCCGGTCCGCTCCAAGCAATTCGATCAATGGGCACGGGTGGTTTCGAACCACCGACCTCTCGCGTGTGAAGCGAGCGCTCTCCCACTGAGCTACGCGCCCTCGGTTCGAGCGTGACTTTAGCGTGGCCCACGGGACCGCGCCGGCTCACGGACCCGGGCCCGTCCATGGGGTCGGGAGAGGGAGCGCAGCGACCGGGCGGCCCCGCATCTCGGACGGTCGATCCCGAGGCCCGCAGGGCGTACGGCCGCTGACGGCCTCGGTGCGGGCGGCGAGTTCGGGTACGGAGTGCCTGACGGGGCCGCGCCGAGCGGGACCCGCACCGCCGTCCACTCCCGATCGAAAGGGGCTGCATGAAAGCGCTTGTCTACAGAGGGCCGCGTGAGGTCGAGGTCACCCAGATGCCCGACGCCAGGATCGAGGCGCCGACGGACGTTCTGGTGAGGATCACGAGCACGAACATCTGCGGGTCCGACCTGCACATCTACGAGGGGCGGGCGCCGATGGAGGACGGCAAGGCGATCGGCCACGAGAACATGGGGGAGGTCGTTGAGATCGGCGACGCGGTCGTGCGGGTGAAGGTGGGCGACATGGTGTCGCTGCCGTTCAACATCGCCTGCGGCTTCTGCACCAACTGCGAGCGGGGGCTCACGGCGTTCTGCCTGACGGTCAACCCGGGGTTCGCCGGCGGCGCCTACGGCTACCCGATGATGGGCCCGTATCAGGGGGGTCAGGCCGAGTTCCTGCGGGTGCCGTTCGGCGACGTGAACTGCCTGCGACTGCCCGAGGACGCGAGGGAGAAGGAGGCCGATTACGCGATGCTCGCCGACATCTGGCCGACGGGCTGGCACGGCACCCGGCTCGCCGGTCTGCGGCCCGGAGAGAACGTCGCGATCTTCGGCTCCGGGCCGGTCGGCCTGATGGCCGCGCTGTCCGCGCAGGTGCAGGGGGCGGAGGAGGTCTTCGTCGTCGACCGCCACCCGGACCGGCTCGCCCTGGCCGAGCGGATCGGTGCCACGCCGATCGACGACACCGACGGGCCGACCGCCGACCAGATCCTCGAGCGCACGAAGGGTGAGGGCGTGGCGCGTGGCATCGAGGCCGTGGGCTGGCAGGCCCACGACCCGCAGGGGCACGAGGTCCCGAACTCCACCATCAACGACCTGATCGCGAGCGTGCGGGCGACCGGGGGCATCGGCGTGCTCGGCGTGTTCGTCCCCGAGGACCCGCAGTCCCCCGACGAGGACATGAAGGAGGGCCGACTCACGATCGACTGGGGCACGTTCTTCACCAAGGGCCTGCACCTCGGTTGCGGGCAGGCGAACGTCAAGGCCTACAACCGTGAGCTGCGCGACCTCGTCCACGCCGGCAAGGCGCAGCCGGGCTGGATCGTCTCCCACCACCTCCCGCTCGACGAGGCGCCGGAGGCCTACCGGCACTTCGACGCCCGGGACGAGGGGTGGACGAAGGTGGTGCTGCATCCGTGAGCGACGCGCCGGGCCCGACGCGGCCCACCCAGGCCGCCGGAGGCGGCGGCTCACCGGATCGGGTGGCCCCCCGGGACGGGAGCGGATGAGCTCCCTGACCCACCTGACCGTCCCACCCTGACGATCGAGCGCCGCACCAGCCTGCCCGGCCGGGCGCCAGCGGGTCGAACGTGTGACCGTTTCGCTCCAGTCTGGCCGTGGCGGGCCGATACACCGCTCAGGAGCCGTCCGATGCCGTTCGCGCAACTCGACACACAGGACAGGGAGGCGCTCGATCCGGCCCGGATCGCAGCGGTGATCTCCGCCGCGCGCACCTCGCTGAGGGAGGATCCGGGGGGCGCGCTTGCGACCGCGATTCGCTGCCATCAGCGGGCGGCCACCGTCGGCGACGCCACCCTCAGGGCCCGCGCGCTCGCGCTCCAGGGCCACGTCGCGCTCCACCGCGGGGACATCCGCAGCGGCCTCACCCTCGCCCTCGAGGCCGAGGGGTGCCTGGCGGACGGGAACGGGACGCTCGTCGCGCACGCGGAGGTCGCGGGGCTCCGCGCCCAGGTCAGCTTCTTCACCGGCGCCTACTCCGACGCCCTGGGCAGCGCCGAGCGCGCGATCGAGTACGCCGACGCGAGCGGTGAGCTCGCGCTGCGCATCTTCGCCCGGCGGACCGCCTTCCTCGTCTTCGGGAACATCAGCGGCCGAGATCTCGACCGTCGGCTCGACGAGCTCCTCGACCTCACGGTCGCCGCCGGCGACGTGTGGGAACAGGCGCTCACGTATAACGACATCGCCTGTCACCGCGAGATGGGCGGCGATCCGCAGAGCGCCCGGGTGGCGATCGACCGCGCCTACGCTCTCGCCTCGATGGTCCGGCCGAACCGGTTCGCGCTCGCCGTGATCCACTCCACCCGCGCCGACATCGAGCTCGCCGTCGGCGACGCGGCCGCCGCGCTGCGGGACGCCGAGCGGTCGCTCGCGCTGCTGGCCGAGGGCAGCTCGCCGAACCCCTACGTCCTCGGCGCGAGCGTGCGGGCGCAGGTCGAGGCGCGGATGGCCCTGGGTGACTACGACGACGCGCAGCTCGCGGGCGAGTCAGCGCTCAGCTGGCTGGGCGAGCGGATGCCCCACACGCGCAGCACGATCCTCGCCGCCGTGGCCGAGGCGCTGCGTGAGGCGGGGCGGTTCGAGGAGGCCTACGACGCCCTCTGGCGCTCGGCGCAGCTCGAGCGCCAGGCGTTTGCCGAGATCACGGAGCTCCAGCTCAGCCTGGAGCGCGCGGTGCTGCAGGCGAGGCTCGCCCGCAGCGAGTCCGACGGGTTGGCCGCCAAGAACCGCGAGCTCGCGGAGGCCCACGCTCAGCTCGAGGTCCGCACCGCGCAGCTGGAGACGCTGCAGGAGCAGCTGCGCGACCAGGCCGAGCGCGACTGGCTGACCGGCCTGCACAACCGCCGCTTCCTCGCCCGCGAGCTGGCGCGCCCCTCGAGCCACCACACCGGCCAGGTCAGCGTCGCCGTCGTCGACCTCGATCACTTCAAATCGGTCAACGACCGCTACGGTCACGCGGTCGGGGACCAGGTGCTGATCCGCGCCGCCGAGCTGCTCGCGACCGTGCTGCGCGCGTCGGACCTGATCGTGCGCAGCGGGGGGGAGGAGTTCCTCGTGCTCATGCCGGGAACGGAGGCCAACGCCGCCGCCGCCGGCTGCGAGCGGATCCGTCGTGCGGTGAGCGAGGAACCGTGGGAGGAGATCGCGCCCGGCCTGCGCCTGACCACCAGCGTCGGTCTCGCCACGGCCGCGGACGGCGCCGCCGATCTCGAGGCGCTCGTCAACCTCGCCGATCAGCGTCTCTACGCGGCCAAGCACGCCGGCCGCGACTGCGTCGTGTCCGCCTGAAGGACCAAAGGGGGCGGCCCGCTGGCCGCCCCCTGATCGCCCCTGAGCGCCGAGAGAGGAGAGGGAGCGCTCAGATGGAGGTGATGGTGCCCCGCATGTACCCGTTGTGCATCATCGAGAACGGGTCGCACGGGTAGTTGCAGTACCACTCGAAGGTGCCGGTCTTCTTGACGAGCAGGGTGTAGGTGTGGGTTCCGGGCCTGACGATGATGTTCACCCCGGCGCTCGGCGAGGTGATGCTGTGCTCGGTGTTGTCCGTGTTGTTGATCACGAGCTTCACCGGCTGTCCCGCGCGCACGTCGAAGCTGGTCACGCTGAACGCGTCGTGCAGCTTGCCGTCCGGGCCCGGCTTGATGCCGGGGGTGACGGAGAGATCCACCGTGCTGGCGACCGGGGCCATTCCGCTCACCTTCACGACCTGCTTGGTGATGATCGGCCGCGGCGGCGGGGCCTGCGCGGCGTTGATGACCGCGACGTCGACGCCGACCAGGGCGAGCACCGTCGCCAAGGCGCCGAGGATCGCGAGGCTGATGCCGCGGCGCACCCGGTTGTCCGGGGTCCGCTGGGGTTCATCGAGCAGGAAGTTGTGCGAGTCGTAGGCCATCGTGCCCTCCGTCAAGTTGATCTGTCCATAGCTTCGGTCAGCCCGGCCCAGGTCGCGTCGGTGCGCGACACGCCCGTCACTGCCGTCGAGTACGGCGTCGTCCTGCGGGAAAACCCGAGCGGCTCCGCGGCCTCCCTCCGGAGCGGTGCACCGGAAACGCCGCAAACGACGCGCAGCGCTCGCGCGGGCGTGTACGGTACGCCGGTGCTTCGTCCAGGGGAGAGGTCGGGAGGTGGCACCGCGACGCCGGTGCGCCGGCGCACGCCGCCGCTCGGGGCCGTGTTGGCGGTCACATCGCTCTGCGTCGCCATGGCGTTCATCGATGCCACGGTGGTGAACATCGCCTTCCCGAACATCGCCCGCTCCTTCCCGGCGAGCCCGGTGAGCACGATCTCCTGGGTCCTGAACGCCTACAACATCGTCTTCGCCGCCCTGCTCGTGGCGGCCGGCCGCATCGGTGACGTGTTCGGTCGCCGTCGCCTGCTCGGGGCCGGCGTCGTGCTCTTCCTCGCCGGCTCGGGCCTGTGCGCCGCCGCCTCCTCGATCGCCGAGCTCATCGCCTTCCGAGCGGTGCAGGCGGTGGGTGGCGCGATGCTCGTCCCGTGCGCCCTGGCCGTGGTGCTCGAGGCGGCTCCGATCCAGCGCCGCGCGCACGCCGTCGCCGTCTTCTCGGCCATCTCGGCCCTCGCCGCGGGCCTCGGGCCCGCGATCGGTGGGGCGCTCGTCTCGCTGTCGAGCTGGCGTCTCGTGTTCCTGGTCAATCTGCCGGTGGGCGTCCTCGCCCTCATCCTCGTGCGGAGCGTGCTCGTGGAGAGCCGCGCTCCGGGACGCCGCCGCCTTCCCGACCTGTCCGGCGCGCTCCTGCTGGCGGTGGCGGTCGCCGCGCTCGTCCTCGGGATCGTGCAGGGACAGGCGTGGGGCTGGGGGAGCATCCGCATCATCGGCGCGTGGCTGGTCGCGCTCGGGACGGGCGCGTGGTTCGTCTCGCGGTCCGCCCATCACCCGACGCCGCTGCTCGATATGGCCATCGTCCGGGTGCGGGCGGTCGGTGTCGCGGACGCCGCCACGGTCGTCGCCGCCGCCGGCTTCTACGGGTACACGCTCGTGAACGTCCTGTTCCTCACCGGGGTGTGGCACTACTCGATCCTGGACGCGGGCCTCGGGATCACGCCGGGCCCGTTCGTGGCGCTGGCCGTCGCCTCGCCGGCCAGCCGATTGGCCGAGCGGGTGGGTGCGCGTGTCGTGCTCCTCATCGGCGGCCTGCTGTGGGCGGGCGGGGTGTACTGGTTCGTCACTCGCACCGGCCTGCGCCCGGCCTACGTCGACCGGTGGCTGCCGGGGATCCTGCTCGCCGGGGTCGGCGCGGGCATCTTCTTCCCCACCGTGTCGAGCGTCGCCGTCTCCGCCGCCTCGGAGGGGAGCTTCGCCACGGCCACCAGCCTGAACGCCGTGGCGCGACAGGTGGGCGCGGCGCTCGGCGTGGCGACGGTCGTGGCGATCCTCGGCCGGCCCAGTCCCGCGGGCGCGCTCGCCGCGTTCCATCAAGCCTGGTGGTTTGGCGTCGCCGCCCTGGCGGGCGCCGGTGTGGTCGCGGTCGCCGTCGGCCGGGTCACCGTCCCGGCGACGGAGCGATCGATGGCGGAGGAGCCGCCCGTGGCTGCGGTGACGCTCGCGCCACCGCGGCCCGCCCCGGAGCGGACCACGGCGCGGATCGCCGCGGCGGCGCGGATCGCCGCCGCGGCGGGTGGCTCGCCGATGTCCGAGCGACCGCAGACCGTGGCGGACTTCCTCGGTGGTGTCCCGATGTTCGCCGGCCTGGATCGCGCGGAGCGCGAGCAGGTGGCCGGCGCGGCGACCTCGGCGCATCTCGAGGCCGGAGAGTGGCTCTTCCACGAGGGCGACGACGGCGACGCGCTCTACATCGTCACGGCGGGCCGGCTCGAGGTCGTCGCCGAGCGGGGCGCCGGGCCGGTGCTGAGCGTCGTGGGCCGGGGCGGGGTCGTCGGCGAGTACGCCCTGCTCACCTCCGAGCCCCGCTCCGCCTCGGTGCGCGCGGCCCGCGCCGCTGACCTGATCGCGATCGAGCGCGCGCAGTTCGACGCGCTGCTCCTCGCCCACCCGGAGGTGTCCGGCGCGCTTGTGCGGGAGTTCGCCGCCACGCTGCGCGGCCGGCGGCAGGCGCGTCCGAGCGCCCGTCCGTTGCCGACCACGGTCGTGCTCGTCGCTCTCGACGAGCGCGTCCCGCTCCGCGAGCTGACGGAGGGATTGCGGGAGGCGGTCCTGCGGCACTGCAGCGCGGCGGTGCTGGCGGGGCCCGCCGAGCGCGTCGATCCCTCGGTGGCCCCGAGCCGGTATGGGCCCCTGCTCGATCGAGCCGCCGCGGCCCATGATCTCGTGCTGCTCCCCGTTGGCTCGCCATGGAGCGACGACCCCTGGGCGGGGTTCTGTCTCCAGCAGGCGGACCGGATCCTCGCGATCGGGTCGGGCCTCGGGTCACGGGGCCCGGAGCCGGTGGCGCATCTGCGCGGCTGCGACCTCGTCGCCTGGGACGTGCCCCTCGGCTCGGGCCGCATGGGTCGTTGGGCGCAGGAGCTCTCCCCGCGCGAGACCCACTGCTGGCGGCCCGGCGCGGAGCTCGAGGGCGACCTCGCCCGCACGGCCCGGCGACTGACCGGCCACTCGGTGGGGGTCGTGCTCGGTGGTGGTGGCGCGCGCGCCTTCGCCCACATCGGCGCGCTCGAGGAGCTCGCCGCGGCGGGGGTGGTGATCGATCGGGTCGGGGCGGTGAGCATGGGCTCGTTCATCGGGGCGCTGCTCGCGACCGGTCGCAGCCCGGAGGAGATCGACGCCATCTGCTACGAGGAGTGGGTCCGCCGCAACCCGCTCGGTGATTACGCGATCCCGCGC
>DAIDJO010000012.1 GCA_027451345.1 Solirubrobacterales bacterium
CCATGGTGTTCTCAGTTCTCCTAAGAAGTTGGTCTTACTGGACCTTGGCCAGCACGTCGGACTCGCGCAGGACGAGGAGCTCCTCGCCCTCGACCTTGATCTCGGTGCCGCCGTACTTGCTGTACAGGACCTCATCGCCGACCTCGACGTCGAGCGGGGTCCGCTTGCCGGTCTCCTCGTTGATCTTGCCGTCGCCGACGGCGAGGACCTTGCCCTTCTGGGGCTTCTCCTTGGCGGTGTCGGGGAGCACGATGCCGCTTGCGGTCGTCTCCTCCTCCTCGATCGCACGAACGATCAGCCGGTCGCCAAGGGGCTTGAGCTTAAGAGCCATCTGACTAGCCTCCGGGTTCTGAATCCCTTGAGATTGACGCTTCTGGAGCCCCATTGGGCCCGCTTCTTGGCACTCTCAGTGGGCGAGTGCCAACGCCACGCACTATAGCTCGTTGTCAAGGCGTTTTGGCACTCTCCTGTGAAGAGTGCCAACCGGGGGACCCCGTCGGGAACGACTCAGGCGGGGATGGCGCCGCGCAGCACGCTGTCGGAGCTGATCGCCGGGCTGCCGCCGACCCGCTGCACCGAGATGTCAAGGTAGCGGTAGCGCCCCGGATCGGCGGGCAGGATGAGATCGAGGTTCCCGGAGCCGCTGCCGGTGAGGCGGAAGCTCGAGACCGAGACGAGGTCCCTCGTGCTCGTCATCAGCCACAGCTCGTAGTAGGTGCCGCGTCGCGATGGCGGCAGGTGCACCACCTGCAGGTGCATGCGCCGGTTGCCGCCGAGCATGTAGGCGACGGCGAGGCTGTGGGGGCCGACCGAGCCCGAGACCGGTCGCAGCACCACCGCCGGCGCCGAGGCGGGCACCCGCGTGGAGGAGCCCGTGAGCGGATGCGTCAGCGAACCGGCGAGGAAGGCGACGGCGAGGCACGCCGCGGCCAGCGCGGCGCCGCCGAAGCCGGCGCGGGACGGTCGCCCGATCAACCGGGGTGGACGCCACGCCCGGGGCGCGCGGCCGACCGCGGCGAGGCGCTCCGGCGCCGGGCCGAGTTCGCTGAGCCAGGCCCGCTCGGGGATGCCCTCGAGCGTCGAGATGATCGAGCGCATCGCCTCGAGCTCGGCGGCGAGCTCGGGCTCACGCGCGGCCTCGGCGCCCGGGCCCTCCTCGGTGCGGCCATCGACGAGCAGCTGAGCGGCCCGGCGCCGCGCGCCGGAGCTCCCACCGCGGCGATCGCGGAACGGGATCGTCACGAGACCACCCCCACGCGCTCCTCGGCCTCGAGCATCTCTCTGAGCTGACACAGTCCCTTCACCATCCTCGCCTTCACCGTTCCGAGCGCGATCCCGGTCTGTTCGGCGATCTCGCTCTGACTGAGTCCGTCGTAGAAGCGCAGCCGCAGCAGACTCGCCTCCTCCCGGGGCAGCCGGGCCAGCAGGCCGGCCATGCGCCACTGTTCGAGCAGCTGGTCGGTCTCGGCCTGCGGCGGCGCGGAGGCCTCCGCGTGCGTGGTGAGCCCGACCGGGTCGATCGGCTCCGGCACGCGCCGGCGCAGCTCGTCGATCCCGCGGGAGCGCGCGATCGTCAGCACCCACGTGAGCAGGCCGGCCCGTTCCGGGTCGTAGCTGGCGCCGCGCTGCCAGACCTCGAGCAGGACCTGCTGGAGCACGTCCTCCGCGGTGGCGCGATCACCGAGGAGCTGGGTCAGGTAGCCGAGGACGGTGCGCCCGTACGCCTCCATGACGAGCGCCATCGCCTCGGGAGCCCGCTCGCGCAGCGCCCGGACGGCGCGGCGGTCCTGTTTGCGCCGCTCCCGGGGCGGGGTGGCCTCCCCGCTGCCCATGCCCACCGCGATGCTCGCCACAAGTGCCATTTAGCCAGATACGGATGAACGCCGCCAACTGGTTGACCAACCGACTCGGCGATGTCTCCCGTATCGGTTCTCGCTGGGCAACGACCACCCGGCCACCGTCAACGTCAACCTCCAGGAGCATCCATGAAGCGAATCGCAGTCCTGCTCTCCGCCGTGATGGCCATCGCCGTGCCGGTGGCGACGAGCGCCAGCGCGCAGGCCAGCGGCATGATGATGAAGAAGAACATCGTCGCGCTCGCGGCGTCCGATCCGCAGCTCTCCACCCTGGTCAGCCTCGTCAAGAAGGCGGGGCTCGTCAAGGCGCTCAGCGGCACGACCAAGCTCACCGTGTTCGCGCCGACGAACGCCGCCTTTGCCGCCGTGCCGAAGGCGACCCTGGCGAAGCTCGCCAAGAACAAGAAGGAGCTCGCGGGCGTGCTCGAGTATCACGTCGTTGCGGGCATCGTCACGGCGGCCCAGGCCGAGATGCTGAAGTCCGCCAAGACCCTCGAGGGCAAGCGCGTGAAGATCGCCGTCCGCGGCGGTCACGTGTTCATCAACAACGCCAAGGTCATCAAGGCCAACGTCATGGCCTCCAACGGCGTCGTGCACATCATCAACAGGGTTCTGCTGCCCTGAGCGGGCGGCGCCTGCCCCGCGCAGGCAACCGGGGCGCCGGCGACCGGACGGTCGCCGGCGCCCCCCGCGTCAGTTGTTCGCGCCGCCGAGACCGTGGATGCGGTCGCGGAGCTCGGGCGGGTTCTCGATGATCTGGGAGAAGCGGACCACGGTGACGGTGTCCTCCATCGAGACCTTCCGCCCGTAGATCTGCTCCAGGAAGTGGACCATCTCGTCCACGCGCCGAAACTCGGGATTGTCGTGCTCGATGTCGCGAGGCGACAGATCCTGCACGCGCTTGACCTCGACCTGGTCGATCACCGCGTGGAAGATCTTCTCGCGGGGAGAGTGCTGGTAGCCGATGGTGACCAGCACGCAGTCGTTCTTGCGGTACTTGTGGGACTTGTCGCCGAGGCGGATCGTGGCCGTCTTGCGGCCGCGCCGGAGCTGGTCGGCGAACACTGACGAGTAGAAGTTGAGGACGCGCACGTCGCCCAGCCTATCGCCCCGGCGCGCGGCGCGACAAGGCGCGGGCGACGATCTCGCGCTCGCCCGGATACGTGAGCGAGGTGGCCGCCTCCCGCAGGGGCATCCAGCGCGCCTGCTCCACCTCGTGGTCGTGATCGGCGGGGTCTCCCTCCCGGTACTCGATCAGGAAGAACTCGACGCGCTTGGCGATGCGGCGGCGGCGGCGCTCGTAGCTGTACTCGACGACACCGAGGGACTCGAGCAGGTCGCCGGAGACCCCGGCCTCCTCGCGCACCTCGCGCAGCGCGCCCTGTGCGGGTGACTCGCCCGCCTCGGGGTGGCCCTTGGGGAGAGCGAGCACGCGGACACCCCCCGGACCCCGCCGGGTCGGGACGATCACCACCACCTCCTCTCCGCGCACGACGACGCCGCCGGCGGAGAACTCCGGTTCGGCGGCGGGCTGGGCGGGCGGTTCAGGGGACATCCGGTGTCGGGTGCAGACAGGGTGCGCCGGCGCGCACCGGGCTGCAACTTTGTCATGTTCGGCCGACCGGGCGCGGCCGGCCCCGAGCGCGGCCCACCACCCGCCCGCGGCGGCCCGCCCGGCGCTCAGGAGGTGGCGTCGAGGGCGTGCTCGCGGCGCCGCTGACGCAGCCACACCCAGAGCCACATCAGCAGCGCCGCGACCAGGCCGACCGGGACGAGCACCGCCAGGACGATCAGCGCCACCCCGGCGGAGACGACCAGCACGCGCAGCGCATCGTGCCCGGCCCGACCGAGCGTGAAGCCGCTCGAATGGTGGCGGACCACGGGCATCGGTAGCCCATCCTGGTTGATCTGCACGCTGACGCTGCTGTGGCTGATCTGATGCTGGAGGCGCTCGAGGCTGGACTGCCGGCTCGCGATCTGCTGCTCGGCGAGCTTCAGCTGTGCCCTGATGCTGTCGATGTCCGCCTGGGTGTAGGCCGACTGCAGCTGCCTGAGCAGGGAGGCGCGCAGCGCCTCGGCGTCGCGCAGCTGGCGGACGTCGTCGCCGTACTGGTTGCCGACGTTCAGGCTGCCGTCCGTGCGCGAGGTGATGGAGGCGTCGCGCAGCCTCGACAGTTGGGTGAGGGCGGCCTGCAGGTGGCTGGTCGGGAAGCTCAGGTCGAAGTACGCGTAGCCGCCGCCGGATCCGGTGTTCGCCGCGGTGACCCGCGAGTTCTGCACGGTGCCGTGCTCGAAGGTCACGACGTCGATGACCTCCTGGGCCACCTGCTCGACGTCCGCGTTCGGCGTGGTGAGGCTGATCTGGGCCGACTGGATCTGGTGGGCGCCCGGCGCCACCGGCACGACGCCGCCCGTCACCCCCGCGCCGGCGTAGGTGACCGTCGCGTTGATCGCCCCGGCGGCGCTCGGGGCGCTCGGCGCCCCCGCGGCCGGCGTGCGGTTCTGCAGCGGCCCGTGGCCGCCGGCAGCGGCCGACGTGCGCGAGGGCAGGCGCTCGATCCCCTGCGCGATCCCGCCGTGCGCGACCTGCTTGACCCCGAGCTGGTGGAGCGGGGCGGCCACGGTCCGCAGCGAGCCTCCGGCGTTGACGGTCGCGAGACCGCCGCCACCGCCACCGCCCGAGAGCACGACGACGGCCGCGACCGCTCCGGCCACCAGCGCCACGGCGGGTCCGGCGGCCCAGCGGGGCAGCCGGGCCCGGGCCGCGCGGCGCACCGGTGTCGCCTCCGGGGCGAACCGCCGCGCGACGCGGGCGTCGAGGTCGCGGGTGAACTCCTCGGAGGGCCACTCGCGGACGCTCGCCACCATCAGCGCGACGTCCGAGTCGTCCCCAGGCTCGAACGGGATCTCGTCAAACGGGCGCACTGACAGCCCTCCTCAGCTTCTGTACGGCGCGGTGCAGCATCGTGCCGGCGTTGGACTCGCTGACCCCGATCACGGAGGCGATCTCGGTGTTCGTCAGGCCGGCATGGAATTTCAGCGCGATCAGCTCGCGCTCGCGCGGGGCGAGCGCGGCGAGCGCGTCGCGCACGGCGGTCCGACGGACGACGAGATCCTGCTCGTCCTCGCCGGCCAGCTCGTCGTCGGAGACCGCCTCGGGCTCGACGATGAGGGTGGCGGTCCGGCGCCGGCGACGCAGCTCGTCGAGCGCGGCATTGCGGGCGATCGCGAACAGCCAGCCGCGCTCGTCCCCACGTCGGCGATCGAAGCTGCGCCGCCGCCGGTAGGCCCGCTCGAAGGCCAGCGCGGTCACGTCCTCGGCCGCGGCGCGGTCGCGCAGCAGCGTGAGGACGTACGCGTAGACGTCGTCCCGGCTCGAGCGGTAGAGCGCCTCGAAGCGCTCCCAGCCCTCCGTCTCCGTCTGTCGTGCCGCGACCGCAAGCCTCACACCGGTACTACGTCGGGCCGACGGGTTTGTCACACGGCGTTGCCCAGCTCAGTGCTGGCAGCCGGGGCACCAGTACGTCGTGCGGTTCTCGTCACCCTGACCCCGGGAGCGGATCGGGGTCCGGCAGCGCGGGCAGGGCTCGCCCGCCCGCCGGTAGATGCGGGCGCGAACGGCGCGCATCCCCTGGGTGCCGGAGAGCAGCATGCGCGGGCGGATGCCCTCGACCAGCGCGAGCGCCTGCGCGTCGCTCAGCGACGCGACCGGGCGCCATGGGTCCACCTGCGCCGCCCAGCAGCTCTCGGACTTCCAGATGTTGCCGATGCCCGCGAGGATCCGCTGGTCGAGGAGGGCGTCGCCGATCGCGCGCTGCGGGTCGGTCGAGCGCAGGCGGCGGAGGAACGCCGCGGCATCGAACGGCTCGGCGAGGAGGTCGGGGCCGAGGGCGGCGAGGCGCTGGTCGAAGCGGCGGCGGCCGGCCGTCATCAGCTCGAGCACCGGCCCGTCGTACTCGATGACCTCGTGGCGGCCGGCGCGCAGGATGAGCCACGCCCGGCTCGGGGAGCGCCGCCAGCGGCCGCCGACCGGTCGCACGTCCCAGGATCCGGTCATGCGCAGATGCGAGTGCAGCACGAGGTCCTGGTCCAGGACGATGAAGAGGTTCTTGCCGTGCGTCTGCACGGCCGTGACCGTTCGCCCGCCCAGCCGCTCAGGCCAGCGTTCGCGCCCGAAGCGCGCGTGCGTGTGGATGACCTCGACCGGCTGCCCCTCGAGCACGGGGCGCATGCGCGTGGCGGCCCACAGGATCGTGTCCCCCTCAGGCACGCTCGCCGGCCCCCGCGCCGCGGCGGCGGCTCATGCGCTGAGCGTCAGGCGCCGCGGTCCCTCCTGGAAGCCGTGCTCGCGCAGCCGCGTGGCGAGGGGGGAGGAGGTCGCCGTCTCTCCGTCGACGCGCTCGAGGCCGAGCCTGCGCAGGGCGCCGCGGCCGGCGCGGACGTGCTCGGCGAGCGCCGCGAGGGCCCGGTCCAGGCGCTCCCCCCCGACCGGATCCCCGGCGTCGACGAGGGTCTGCAGACCCCTGCCGCCCCGCTCGAGGTAGAGCACCGGCTCACCGGCGACGAGCACGACGACGGCGCCCGCGACGCGGGCCGGGCTCTTGGCCCCCTCGCGCCGGGGCCAGGCGAGCGCGGCCCCGTACGGCTGCGCCGGGTCGACCGCGCTCAGCACGACGGCCGCCTCGGGGCCGGTGCCGGACCGCTCGCGCAGGCGCTCCACGGCGCCGGGCACGGCGAACTGCGCGCCGCCGAGCCCCTCGACGAAGTACCCGCGCCGGGCGATGCCGAGCACCTCGAGCTGTGTCAGCTCGGAGTAGATCCCCGTGAAGCCGCCGGGGAGGCCCTCGGCGAGCACCTGCTCGCGGGTGAGTACCCCGTAGCGCTCGAGCAGCAGCTCGGCCCGAGCCCGGCGGCGGGCTCCGGGGTCGGCGTCGGTGACGAGCAGTCCGGCGGTGAGCGACCAGCGGCCCTGGACCTGCGCGGCCGCGCCGTGGCGCCCGCGCGCCGAGAAGCGGCTGCGGCCGGTGCCCGCCCGCCGCAGCTGCGCCCGGTACGGGGCGGCGCTCGCCCCGGGGGCCGCCGACGCCACCGGGCCGACGGCCGAGCGGCCGCTCGGGCCACCGGCGAGCGCCAGCTTCGGGGCGCGCAGCGGGGCGAAGGCGTCGTTGGTCACCTCCCCCGCCCACACGAGATCCCAGATCGCCTCCTGCAGCGTGGTGGCGTGCACCTCCGCGCCGACGTCGACGAGCAGGTCGGTGAAGAAGGCGGCCCCGCGAGCCAGACGCTCGCGCAACGCCGCGTGCAGCGGCTCGGAGGGGGGCTCGCCCGCCCCCGGGGCCCCGAGCAGGGCCACGTCGTCGCGGAAGTACAGCGCCACCCGTCCGGAGCGGCCGAGCGCGCCCGCGCCGATCCAGACGACCTCTCCGGAGGCGCAGAGCTGGTCCAGCCAGGACGGCGAATACGCCCCCACGCGGCGCGGGAGCACGTCGCGCTCCCACAGCTCGGCCGGGAGCGCGAGCCCCTGCAGCGGCACGAGCACGTCGCGTAGGCGATCGATCCCCGCGCCCGCGGGGGGATGGCGGTCGACGCCCTGCCAGCTCGGCAGGAACCGGGCGAGCGCGCTGGCCTCGACCGGCTCGACCTCCCGGCGCAGCGCCGCCAACGACGCCCGTCGCAGCCGCCGGAGCACCTCGCGGTGGCACCACTCCCGACCGCTTCCGCCGGGCCGAAGCTCACCCTGCACGAGCTCTCCGGCGCGCTCGAGGCCGGCGAGCACCGCGGCGCAGTCGACGCCGTAGCGCTCCCGCAGCTCCCCCGGCACGAACGGGCCATGGGTCAGCGCGTAGCGGCCGACCACCCGCGTCAGCGCGTCGGGCACATCCTGCAGGAACGTCTCGGGCAATCCTCCCGGCGGGACCGCACCGAGCGCGTCCCGGTAGAGCCCGGCGTCGCCGGCGTCGATCCAGCGATCCTCGCCGCCGAGCCGCACGCGCACCGCGCGGCGCTCGCCGCGCAGCGCCTCGAGCATCGGCGCGAGCGCCACCCCCGGCAGGACCCGCGCGGCGAGCTCCTCCTCGCTCAGATCGCCGAGCGCGCGGAGCATGTCGTGCAGCTCGTCGCGGGTGGCGACGCGCCGGTCCTCCGCGAGCCACTGCAGGTCGGCCTCGACCCCGGCCAGCGCGTCGGCGTCGATCAGGTCCCGCAGCTCCTCCTGCCCGAGCAGCTCGCGCAGCAGGTCCCGATCGAGGGAGAGCGCCGCGGCCCGCCGTTCGGCGTTCGGCGTGTCCCCCTCGTACATGTAGGTGGCGACGTAATCGAACAGCAGCGACGAGGCCATCGGCGAGGCGACCGAGGTCTCCACCTCGACGAGCGAGATGTCGCGGCGCTGCAGGCGGGTGAGCAGCCGCACGAGGGCCGGCAGGTCGAACACGTCGCGCAGGCACTCGCGGAAGGTCTCGAGCACGATCGGGAACTCGCCGTACCGGGCCGCCACCTCGAGCAGCGACTGCGCCTTCAGCCGCTGCTGCCACAGCGGCGTGCGGCGCCCGGGGTAGGCGCGCGGGATGAGCAGCGCCCGGCCGGCGTTCTCCCGGAAGCGGGCACCGAACAGGGCGCTGCCCGACAGCTCGGCGACGACGAGGTCCTCGACCTCCTCTGGATCGACGAGGATCAGGTCCGTGAGCCGCGCCAGGTCGAGCTCCTCGGCGTCGGGCAGGTGGACGATGATCCCGTCGTCGGACCAGATCGCGTCGGCCTCGAGCCCGAGCTCATCGCGGATGCGCGCGCTCAGGGCGAGGCCCCACGCCGCGTGAACACGGCCGCCGAACGGCGAGAGCACGCAGAGCCGCCAGTCGCCGATCTCATCCCGGAAGCGCTCGACGACGATCGCCTTGTCGCTCGGCACCACGCGCGTGGCGTCGCGCTGCTCGCGCAGGAACTCGACGAGGTTGCGCGCGGCGCGCGCGTCGAGGTCGTAGTCGGCCTCGAGCACCGCCGGGTCCTGCTCCACCGCCCAGCGGCTGAACGCGCCGATCGCCTCCCCGAGCTCGCTCGGGCGCCCGACGCTGTCCCCCTTCCAGAACGGGACCGCGCCCGGCATCCCCGGCGCGGGGGTGACGATCACGCGGTCGCGACCGATCTCCTCGATCCGCCACGTCGAGGCGCCGAGCAGGAACGTCTGCCCCGGGCGAGCCTCGTACACCATCTCCTCGTCGAACTCGCCGACCCGCCGCCCGTCCGGCAGGGTGACGAGATAGTTGCCGCGGTCGGGGATCGTCCCGGCGTTGGTCACCGCCAGCTGACGCGCCCCCTTCCGGGCTCGGATCGTGCCGGCGATCCGGTCCCACACGATGCGGGGGCGCAGCTCCGCGAACTCCTGCGACGGGTAGCGGCCGTCGAGCATGTCGAGCACGTTCTCGAACGAGGCGCGCGTGAGCTCGGCGTAGTTGTGGGTGCGTGTGATGAGCGCGTAGAGCTCGTCGACACCGACGGTCGCCGCCTCCTCCGCCCTCGGCGCTCCGCCCGCCGTCTCGGCGGCGGCGGCGATCGAGACGATCTGCTGGGCGAGCACGTCGAGCGGGTTGCGCGGCACGACCGTCGTCTCGATCTCGCCCTCGCGCATGCGTCGGGCCACGACCGCGCACTCGAGCAGATCGGCGCGGAACTTCGGGAAGATCCGCCCGCGGCTGACATCCCCGACGTTGTGGCCCGCCCGCCCGATGCGCTGCAGCCCGCGGGCCACCGATTTGGGCGACTCGACCTGGATGACGAGGTCCACCGCGCCCATGTCGATGCCGAGCTCGAGCGACGAGGTGGCCACCAGGCAGGGCAGCTCGCCCGCCTTCAGCAGCTCCTCGACCACGGTGCGCTCCTCGCGCGCCAGCGACCCGTGGTGGGCGCGGGCGATCTCGCGCACGGGCCGCCCGGCCGCCTCGTCCTCCGCCGCGGCGAGCTCGTTCAGGCGCAGGGCGAGGCGCTCGGCGCTGCGCCGCGCGTTGACGAAGATGATCGTCGAGTGGTGCTCGCGGACGAGCGCGAGCAGCTCGGGGTACATCGCCGGCCAGATCGAGTTGACGGTCGGCTCCGTCCCGCCGGCGAGCGGATCGAGCGCAGCGCCCGGCGTCTCCCCCGGCGCGGCCATCGACTCGACCGGCACCTGGATGCGCAGGTCGAGCGGCTTGCGCACGCCGGCGTCGACCACCCGGCAGCGGCGGCCGGGCCCCACCATGAAGCGGCCGACCTCCTCGAGCGGGTTCTGGGTCGCGCTCAGGCCGATCCGCTGCGGCTCCGGTCCCCCGGCCCGCTGAGCCACCTGCGAGAGCCGCTCGAGCGTGAGCGCCAGATGCGCGCCGCGCTTGGTCGAGGCGACGGCGTGGATCTCGTCGACGATGCACCAGCGGGCCCCCTCGAACAGCCGCTGCGCCTGTCCGGTGAGCATCAGGTAGAGCGACTCGGGGGTCGTGATGAGGATGTCGGGCGGGTGGCGGAGCATCTCCTGGCGCTCGCGCTGCGGCGTGTCCCCGGAGCGCACCGCGACGCTCAGCTCGGCCCCGATCCCGCGCAGCGGCGCACGCAGGTTGCGGTCGATGTCGTAGGAGAGCGCCTTGAGCGGCGAGACGTAGACGAGGGATACGCCCGGTGTCGCTCGGGCGGGTTCGCCGCCGCCTCGCCGGTCCGCCGCGGCCGCCTCGCCGCTGCTTCGGCGGCCGCCCGGGGGCGCCCCCCAGGCCAGCTGGTCGATCGCCCACAGAAACGCCGCGAGCGTTTTGCCCGAACCGGTCGGAGCGGAGATGAGCACGTGCTCGCCCGAGGCGATGGCGGGCCAGGCCTGCTCCTGGGCCGCCGTGGGCGCGGCGAAGGCGCGGGTGAACCACTCCCACGTCGCGGGGCTGAACCCCTCAAGCGCTGGCGACGACGGCATCTTCCGAGCTTACCGCCGGGTCCGTACGCGCCAGGCGGGTCCGGATCTCCTCGTCGAGCGCCGATGAGGGACGCGCGTCGGTGAGCGCCTCGCGCAGCACCGCCGCCTCCAGGACGGCGCAGTCGCACTCGCTCGCGGCGCTCACATGGGCCGTCCGCGGAACCCCGACGAGGATGCCGATCTCGCCGAAGTACGCGGGCGCGCTCAGCGTCCGCAGCGGCTCGCCATCCTTCGTGGCCCGCACCTCGGCCGTCCCGTTCACCAGCACGTAGAGCGCGTCCGCCGGGTCGCCCTTGACGATGATCGGCTCGCCGGCGGCGAAGTGGCGGTCGCGCGCCTCGCGCGCGACCAGCTCGAGCAGTCGCCGTGAGGCGGAGGCGAACATGTCGAGGCGCTGCAGCAGGGCGATCCTCGGCGCGAGCGCCGCGCTCGCCACCATCGTCTCGCGGTCGACGGCGAGCAGGGCCGGCAGGGCGCAGCCGACGAGCACGATCGGTCCGGCCCCCATCAGGACGAGGGTCCCGTCGAGCCCGAGCAGCCCGATCAGGGAGGAGGTCACGGCCGCCCCGAACGTGACGGCGCCGAGGATCAGCGCCCAGAAGATGCCCATCACCCGGGCGAGCCGGGCGGGGGCGACGGCACGCTGCAGGGCGGTGAGCGCGAGCACCTGGACGAGCAGGATCGAGCCGCCCCGGAGCACCTGGACGAGCG
>DAIDJO010000013.1 GCA_027451345.1 Solirubrobacterales bacterium
GGTCGACGAGCTCGGCCAGCGCGCGGCGCACGTACGGGAGCGCGATCACGCTGCCGAAGTGGTCGGCCTGGTCGCGGAAGTTGATGACGGCGCCGAACCAGCCCCAGCCCGGCCCCCCGAAGACGCTCAACCCATGGTGGCGCAGGTCGGGAATCGCGCTGATCTGGCTCCAGTCGACCGGCGCGACCTGCACGGCGCCCGTCTGGAGCGCGCGCAGGCGCGCGGCGGGGGTGGCATAGGTGCGCACGGCGACGAGGTCCCGCGCGCGCGGCCTGAGGCCATACGCCCGGTTGGGCGCCAGCGCGTAGGAGCCGTCCACCGCAGAGAAGGTCGTGAGCGCGAACGGGCCGTCGACCACCTTCCAGAGCGGGTTCGTCGCGAACGTCGCCCGGTCGGCCCCCTGCTGGTGCAGGTAGTCATAGATCCGCTGAGCGTCCGACGGATTGGTGGCCCAGTCGGTCACGTGCGCGCCCCCCGAGCTGTCCACGTTCCAGTCCTCGCTGGGCAGCGGGTAGATCCCGGCGCCCGCGTCCTGCAGCTGATTGGCCGTGAACCAGGCCGGGTTGACCGCGTGCGTCAGGTGCAGGACGAGGGTGGTCGTTCCGACGGTGCTGACGCCGGCCAGGTTCTCCGGAAACGCCCCCGGGGAGTATTGACACCAGTTCTGCGGTGTCTCCCGGAGGGCCGCCTGGAGGAGGTCGAGCGAGAAGAGGACGTCCTGCGCCTGCACCGGCTTGCCGTCGGACCAGCGCAACCCGGGCTTCAGGCGGATCGTGACCGTCCGGTCGCCGTCGGAGTAGCGCGGCGGCCGCGCCGCGCTGAGCGGCTCGTTGATCGCCGGCGTCGAGCCGTCGGGCCCCGCGTAGAGCGGGATGTAGAGGTCCTGCACGAGGTTCAGCGTCGGCGTCGTGCAGCTCGCGCTGTCGATCAGGGGAAGCACGTCCTCCGGCGTCTGGCCGGCGAGTTGGCCGACGGTGATCGTGCCACCGCGGGCGGGATGGCCGACGGGCGGCAGCGCGCCGGTGATCCCGTCGATGTTCGTGGGCCGCGCTCGCACCACCCGCGCGTGGCGGGCGCCGCCGCACGCGCTCACGAGCGCGGCGACGAGCGCGACCGCGGCGACCGCCGCGAACCGGTGGCGCCACCCGCGAGCGCCACCGCGCGGATGCGCCGCTCCCGGCCCGGCGGGCATGTCCCTAGCCTCGAACGAGCTTCTTGTAGGTGAGCCGGTGCGGCCGGTCGGCCTCCGCGCCGAGCTGCTCGTGGCGGAAGCTCTCGTACGCCTCGAAGTTGCCCTCGAACCACCGGACCTGCGAGTCGCCCTCGAAGGCGATCACGTGCGTCGCGATCCGGTCGAGGAACCAGCGGTCGTGGGAGACCACGACGGCGCACCCGGCGAAGGCGAGCAGCGCCTCCTCGAGCGCCCGCAGCGTGTCGGTGTCCAGGTCGTTGGTCGGCTCGTCGAGGATCAGCAGGTTGCCCCCGCTGGCCAGGAGCTTGGCCATGTGCAGCCGGTTGCGCTCGCCGCCGGACAGGGAGCCGACCTTCTTCTGCTGGTCGGAGCCCTTGAAGTTGAACCCGGCGACGTAGGCGCGGCTGGCGATCGTCCGCTCGCCGAGCACCATCTGGTCCAGGCCGCCCGAGATCTCCTCCCACACGGTCTTGTCCGGGTCGAGCGCCTCGCGCGACTGGTCGACGTAGGCGAGCTTCACCGTCTCGCCGACGCGGAACGTGCCCTCGTCGGGCTGCTCCTCCCCGGTGATCATGCGCATCAGCGTCGTCTTGCCCGCACCGTTGGGGCCGATCACGCCGACGATCGCCGCCGGCGGAAGGTTGAAGCTCAGGTCGTCGATCAGCAGCTTCTCGCCGAACGACTTGCGGACGTTCCGGGCCTCCACCACGAGGTCACCGAGCCGCGGGCCGGCCGGGATGTGGATCTGGACCTGGTCGAGCTTGACGTTGCGGTCCTCGGCGAGCAGCGCCTCGTAGGCGTTCAGCCGCGCCTTCGGCTTCGCCCGCCGGGCGCTCGCGTTCATCCGCACCCATTCGAGCTCGTCCCGGATCGCCCGCTGGCGCGCCACGTCCTTGCGCTGCTCCTGCTCGAGGCGCTGCTCCTTCTGCTCCAGCCAACCGGAGTAGTTGCCCTGGTACGGGATCCCGCGACCGCGGTCGAGCTCGAGGATCCAGCCCGCCACGTTGTCGAGGAAGTAGCGGTCGTGGGTGACCGCGACGATCGTGCCGCGGTACTCCTGCAGGTGCCGCTCGAGCCAGGCGACGGACTCGGCGTCGAGGTGGTTGGTCGGCTCGTCGAGCAGGAGCAGGTCGGGCTCGGAGAGCAGCAGCCGGCAGAGCGCCACGCGGCGCCGCTCCCCGCCGGAGAGCGTCGTGACGTCGGCGTCCGCCGGTGGGCAGCGCAGCGCGTCCATCGCGTAGTCGAGCTTGGTGTCGAGGTTCCAGGCGTCGGCGGCGTCGATCTGCTCCTGCAGCCGGGCGAACTCGGCCGCGGTGTCATCCGAGTAGTTCATGGCCAGCTCGTTGAAGCGGTCGAGCAGCGCCTTCGTCTCCCGGACCCCGTCCTCCACGTTGCCCCGCACATCCTTGGTCGGGTCGAGCTGCGGCTCCTGCTCGAGCAGCCCGACCGTCGCGTTCGGGGCGAGCTGGGCCTGGCCGTCATAGTCGTGATCGAGGCCGGCCATGATGCGCAGGAGCGTCGACTTGCCCGCGCCGTTGTACCCGAGCACGCCGATCTTCGCCCCCGGCATGAACGAGAGCGAGATGTCGGTCAGGACCTGCTTGTCCGGCGGGTGCCGGCGGGAGAGCTTGTAGGTGGTGTAGATGTACTGGGAGGACACAGCGCATCAGACTAGCGGGGCGTCGGCGCCGGTCCGCTGACCGGCGCCCCCGGGGCCGGTCACAGCCCCGGCATAGGGATGCACCTGCGACTGCCCACTATCTGCGGCGCGCGCTTCACGTGCGCCGCCGCGCGCCAGGTCACCGCCTCGGCCGTCGGAGCCGCAATGCGGCGCAGCGATTCGCGGAGCCAAGCGGATCACCCATCGAGCAGCTGCTCCACCTCCTGGGCCGTCCACGGTTGATCCGGCTCGCGCGGTCGTTGTTGGTTGAGCACCGCGGCGATGGTGGAAAGCGCGGTGCCGGACGCATACAGTTGGGCGGCCAACACCCGTGCTGCGGCCCCTTCCGCAGGCGTACCTGCGTGCTGCGACACGTCCCCGGTGCGTTCATCGACCGGGCTGCTCAAGAGCCACTGCTCGCCTGCTGCGGGGACTGGTGGGCCCCAGAGAAAGCCCTGCCCCCGCTGGCATCCCAGTTCCTTCAGGATGCGAGCCTGTTCTTCGGTTTCGATGCCCTCGGCGGTGACGGTCAGGTCGACGTCCCTCGCCAGAGCGATGATGTCTGCCACGAGCCTCCGGGCCCGTGCGCTGGTGCCGAGCGGTGCGATGAACACGCGGTCGATCTTGACGCTGCTCGCGGGGAAGCTGGCCAGGTAGGCAAGCGACGAGTAGCCGGTTCCGAAGTCGTCAATGGCAATCTCCAATCCGGCATCCGCGAGCTTGGCAAGAGTCGGCAAGATCGTCTCCTGGTCGGCGAACGCAGACTCGGTGATCTCTGCGACCATTCGCCGCGGCTCGATTCCGGTGGTCTGCAGCACCTCCGCAACGGCAGCAGCGAAATTTGGATCGGCAAGCTGCGCAACCGAGACGTTGAAGCTCATCTGCAGCATGTCGCTGCCGGTCTGCCGGTGCAGCTCGAGGAGGTGCCGGGAGGCGACTCGCAGCATCTCGAGCCCGATCTCATTGATCATTCCCGTGTCCTCGGCGATGGCGATGAACTTCCCGGGCACAAGCAGGCCGTGGGTCGGGTGCTGCCACCGTGCCAACGCCTCAAAGCCGACGACCGTGCTCACATCGAGCGACACCACTGGCTGGTAATGGGCCACGATCTGGCCGGCGGTGACCGCCCGTCCGAGGTCGTTGCGAAGCGAGATCTGCTCGCGCAGGGCGTTGCGCAGCGTCTCGTCGACCACCCGTACGCGTCCTCGCCCATCGCGCTTGGCCTCATACATCGCCATATCCGCCTCCTGGAGCCAGCTCATTGCATCGCGGGCAGGCGTCAGGGCCAGACCAGCGCTCACCGAGACCTTGAGCTCCTCACCAGCCAGGCTCACAGGCGCGGAGAGCGACTCGCGCAGATGCTGGGAAATCTCCAGCGCGTGATCGACATCCCGGACCGGGTGACAGACCACCGCGAACTCGTCGCCCGCGGCGCGTGCGACGACATCCCCCGGCCGAACGACTTGGCGCAGACGCGCCGCGCTGAGACTCAGAACCTGATCGCCTGCGTCGTGGCCGAACGAGTGATTCACCAGCTTGAAGTTGTCCACGTCAAGGTAAATCAGGGCGGCACCCGTCCCATCGATGCTCGACCAATTCAGTACCTGGGTCAGCACGTCCAGGAGTCGCGAGCGGTTGGGCAGCTGGGTGAGGTGGTCGGTCCTCGTCAGGCGCACAACCTCGTCCTGATGACGTCGCAGGTCGGTCAGGTCCCGGAGGATCACCGAACCGCCCACGACGCGTTCGCCATCGACGAGCGGTGAGATTGTCGCCTCGACGTGCACGAGGCTCCCGTCCTTGCGCCGGCACACGGTTTGGTGGGAATAGATCGTCTCCCCGCTGTCCACCTTCTCCCGCAGGCGTTCCCCTTCGTCCTCAAACCCTTCCGGCACCAGCACACGCGGCCAGCCGCCGATGATCTCACTGGGCCTGTAACCCAACAGTGCTTCCGCTGCCGCGTTCCAGCTGTCGATCTGTCCGGCGATGACGGTGAAGATCGCATCTTTGGAGTGTGAGACCACGGCGCCAAGCGAGCGTTCGGCAGCGGCAAGGCGCAACCGATCGGTGATCTCCAGCGAGACGCCGGCGATCGCGTAGGGATGGCCCGACGCGTCGATCAAGGGGAACCGTGATGTGAGCATCACCCTCCGCTGACCGCGGACGGTGATGACCTCCTCACCCTCGTAGGGGCCGCTGTCGAGAACAGCCCGGTCGTTCACCATGATCAGCTCCGCGGTGTCCTGCGCGAACACGTCGGCGCTCGAGCGACCGATCACATCGGCCTGTGCGCGACCCACCAGCTCCTCCCAGGCTCTGTTGACACGCAGGTAGCGGCCGTGCAGATCCTTGACGTAGATCGGCACCGGCGCGTGATCCAGCAGGTCCTCGACGAGCATCATGCTGCGCGTCAGCGCAGCCTCGGTGAGCCGTCGACGCGTGACGTCGCGGATGTTCACCACGACCGCGCCGATCGCATCGTCGGTCACTCTGCTGGCCAGCGTAACCTCCAGAAACTGCACGTCGGTCTGCCCCACTGCCACCGAGAGGACGGCAACGTGCTCTGGTTCGGCGATCACATCGCTCAGCGCTTCGCCGACCCGCGCCGCCGCATCCTCCGGGAACAGCGCCAGCAGCAAGCCGCCCTCCACCGCATCCGCTGGCACGCCGAGCACTGCGATACAGGAGTCGCTGGCGAACAGCACCGCACCTGTCGCGTCAACGAGCAGGATCGCGTCGGTCCCGCGCGCCACGAGCCCCCGAAAGCGGGCCTCGAAGAGCTCAAGCAGGCGGCGGCGCGCGCGCTCGGCGCGACCATCCACGAACCAGAGGGCCCAGAACAGGCCGGACAGCAGCACGACCGTGGCGACATGGATCCACAGCGCGATGTTGTGAGCCCGAGACTGCCGCCGCGTAGCCTGAATGTCGAGCTGCTCTGAGAGCCGAGCGGTGGCCCGGATCAAGGCAGCCGCAGCCGGCCCCTGTGCGTCGCGCTTCAACCGTGCCGCCTCTGGTATCCGACCGGCCCCAACGAGCACGGCAACCGCCCGTGCCGCCTTCGTATAGCGATCAAGCAGAACGGTGATGCGGTCGGTTTCCAGCGCAGCCAAGGCACGGGTCGCGGGCGCCACTAGCGCGAGCAGCCTCGGCTCGTCGTGCCGTGAGAGATGGGGAAGCAGGCCATTCTCGATCTGCTCGGTACGCGCCAGCAGTGCGCCCGCCTGGGCCATCGCTACCGCCCGATCCGAAACGGCCTCCGCATCCGCTCGCAGAGCCGAGGTGATCAGCCACGACGACACCAGCAGACCCAGAACGGCCGCGGCCGCGATGAGCGCCAGCACCGACCGGCGGTGCCAGCGCTTCCATCCGATGTCATGCACCCCAACGCCGGCCAAGCCCGCCCCCTGTCACCTCGACGAACGCTTTCCCTGCCTGCCGCGACCACTCGACCACCTCATGCGACGAGCCCAACCTAGCGCCTTCCGGAGGGCACAGGAAGGGCGTCGTCTTGAAGTTTCGTGTCCGGAGAGGGGCTCCCGCATCGGATCTTGAGGAGACGCGTCGGTGTCGTGAGCTCGAGCCGCTCGGAGCGGCCCCTTGGAGGGGGCGATCGGGGACCTGATGGTGATCGCCATCAGCCCTGGCGGGTGGCGCGCGACGAACCCGGCATCGCTGCGGACGAGCGGATGCCAGCCGGTGCCCGCGCTGCCGTCTCCGGGCCGGCGGCGTTCCAGGTGTCCCAGCGCAGCCCCGCGACGTATGAGACGGCACCTACGACTCCATCAACCTCGCGGGATGATCTGCGACGCCAGCTGGCCTTCGTAGATGCTCGCGGGCAGGAGCTGGAAGTACTTCGTCCAGAGCTGCCAGACAATGCGCCACTGTTCGCTGTCCGGATCGACTTCGTCGACTGGGAGTCCCGCCTCGCGTGCGTCGGCAGCGTTGAAAACAGCTCCGTGGTTCTGAGGTAGATCGATCAATTTCTTCTTGAGCGCGACAGCGATCTGCTTCACCTCCTCGCTGCCCCGCCCAGGATGACTGCCCAGTGCCTCGCGGACCAAGTCATCGGTGCGCTCAAGAGCCGAACGCGCTTGCTGCACCATGATGGCCGTCACGTCAGCCAGAAGAGACGCATGGAGGGGATAGCTGTCCGGATTTGCCGCGATTGCCTTATCCGCCGCCTCGACGGCCGCGATCAGATCCTTGGCGGAATACAGCCCCGGGTTCGTTGGATGTTGGAACTGCGGATCGACAGGGCCAAGGTCGCTGGTTGGCCCCATCACGATCCGATGAGCTCCCATCGCCAGGATCGTGCCTGCGCTCTTAGCTTGGTTCGGCACGATCACGGTGAGCTCGCGGCAACGCGACTGCGCAGAACGAACGAGACGCACCGCGGTCTCCCCGTCGCCACCCGGCGAATCGAGAATCAGGTGAAGATCTCGCGCACGATCGGCACCCGCGATCAGCTCTTCGAGCAGCGTCACGCCATAGCCGAAGATCGCGTCGATGACGACTATGAGTCGGCAACCGAACCTCTCCTCATAGATGCGGATCAGCTCCTGACGCGCGTACCGCTCCGCGTGCTGCGCGTGAAAGAGCGGCGTCTGGCGTGGAAACGCTAAGGCGTGACGCTGTGCGTCGGGAACGCCAACGGCTTGCCTACCCGCTTCGCCGAGCTGCTCTTCCGGATCTCCAGCGCTTTCTCGATCTTTCCGCTCGAAGCGCGATCCTTCTGGATTTTCGTTGGCGGGTTGATCGCACCCGCCACCATTTTCTTCTGCGTCATAGTTCCCCTCAACTTTCGACGCTTCGTCGGCAGGTCCTTGAGATTCTGGGCTGAGCATAGACGTGTGGTCGGATTGCCTTGCGGAGCCTACCCGCCAGCGCTTCTTCGAGCTGCATGCGTAGCGCACCGCGCCGAGTTCCGTTCGGTGTCACAGCCCCGGCGGGTGGCGCGCGACGAACCCGGCGTCGCTGCGGACGAGCGGGTGCCAGCCGATGCCCGCGCCGCCGTCTCCGGGCCCGGCGGCGTTCCAGGTGTCCCAGCGCAGCCCCGCGACGTACATGTAGACGTGGGTCGCGTTGGCGTAGAGGGTGACCCATCGGCCGGGCCCCGGCGCGCCCCAGGTGGCGAACTCCCCCGAGGTCATGTCGCCGTCGGCGGGCAGCAGCCCGCCGCCGTAGAGCAGGTGGGCGACGCTGCTCGAGCAGTCGTAGGCGGGGGCCAGCACGTTCAGCGGCAGCCCGTGAGCGCCGCCGTACACGTACGGGCGCCCGGCGATCTCGTTGCCCGCCGCGATCATCGCGGCGACCGCCGGCGGCGCCGACGCGGGCGCCGCGGCCGTCCCGTCCGGCAGCAGGCGCGCACGGGGGCCGCTCGTGAGGGTCGCGCCCGCGTCGTCGACGCACGCGCCGGCCGGGGAGGCGACGGTCACCGTGCCCGCCCAGCGACCGTGCTCGTACGGGAGCCCGAGCCGGCGCGCGAGCTGCCACCAGAGGTCGATCGCCCGCGGCCGGCCGTCGATCGGCCCGCCGCCGAGCCCGATGTCCTCCTTCTCGGCGAGCACCGAGCGGCCCCCGACCGTGATCTGCAACGGCGTCCCGTACGGGAGGCCGCCGAGCGCCGTCGCGGTGGCAAAGCTCGTGCCCCCGAGCTCGGCGAAGCTGTCGGGCTGCGCGACCAGGCTGACGCCGGAGGCGCCGACGCTGCCGCTCGAGGGATCTCCCGGCCCGCCGTACTCGGTCGCCCCCACCGTCTCGCCGCCGCAGCCGACGCCGACCGCGAGCCCGCCGGCCAGCGCGCCGACCGAGGCCACGAGGGCGAGCAGGAGCGCGCAGAGGAAGCCGCCGGCGAGCAGCACGATCCCCACCAGCGCGCCCCCCGACCGTGTCCGCCTGCGTCGCATCCCGGCCACCGTACCCCCGGCGGGACGGCCCCTCGCGGCATTGACACAGAGTTGGCACAGAGCGTTCGCCCACACCGCCGCAGGTCACCTCCCGGCGGGCCCGGAAACGCCTCGGGCCCTCCGACGGGCCGCTACCTTAATCGCGATGCCCCGCGTCCTGGACCTCGAACAAGCCCTGCTGCTGCTCGAGCTCGAGGCGCCGTTCGACAAGCGCCAGGTGCAGCTCGCGCGCCGCCGGATGGCGAAGCGATGGCACCCGGACATCGCGCCCCCCGGACGCCAGCACGAGCACCAGCGCCACCTGCAGGCGATCAACGAGGCGGCCGACGAGCTCGAGCGACTGGCCGAGACCTCGCGCAGCGGAACGGTCAGCCGCAACGCGGTCAAGGTCTCCGCCGCCGCCGCGCGCCGCGCCCGCGAGGAGGAGGGGCGCCGCGCCTACGAGGCAGAGCAGCGTGCACGCGAGCACGCGGCCGACCGGGCCCGCCACGACCCCTTCGGCGCGCGCGTCCCCGACCACTCTGTGGTGCACCGCTACGCCCGCTGCGTCTCCTACCCCGAGTGGGGCGTCGGCACGGTGAGCGGCATCTACTTCTCCGGCGACGGCGACGACGTCCAGCAGTGGGCGCGGATGTCCTTCTCGGTCGGTGTGCGCACCGTGCCGGCCGGCTCGCTGCAGTTCGTCGACTTCTCCAAGCCCGACCCCGGCGCCGAGCGCGTCGAGCGCTTCATGACGGCCGCCCAGCACGCCCTCGCCGAGGGCGACCCGGCGCTCGCCGCCCAGCGCCTCATCTACGCGCGCGACGCCGACCCGAGCAATCCGGCCGTGCTGCGCCTGCTCACCGTCGCCTTCTGGCAGGCGGGCAACCTGCCGGCGGCCGGACGCGCGGTGCGCGACTGGGGCCGGGCCGAGACCGACCGGCCAACCGCCGAGCGCTACGCCTCGCGCATCTACGAGGACATGGGCGCGATCGACCTCGCCGCCGAGTCGGCCGAGCGCGTCACCCGGCGCGTTCCGCAGGACGCCTCCGCTTGGGCCCGGCTCGGCCGGTTGCGGCTGCGCCTCCTGCGGCGCGACGCGGCGATCGACGCGCTCGAGCGCGCCCGGCTGATCGAGCCGTCGCTCGAGATCATGCTCGACCTCGCCCTCGCCCACCACCTGAGCGGCGACGTCGGGGCGGAGGTCTCGGCGGCGGAGGCGGCGACGACCCTGGCCCCCGACTCACCCCGCGCCTGGTCGGCCTACGCCCACGCGCTGGCCCGCACCGATCGCCTGCGCGAGTGCATCGCCGCCTGCGAGCACGCGCTCGGCCTGGGCGACGACCACGAGGTGCGCGATCTGCTCGAGCGCACCCGGGCGGCGCTGCCGGCCGAGCTCGCCTCGCGCACGGCCGCGTAGACGCCGATCAGTCCGGGATGTCGGGGAGCTCGGCGAGCACCCCGAGGAGCTCGCCGACGCGGCAGACGAGCAGACGCTCCTCGTCGACCTCCACCCACGCCCCCGCGGAGGCCGGAAAGACCACGTGGTCACCGCGGCTCACGGGCATCTTGACGCCGACGTGATCCCACCAGTCGAGGCCCGGCCCGACCGCCAGCACGATCCCGTGCTGGGGCGGCGGCTCGTCGTTGCCGGGGGGCACGAGCAGACCGGAGCGGCGGACCCGGTCGGGGTCGAGCTCCTTGATCACGACACGATCGAACAGGGGACGCAGTTCATGGCGCATGACCAGGCGATCCTAACGAGGATCTGCTGTCATGCCGGCATGGCCGCCGCCCTGCTCCCCGACATCGCGACCCTCGTGGCGGGGCTCGACGACGCCGGGCCGATCACGGTGGGGGTGATGGTGAGCTCGGTGGACGGCCGCGCGACGATCGACGGGCGGGTCGGTGGCCTGACCGGCCCGGCCGACCAGCGGGTGCTGCTCGGCGTGCGCGAGCGCGCCGCCGCGGTGCTCGTCGGGGCCAGAACGGTGCGGACCGAGGGGTACGACCGCCTGCTCGACGATGCCGCGCGGGCGCGACGCGTGGCGAGCGGGCTCGCGCCGGAGCCGGAGCTCGTCGTCGCCGGCCGGACGAGCCCACCGCTGCCCGAGCTGCTGGGCGAGCTCCGCGCCCGCCACCCCGACCGGCCGATCGCGTGCGAGGGCGGCCCGACGCTGCTCGGCCGACTCGTGGCCGAGGGCCTGATCGACCAGCTCGTCCTCTGCCTCTCGCCGCGGATCGTGGGCGACGACCGCCAGCTGCCGCTGCTCAACCCTCCCGCCGAGCTCGACATCGAGCTCGAGCTGCTCGCCGCCACCACAGACGACGGCTTCCTCTTCCTCCGCTACGGTCTGCGCTGATGCGCCTGCAGCTGCCCCGGACGACGCTCGACCTGCCCGCCGGCGAACCGGTGGTGATGGGCATCCTCAACATCGGCCGAGACTCGGTGGCCGACTCGCGGACCTTCGAGAGCCTCGAGCAGCAGGTGGAGCGCGGGCTCGAGCTCGTCGCGGCCGGGGCGGGGATCATCGACATCGGCGTCCTGTCCGGCCGCACCGACACCGCGCCGATCCCCGTGGCCGAGGAGATCGACCAGCTCTGCCCGCTGGTGCGCGCGCTCGCGGACCACGACGTGCTCGTCTCGATCGACACCTGGCGCGCCGACACGATCGCCGCCGCCGTCGACGCCGGCGCCGCGCTGATCAACGACACGAGCGGCCTGCTCGACCCGGCGGTGGCGGACATCGCCGCCCGGACCAGCGCGGGCCTCGTCCTGATGCACACGCGCGCCGCCCCGAAGCAGCGCAACTTCCCGACCTACGAGGACCCGGTGGGCGACGTCCTCGAGTTCCTGCGCGAGCGGATCACCCTGGCCACCGAGCGCGGGGTCGCCGCCGAGCAGATCCTGCTCGACCCGGGGCTCGACTACGCGAAGGCCCCGCAGGAGAGCATCGAGGTCCTCCGCCACCTGCGCGACCTCGCCGCGCTCGAGCGCCCCATCCTGCTCGCCGTCTCCCGCAAGTACTTCATCGGCATGCTCTCGGGGGCGCTGCCCGAGGACCGCCTCGCCGGCACCATCGCCGCGCTCGAGTTCGGCGTCAGCCTCGGCGCGCAGATCGTGCGCGTGCATGACGTCGCCCAGGTCGCGCAGTACCTGCGCCTGCGCCGGGCCCTGCACGGCGAGGGCGAGGTCGACCTGCTCGGGCGGCCCGACGACGACCGCCTGAAGTGGATCGCCCCGAAGTAGCGTCGGCCGCCTCCGCCGGTCCAGGCCCGCGAAGCAGCGGCGAGCGGGCCGTGCTCAGCGATCCCAGCGGAAGAAGCGAATCGAGATCCGCAGCAGGATGACGGCGTAGGCGGCGAGCACGACCAGGTGGGTCGTCCCCGGCCATCGGCCGAAGTCGGCGTTCGTGATCGACGGCACCGCCGCTCCGAGCGGCGTGTACTGGCTGATCGTGCGCAGCACGGGGCTCATCGACTGCTGCGGCACCCAGAGGCCGGCGAAGAACATCAGCGGGAAGAACAGGATGCCGCCGATCGCGCCCGCGACCCGCTGACTCGAGGCCAGGGAGGCGATCAGCAGCCCGAGAGCCGCCATCGCCGCCATCGTCAGCAGGATGGCGAGGATGAAACCGACCACCTCGCTGGGCAGCGGCACCGAGAAGGCGAAGTGCGCGACGAGCATGATCAGGACGACCACGCTGCCGGCGAGCCCGACGACGAGCGTGAGCTGTGCGGCGAGCAGCCGAGGCGCCCCGATCGGCGTCGTGGAGAGGCGCTTCAGGTAGCCCTTGTCCCGGTAGGAGGCGAGCGTCGCGGGCATCGCGCTGAGCGACAGCAGCGTCAGCGTGAACGTCATCAGCACGGGGGTGTAGACGACGATGAAGCGCAGCCCGCCGAGCGCGTGCGGGTGCCGGTTCGAGGTGGCTGAGCCGAGCACGACCAGCAGGCCGACCGGGAAGATGAGCGCCCAGAAGAGGATCATCGGCTCGCGCCGCAGCAGGCGGAACTCGACGGCGAGCAGGCTCGGGAAGCCGCCTCGCCGCTGCTTCGGCGGCTGGTTCTCCGCGGTTCGGGCGAGCGCGCTCACGCCGCCCTCGCCGGTTGCGCCGTGGCGAGCTCGGCATCCGCCTGCGCCGTCAGCGCGACAAAGGCGTCGTCGAGCGTCGACTGCTCGACCCGGGTCTGCTCGGGCACGACCCGCTGGGTCACCAGCTCACCGATCACCGCCGCGACGAGGTCCCCCGTGCCCTCGATCACGAGCCGGCCGCCCTGCTCGCTGACGGCGCGGATCTCGGGCAGGGCGCGCAGGGCGGTGAGGTCGAGCTCCGGGGTGGCGCGGAAGCTGATCCGCTGGCCGAGGCCGGCGCCGAGGTTGGCCGGGGTGTCGGTGGCTCGCACCCGCCCGTGATGCAGCAGCGCAACGCGGTCGCAGAGGTACTCGGCCTCCTCCATGAAGTGGGTGACGAGGATGACGGTCAGGCCCTCGTCGCGGATCCCCTCGATCAGCCGCCAGGTCTCGCGACGCGACTGCGGGTCAAGGCCCGTCGTCAGCTCGTCGAGGATGGCGAGCTCGGGTCGACCGACGAGGGCGAGGGCGATCGAGAGGCGCTGGCGCTGCCCGCCGGACAGGTTCACGTAGCGGGTGGTGGCCTTCTCCTCGAGCCGTAGGAGGGACAGCAGCTCCGCCGGGTCCATCGGGTCGGCGTAGAAGGACGCGAACAGCTCGAGCGCCTCGCGCACCTGGATCTTGTCCGGCAGCTCGCTGGTCTGCAGCTGCACCCCCACCCGCTCGCGCAGCTCGCGCGCGTGCGCGTGGACATCGAGTCCGAGCACCGTGATGACGCCGTCATCGGGCCGGCGCAGGCCGGCGATGCACTCGACCGTGGTCGTCTTGCCCGCGCCGTTGGGGCCGAGAATGCCGAAGATCTCGCCGCGCCGGATCGAGATCGACACGTCGTCGACCGCGATGGTGTCGCCGTAGCGCACCTTGAGGTTCTGCACCGAGACGATCTCGGTGGACGGGGCGGACGGGGCCGCGACGCTCACCTGCCCAGCTTGCCAGAGCGTGCGGCGTCGCGCGATCCGCCCCGCGGGCGCTGGCGTACAGTCGGATCATCCATCGACGACGCAGGAGGCACCATGACGACGCTCCCCGACCGCGCGAACACCGCCCTGCTGGTGATCGATGTCCAGAACGGCGTCGTCGCGGACGCCCATGAACGCGACGCCGTCGTCGCCCGGATCGGCTCGCTCGTCGACCGCGCCCGCGCCGCGGACGTCCCGGTGATCTGGGTCCAGCACGTCGACGCGGAGCTGCCCGAGGGTTCCGAGGCCGGGGCATATGTGCCCGAGCTGAACCGCCGCGAGGACGAGCCGCTCGTGGCCAAGCACTACGGCGACTCGTTCGAGGAGACCGAGCTCGAGGAGCTGCTCGCCGCGCGGGCGGTCGGCCACCTCGTCGTCGCCGGAGCCCAGACCGATCAGTGCATCCGCTCGACGCTGCACGGCGCGCTGGTGCGCGGCTACGACGCGACGCTCGTCGGCGACGCGCACACGACGAGCGACCTGTCGGCCTACGGGGCGCCACCGCCCGACCAGGTGATCGCCCACACGAACCTGTACTGGCGCTACCAGACCGCGCCGGGGCGGGCCGGGGCGGTCGTCGCGGCGGACGAGGTCGTGTTCGCGCGGTGAGCCTCGGTCGGGTGAGCCTCGGTCGAGACCTCACCGGCCGTCTGCTCACCGACTGTCTGAGCTAGCACTCAGTAATAACACCGGGAGGGTGGTACAGTCAGGGGCGCGCCCGCGACGGGGCTCGATCCGTCCCGGTGCGATCACCCGTCAACGCCTGATCTCTCTCCCGCAGGAGGCGCCGAAGCATGGTCGGTCTGAGTCGCTGGTGCATGGCCCACCGCCGCTGGGTTGTCGTGGGCTGGTTGATCCTCGCCGTGGCCGCGAACCTGATCGCGAATGCCGTCGGGCGTCATTACGCGACGAACTTCAGCCTGCCCGGCACCCAGTCCCAGCAGGTGACGAACCTGCTCACCCGCGAGTTCCCCAGCCAGGGTGGCGACGTCGACACGATCGTCTTCCGCTACGCGCGGGGCCGCTACGACGCGCCGGTCGTGCGGACGGCGATCAACGGCCTGCTCGCCAAGGTTCGCCGCGACCCGGCGGTCGTCGACGTGATCAGCCCGTACTCCGCGGCCGGACGGGTCGAGGTCTCCCGCGACGGCCACGTCGCCTTCGCCACCATCAACTACACCAAGCGCGCGAACCTGCTCCCCGACACGACCGGCAAACCGGTGATCGCCCAGGTCAAGGCGCTGCGCGTCCCCGGGCTGCAGGTGGCGGCCGGCGGCCAGGTGATCGAGCAGGCGGAGGGCTTCAACATCGGCCCGGCGACATTCGTCGGCGTCATCGCCGCGATGGTCATCCTGCTCATCACCTTCGGCTCCCTCGTCTCGGCCGGGCTGCCCCTGCTCACGGCCGGCCTCGGCCTGATCACCGGTGTCGCGTTGATCGGCCTCGCCACCCGCGTCTCGAGCATCTCCAACGTCGGGCCGGAGCTCGCGCTGATGATCGGCCTCGGCGTCGGTGTCGACTATGCCCTGTTCATCGTCACCCGCTTCCGCGAGAGCTATGTGCGCCTGAAGGACGTGGAGGCCGCCGTGAACGAGGCGATGGACACCTCCGGCCGGGCCATCCTGCTCGCCGGGACAACGGTGATCATCGCCCTGCTCGGGATGTTCGCGACCGGCGTGTCGTTCATGTACGGCCTCTCGATCGCCTCGGTGCTCGCCGTGCTGCTCGTCCTCGCCGCGTCCCTGACGCTCGTCCCGGCGCTGCTCTCCCGGTTCGGCGAGCGCATCGCGCGGCCGTCGCGGTCGGCTCGCCGCCGGGCCGCCGAGCCGGCGGGCATCGAGCATCACGACCCCGCGTGGCGGCGCTGGAGCCATATCGTGCAGGCCCGGCCGAGGTCCCTGGCGCTCGTGTCGCTCGCCGTGATGGCCGCCTGCATCGTGCCGTTCTTCGCGCTGCGCCTCGAGAGCTCCGACGCCGGCAACGATCCGAGCAACACCACCTCCTACCTCGCCTATCACCTGCTCGCCGAGGGCTTCGGCGCGGGCTTCAACGGACCGCTGCTCGTCGCGGTGACGCCGCCCAACGGCGGGAACCTCGCCGCGGCCCCTGCCGTCGTCAGGGCGGTGCGGGCCACGCCTGACATCGTGGCGGTCTCCCCCGTCCGGACCGCCGCCTCCGGCCGCGTGGCCGTGTTCGAGGCCTATCCGGGCTCCGCTCCGCAGGCGCGCGCGACGACCGCCCTCGTCCACCGGCTGCGGGACACCGTCTTCCCCTCGGTGTCACGGCGGACCGGGGTCGGGATCGCCCTCGGCGGCTTCACCGCCGGCTCGATCGACTTCTCGCACGTGCTCTCCGCGAAGCTGCCGCTGTTCATCGGCCTCGTCGTCGTGCTCTCCGCACTGCTCCTGCTGGTGATCTTCCGGTCGCTCGTGATTCCGCTCCAGGCGGCCGTCATGAACCTGCTCAGCATCGGGGGCGCGCTCGGCGCGACGGTCGCCGTCTTCCAGTGGGGCTGGGGCTCGAGCCTGTTCGGCGTCACCCCGGGACCGATCGAGCCATGGATCCCGGTGATCATGTTCGCGGTCGTCTTCGGCCTCTCGATGGACTACGAGGTCTTCCTCGTCTCGCGCATCCGCGAGGAGTGGGTGCACCGCGGCGACCCCTCCGAGGCGGTCGCCGACGGCATCGCCTTCACCGGACGCGTGATCACGGCGGCCGCCGCGATCATGGTCTGCGTCTTCCTCTCCTTCATGCTCGGCGACGAACGCTCGATCAAGGAGTTCGGCTTCGGCCTGGCCATCGCCGTCTTCCTCGACGCGCTCGTGGTCCGCTGCGTGATGCTCCCGGCGACGTTGCAGTTGCTCGGGGACACGACCTGGAAGTTGCCCGGCTGGCTGGATCGGCGCCTTCCCGAGCTGAACATCGAGGGCCGCTCCCCGGCGCGGGCCCTCCCGGCACCGGTCACCGAGGAGCGCGAGCCCGAACCGGTGGGCGGGCGGCGGTAGCGCCCGTTGCCGGCATCGGTCGGCGCGCCCGCGCACAGGTCGGGCGAGCAGGGTAGCCACCGCGTCGTGACAGCGGCGCGTGAGCGGGGGACCTGGGTGCTCTGCGGAGCGGGCCTGCTCGCGCTCGCCGTGGCCCTGGCGCTGAGCCCGGGCGGCGCCGCCGCGGCCGCCGCGCAGGACTGGCCGCCGTTCGTGCTCGTCTCCGGGCTCCTGCTCGTCGGGCTCGTGAGCGAGGCGGATGGCCTCTTCCTCGCGGCGGGACAGCTGCTGGCCCGGCGCGCGCGCAACGGCGTGCTCCTCTACGCGGGCGCCGTGCTGCTGATTGCGATCGTCACCGCGCTGCTCAACCTCGACACGTCGGTGGCGTTCCTCACGCCCTTGTTCGTCTACACCGCACGCACACGCGGGGAGGGCGAGGCGCCGCTGCTCTACGCCTGCATCCTGCTCTCGAACGCCGGCTCCCTGATCCTGCCCGGATCGAACCTCACGAACCTGATCGTCCTCGGCCACGCGCATCTCAGCGGCGGAGCGTTCTTCCGGCGGATGGCCCCCGCCGGGCTCGCGTCGGTGATCGTCACCGCCGCGGTGATCGCGCTGTGGCATCACCGCGACCTGCGGGCGACGGTGGCCCCCGCGGGTGACGCGACGCGCCCCCGCCTGCGCTGGGGCGCCGCGGCGGTGATCGCCGCCACCGTCCTCGTCGTCGCCCTGCCCGACGCGGCGTTGCCGGTCGCCGCGGTCGGAGTGCTCGCGCTCGTCCTGCGGCTGGGTCCCTCACGCGCCACGCTGAGGGCCGGCCTGGAGGTGCTCGGCCTACCCGTGCTGATCGGGTTGTTCGGGGTCGCCGTCTCGCTCGGCGCGCTCGGCCGCGCCTGGTCGGCGCCCGACTCGCTCCTGAGCCACCTCGGGCCCTGGACGACGGCGGCGGTCGCCGCGGGCTCCACGGTGGTGGTCAACAACCTGCCGGCCGCCTCGCTCCTCTCGGCGCGAGCGCTCGTGCACCCGTACTCGCTGCTCGTCGGACTGAACATCGGCCCCAACTTGTTCGTCACCGGCTCCCTCGCCTGGGTGCTGTGGTGGCGCTCGGCGCGCACGGCGGACGCCCATCCCGCGCTCGGGTCGGCGATTCGGCTCGGGCTGGCCTCGGCGCCCCTCGCGATCGCCGCGGCGATGGCCGTCCTCACCATCACGGGAACGTCCTAGCCGTCTGCGCGCGCTGACCTCCCGACAACGTTCGAGGGCAGGCGCGGCCGCTCCCTACCGACGGCGGGCTCGGCTCATCGCGTCCGCCGACGCGTCCTCGCCCTCGGCGCGGAGCCCGGCGATCACCCCGTCGATGTCCGCGGCCGGCTCGCCCTGCTCGAGCTTGGCCTTGACCTCCATTCGGCTGATGCGCAGCTCCACGCCGACGATCGCCCGCAGCTGCGCCTCGATGTAGGGTCGCGGCGCGTCGTCGACGCTCCAGGGCTCCGGGCGCGTCGCCTCGTGACGGTCCGTCAGGGCACGCACGACCGCCTCCAGCCAGGTCGGGTCGTCGTGCACCACCAGCTCGCCGTACAGGTGGGCGATCACGTAGTTCCACGTCGGCACGACCCGGCCGGTCGTCGTCTTGGTCTCGTACCAGGCGGGCGTGATGTACGCGTCGGGGCCATGCACGATCACCAGCGACTCCCCGACGGGCGACAGCCGCCAGTGCTCGTTGCGACGGGCCACGTGGCCGAGCAACCGGCCGAACCCGTCCGGCGCCGGCGCATGGATGAGCGGCAGGAAGGTGGCGAACAGGCCCTCCGTCGTCGCGGTGACGAGGTCGGCGGCGCGCAGGCCACTGAGCAGTCGCGCCGTCTCGGCGTCGTCGGCCCGCAGATGCCTGGGCAGGTACATGATCCCGGGAGGCTATCCGCGATGTCAGCGGGACGGGGGCGGACGGGCGAGTGCTCCTCGGTCGGGTGCGGAGATCATGTCCACGCCGCCCGGCCCGGGAGGAGCACCGCCGCGGCTCTCGCCAGCCGGGTGGTCGCCGCCGGATGCGCCCGCCGGGAGCTCGCCGCGGACCGAGGCGGGGTGCGCCGAGGCCGGAGCTGCGGGTCGGGCCCCCCGGGGGCCTGACCGCGATTCGACCTGCTCAACGTGGCAACGTGCGCACTCTCCCCGCACATTGCCTCCAACGCGCGCGAATCCGTGCACCTCGTAGCAATGTGCAGTAGCGCCGCGATCATTGCCACATTGAGCAGGTCAGGGTGAGCTGCTGCGCACCCGACACGCCGGCCAGCGGGATCACCGGCGTGTCGCCCGCCCGGATCGCCGCTGACTCCCGTGCCGCCGGGACGGCGACCGGGTGGGATGCGCGACCCCGGGGTTCCGGTGGAGGTCCGGTGCCGTGCGGTCGCCCGCTAGCCTCGGCTGATCATCGGACGACCTCCCCGCTCGAGCCGTGTCCGGGCCTGAGCTCGCGGGACCTCCCCGCTCCGCGATCGCTCGTCCCGAGGTCGTACGTCGGCTCGCCGGCGGGCGTCCGACCGCAGCCGTCTGGGTGAACCAGCTCGGCGGCATCACCTTCAGGGTGGACGATGCCGCCCGGCCACGCTTCATCAAATGGAGCCCACCGGAGGGACCGGATCTCGGAGCCGAGGCGGCTCGGCTGCGGTGGGCGTCCCAGTACGTCACCGTGCCCACCGTCCTCCAGCAGGGGTCCGACCGCGCCGGGCAATGGCTCGTCACCGCCGCCCTGCCCGGAGAGTCCGCCGTGTCGGATGTCTGGCGTGCGGAACCGGCCTCGGCCGCACGTGCGATCGGTGTTGGCCTGCGCCACCTGCACGATCGCCTCCCGCTGGACGGGTGCCCGTTCACCCACTGGTCGGCCCCCGAAGGCGGCTCCAACCCCCGGATCCAGATCGGGGGCCGGCCCAGTGTCGACCGGCTCGTGGTGTGCCACGGCGACCCGTGCGCACCGAACACGCTGATCGGTGACGATGGGCGGCCGACCGGACACGTCGACCTCGGCTCGCTCGGACCCGCGGACCGTTGGGCGGATCTGGCCGTAGCCACCTGGAGCTTGGAATGGAACTACGGACCGGGTTACGAGCGCGAGCTGCTCGCGGCCTACGGCGTGGAGCTCGACCCGGTGCGGACCAGCTATTACCGACGGCTGTGGGAGCTCGCCCCCTGACCTCGGAGCGGCCTCTCACCTCGGAGCGGCCTCTGACCTCGGAGCGGCCTCTGACCTCGGCCGGCGACCTCGAGCACGTGCGAGCCTGAGCACGGTGTCGCCCGTTCCCGCGGGGTAGCGGGGTGGACACTGGGGTGCGGGCGCCCTGGTGCTCGCGCCATCGCTGTGCCGACCCAACGACGGGCGGTGAGCTGATGGGGTACCGGGTGCTTGCGTCAGGGGACGCCTTCTGGCGACCGTCCAACCAGATGTCCGTGAAGAGCACTGACCTCGGCAGGCAGCTCGGCTCCGACCGGCTCGGCGCCCGCCTCCGGCGCCTGAGGCCCGGCCAGGCCTCCACCCGGCACCGTCACGTCAGCCAGCACGAGCTGTACCCGTGGTCGACGGAACGGGTCGGATGCGCATCGAGGCGGAGCTGCTGACACTGCCGCGGCTCCCCGCCGTGCTGGTCGAGCCCGACACGGTCCGCCGGTGTTCAACGACACGCCGCAGGATGTCCTGTGGCTCGTCGTCGGCACGCCGGTCGAGGCCGCCAACACCCTGGAGATGACGCCCGAGCTCCTCCGGCAGCTGTACCCGGACGGCCGGCCCCGTGCCGGTGCCGCCCGAGCTCGAGCGGCACCGGCACGACGCCGGCTGAGCGCAGGTCGCTGTACCCGAGCGCACCCGTTCTCTGCATCCAAACTTCGTAATGGCGAGGTTCGGATACAGAGAACGCCGGGCTCGTGCCGCACGTCGTCCAGAGCACGCGTAGCCTTGAGGATCCGATGCGCCTCATCGTTGCCCGCTGCTCCGCTACCTATAGCGGGCGGCTCGACACCCTGCTGCCGGAGGCCACCCGGCTCATCATGATTAAGGCCGACGGAACAGTCATGTTGTGGGCCGATGGTGGGGGGTCTAGTGTCAAGCCGCTGAACTGGATGACGCCGCCGACGGTGATCGAGCAGGACGGGGAGCCCCCGGAGCGGATCACGGTCCGCAAGCATGCGGGCCGCAGCGAGGATCGGCTCGAGATCACGCTGACGGAGATCCTCTCGGATGTGACGCACGCCATGGGGGTGCCGGATGACGACGCCGCGCTGGCCAAGGACGGCGTCGAGGCCCACCTGCAGGAGCTCCTGGCCGAGCAACCGCACTGGTGCGGGGAGGGGTTGCGCCTGGTGCGGCGCGAATGGCCCACGGACATCGGGCCGGTCGACCTGATGTGCCGGGACGGCGAGGACGGCTGGGTCGCGGTCGAGATCAAGCGTGTCGCCACGATCGAGTCGGTCGAGCAGATCACCCGCTACCTCGAGCGCCTGCGCGCCGACGCGCAGTTCGCGGGCTGCCGGGGCGTCCTCGCCGCCCAGACGATCAAGCCCCAGGCGCGGGTGCTCGCCGAGGCGCGCGGCATCGCCTGTGTCGAGGTGGATCTGGCGGTGCTGCGTGGCGAACGTGAGCCGGAGCTGCGACTGTTTGCGGCATGACCGACACCGCTCCCCTTCTCACCGAGCGCCGCGAGCGCGTCCTGGTGATCACGCTGAACCGCCCCGAGCAGCGCAACGCCGTCAACGCTGAGCTCGCCCGCGGCCTGGCGAGCGCCCTCGACGAGCTGGAGAGCGACCCGTCGCTCGCCGTCGGGATCGTCACCGGAGCCGGTGGCTTCTTCTGCGCCGGCATGGACCTCAAGGCGTTCGCCGCGGGCGAGACGCCCTGGGTCGAGGGATCCGGCTTTGCCGGGATCACCGAGCGCGTCGGCGACAAGCCGCTGATCGCGGCGATCGAGGGCTTCGCGGTGGCCGGGGGTCTCGAGATCGCGCTCGCCTGCGACCTGATCGTGGCCGCGAGCGGTGCCCGGCTCGGCATTCCGGAGGTGAAGCGCTCGCTGGTGGCGGCGGGCGGTGGGCTGCTGCGCCTGCCACGGATGCTCCCGCGCAACGTGGCCAATGAGCTGGCGCTGACCGGCGATCCGATCACCGCCGAGCGCGCACACGCCCTCGGTCTCGTCAACCGCGTGACGGAGCCGGGCACCGCCCTCGACGGCGCGCTCGAACTCGCGGCAGCCATCGCGGCCAACGGCCCGCTCGCGCTGGCCGGCAGCAAGCGCATCCTCCGCGAGTCGGTGGACTGGCCCCAGAGCGAGGCGTTCGAGCGCCAGGCCCCGATCTGGCAGCCCATCTTCGCCTCGCAGGACGCGCACGAGGGCGCGACGGCGTTTGCCGAGAAGCGCCCGCCCGTCTGGCGCGGCCGGTAGATCCCACGGCCCGCGCCGAGCCGCCGAGCGCGTCGGCCGCGCACGGCGCAGCTCCGATCTCCAGGCTCGGACTAGCCCTCACCCCAGGCGGTGGCGACGATCGACCGCGGCCCGCCATGCTCGCGGTGCTCGCACAGGTAGATCCCCTGCCAGGTGCCGAGCGCCGGCCGGCCACTGGCCAACGGAAGGGTCAGGGATGGCCCGAGCAGCGAGGCCTTGATGTGCGCCGGCATGTCATCGGACCCCTCGAGGGTGTGGCTCCAGAAGCCCGCCTGCTCGGGGACCGCATCGTTGAACCAGGACTCGAAGTCCCGGCGCACGTCGGGCGATGCGTTCTCGTTCAACGTCAGTGACGCCGAGGTGTGCTGAATCAGGAGGTGCAGGAGCCCGACCCGGATCCGGCCGAGACCCTCGATGCCGTCGAGGATGTCGCGGGTGATGAGATGGAACCCACGCGGCCGGGGGGCGAGCGTGATCCGACCCTGGATCCAGATCATTGGCCTCAGCATAGGCACCCCGCCACCTCCCCGGATATGGTGCCAGGATGCCGTGCCCGCACCCACCACACCGGCCCACCGTCCGCAGGTGGCTCACGGGCGCGCTCGGCGCGGCCGCCATGGCGATGGCCCTGACGGCCGGTGCCGCACAGGCCGCCCTGACGCCCCTGCCGGGGAAGCTCGCCGTGGCCCCCGGCCGCGCGCTCAGCGCGGTCGCCTGTCCCTCGGCGTCGGTCTGTGTCGCGACCGCCGGCACCCAGGAGCTCACGTTCAACCCGCTCCGATTCCGACGCCCGGTGACCCGCACGCTGTTCACGGGGCGCGGCCTCATGATCGACGGGCTCTGGTGCGCGAGCACCCGCGCGTGCGTGGGCATCGACTTCCAGAGCGCGGACGCCTTCGACCCGCTCACGCCCCATCCCACCGCGCCGGTGCGGCTGGAGCCGGTGACGGGCGAGGGGCTCGTCGCAGTGCGCTGCCCGTCGCGCGTCGAGTGCGTGGCCGTCGACAGCTTCGGCGACGCGATCACCTATGACCCGGTGAGCGGCCGCAGACTGCGCGCCCAGATCAAGGTGGACGGCGACGAGCGGCTCACCGCGCTCGCCTGCCCGTCCGCCACCCAGTGCACGGCGCTCGACGACGCCGGGTACGAGTACACCTTCCAGCCCCGGACGGGCCGCCCGCTCGGGCGCTACCGCATCGATCCAGCGGTCGGCCTGAACGCGCCGTCGGGTGGCTCCGACAGCGAGCTCGACGGCGTCTCGTGCCCCGGCGCGCACCTGTGCGCCGCGGTCGACACCCTCGGGAACCTGATCGCGTTCGACCCCCTCGCCGCCGGGACCCCCGCGGCGTTCTCCCTCACGACGCTCGCCGTGGATCCGGGTGGGTCGCTCGCGGCGATCAGCTGCAAGCGCACCGGTGTCTGCGTCGCCGTCGACCGCGGCGGCAACGCCGTCGGCGGCTCGATCGGGAGCGCTGCGAGCGGCACCTCCGCCTCCGTTCAGCTGCAGCACGTGCCCGGTGCGCAGGCGCTCAGTTCCGTCGCCTGCCCGACGACCAGCCGCTGCATCGCCGTGGACAGCGCGGGCAATGCGTTCCAGCTCGCGGTGACCTCGACGTAGCGCGACCGGTCGCCCGACCCCGGCCCCGCCCGGCCTCAGCGGTTGCCCGGGTTCGCCAGCGGGTACTGCGAGATCGGCCGCGCCAGGTCCAGGGCGGTGACGACGATGCGGTTCTGCTCGCGCGCGTGCGCTGCCGGATACCCCTCGCCGGAGGCCGCACGCTCGGGGCGGCCGACGTAGCCGAAGCGCAACCGCTCCGGCAGGATCTGCTGCAGCCGCGGCGACATGTGCGCGCGGGCGCCCATGTTGCGCGGCTCCTCCTGCACCCACACGACCTCCCGCAGCTTCGGGTAGCGGTCGATCAGCGCGAGGATCTCCTCCTCGGGGAACGGGTAGAGCAGCTCGACCCGGCCGATCGCCACCCCGGGCGTCTCGGCTCGCAGCGGGTTGCCGATGATGTCGTAGTAGATCTTGCCGCTGCACAGGAGCAGTCGCTCCACCTGCTCCGGGTTGACGCCGGGTTCCGGCAGCACCGGCAGGAAGCGGCCGGAGGCCAGGTCCTCCACGTGCGAGGCGGCGGCCGGCAGGCGCAGCAGGCTCTTCGGGGTCATGATCACGAGCGGCCGCTGCTGGGCGATGCGGGCCTGGCGGCGCAGCAGGTGGAAGTACTGGGCGGGCGTCGTGAGGTTCGCGACGCGGATGTTGCCCTCCGCGGCGAGCTGCAGGAAGCGCTCGAGGCGGGCCGAGGAGTGCTCGGGACCGGCGCCCTCGTAGCCGTGCGGGAGCAGCAGGGTGAGCCGCGAGGTGAGGCCCCACTTCGCCAGGCCGGCCACGATGAACTGGTCGATCATCACCTGGGCGCCGTTGGCGAAGTCCCCGAACTGCGCCTCCCACATCACGAGGGTCTCGGGCGCCTCCTGGGAGTAGCCGTACTCGAAGCCGATGCACGCCATCTCGGAGAGCGGGCTGTTGTGCAGCTCCATGGTGGCCAGGGCGCCGGGGAGATGCTGGATCGCGCTGTGCTCGCGTCCGGTCCGCGCATCGTGCAGGACGAGATGGCGCTGGCTGAAGGTGCCGCGCTCGCTGTCCTGTCCCGTGAGCCGCAGCGGGATCCCCTCGTTCAGCAGGCTGGCGAAGGCGAGCGCCTCGGCGTGCGCCCAGTTGATGCCGCCGCGCTCGGGCCCGAACGCCTTGCGTCGCTCGGCCAGCTGGCCGGCCAGCTTGCGGTTGACCTCGAAGTCCTCCGGTACGGCGAGCAGCTCCTCGTTGAGGATGCGGAGCTTCTCCTCGTCGACGGCCGTGTTGACCTCGTGCGCGACGGCGCTGTCGACCTTGTACTCGCCGGTGGCGTGCTCGCCCACGTGATCACGCGCCGCGGCCAGCCGCTCCTTGAGCCGGTTGTGATGCTCGGTCAGGAGCGCCCACGAGGCGTCCGCGAGCTCCTTGTCCTCGGCCTCGGTGATGACACCGGCCGCGATCATCTGCTCGGCGAACAGATCACGGACGGGCTTGTGCGCCTTCACCATCGCGTACATCTCGGGCTGCGTGTAGAGCGGCTCGTCGCCCTCGTTGTGGCCGTGGCGGCGGTACCCGACGAGGTCGATCATCACGTCGTGACCGAACTCGCGACGGAAGGCGAAGCCGAGACGCACGGCGGCGATGCACGCCGCGACGTCGTCGGCGTTGACGTGGATGATCGGCACGTCGAAGCCCTTGGCCAGATCCGAGGCGTACGTGGTGGAGCGGGAATCCTCGGGGTCGGTGGTGAAGCCGACCTGGTTGTTCTGGATGATGTGGATCGTCCCGCCGACGGTGTACCCGTCGAGCGCCTGCAGGTTGAGCGTCTCGGCCACGACCCCCTGCCCGGGGAAGGAGGCGTCCCCGTGCAGGACGATCGGCACGGCCGCGTTCGTGTCCTGGCTGGCGTGAGCGCCCTGGCGATTGGTCTGGGCGGCGCGGGTGGCCCCGGAGACGACCGGCGCGACGAACTCGAGGTGACTCGGGTTGTGCTCGAGCCGCACGACGAGCGACTCGCCGTCGGGCAGCTGGAAGGTGCCCGAGGCGCCGTGGTGGTACTTGACGTCGCCGGTGCCGCCGTCCGGGATCGTCGTGATCGCGTCGAGCGTGTTGGCGCCCTCGAACTCGGCGAACAGCGACTCGTACGAGCGGCCGAGGTTGTGCGCGAGCACGTTGACCCGGCCGCGATGGGCCATGCCGACGACGACCTCGCGCGCGCCGTGCTCCCCGGCGAGCCGAATGATCTCGTCGATCATCGGGACGGTCATGTCGAGCCCCTCGACCGAGAACCGCTTCGCGCCGAGGTACGCCCGGCCCATGAAGCGCTCGAACGAGTCGACGGCCGTCAGGCGGGCGAGCAGCTGCTTCTGCTCCTCGGCGGAGAGCGGTTGGCGGTAGGTGCCCGACTCGATCGCCTCGCGCAGCCAGAGCCGCTGGCGATGCGAGGCGATGTGCTCGATCTCGTAGGCGATCGGGCCGCAGTAGGTCTCCCGCAGGTGCGGGAGCGCCTCGGCGAGGGTCGCCCCCGGCACGTACGTCCGCAGGATCCGGGCGGGGATCTGCGCCATCAGCTCGGCCGTGAGCCCGACGTTGGCCGGATCGAGCGCCGGATCGCCCGAGGCGGCCCGCCCGAGCGGGTCGAGCCGTGCGGCGAGGTGCCCGTGCATGCGGTAGGCCTTCAGCACCGACGTCGAGGCCTGCACCGCCTGCAGGAGCTCCTCGCTGGGAACTGCGGCTGCCGCCCCTGGGCCCGCTGGCCCAGCGGCAGCCGGCGGGGTGGACGGCGCGGCGGCCACCGGCACCGGACGGGCGGGCAGCGGCGGCAGCCTGGCGCCGAGCGCGCTGAAGACCGACTCATAGAAGCCGTGATCGCCCTGCAGGTACTCCTCGACGACCTTCAGGAAGCGGCCGGACTCGGCCCCCTGGATGATGCGGTGGTCGTAGGTGGAGGTCATCGTCATGACCTTCTCGGCGCCGATCTGGGCGCCGATCGCCTCGAGGCCGACCGGGTAGGAGATCGAGCCGGTGGCGACGATCGTGCCCTGCCCGACCATCAGGCGCGGCACCGAGGCGACGGTGCCGATGCCACCCGGGTTGGTCAACGAGATGTTCGCTCCGGTGAGGTCGTCGGCGCTGAGCGTGTTGGTCCGCGCCTTCTCGACGAGCTCGTTGTAGGCGTCGAGGAACGCGCGGAAGTCCAGACGGCCGGCGTCGCGGATCACCGGCACCATCAGGGTGCGGCTGCCGTCCTTCTTCTCGACGTCGACGGCGAGGCCGAGGTTGACCTGCCCGTCGTCGACGCGGTAGGGCGTCCCCCCGGACTGGACGAAGTGGTGCGCCATCACCGGCAGCGCCTCGGTGGCCGCCCGGGCGATCGCGTAGGCGATCAGGTGCGTGAAGGAGACGCGGTGCCCGGCGTCCTTCAGCTGCCGGCGGCGCGCATCGAGCGCGGTCACCGTGAGCGTGCGGAAGGAGGTGGCCGTCGGGATCGAGCGGCTCTCGTCCATGTAACGGGCCAGCGCGGCGGCGCCGCCCTTGATCTTCTGGGCGCCCTCGGGCAGCTCGACGACGGTGGCGGCGGCCGAGAGCACGTCGTCCTTGGTCACCCGTCCGCCCCGGGCGGTGCCCGCCACGCCCTGCAGGTCGACGCCGAGCGCCGCGGCGGCGCGCTGGGCGACCGGGGTCGCGGCGCGCGCGGACTGAGCGGCGGGAGCCGGGGCGGCTGCGCCGGGCTGCGCGCTCGGGGGCGGCGGCCCGACAGCGGGAGGGGCCGCCGCGGCGGCACCCGCGCCCACGGCCATGCGGGCGATCACCTCGCCGACACCGACGGTCGCGCCCTCCTCGTGGAGGATCTCGGTGATCGTCCCGTCGGCCGGGGCGGGCAGCTCCATGTCGACCTTGTCGGTCGAGATCTCAACGACGGTGTCACCGTCCTTCACGCGGTCGCCGACCCCCACCGACCAGGCGAGGATGGTGCCCTCGGTGACGCTCTCGCTGCCGCCCGGGGTGACGATGTCGAGGATCGTGGCCTCGGCGGCGGGCGCGTCGTCCTCGGGCGCATGCTCCCCGCCCGATCCATTGGTGGCAAGGGCGATCTCGGCGAGCGGGGCGCCCACACCGATCGTGTCGCCCTCGGCGGCATAGAGCTTGACGATCGTGCCGGAGACGGGGGCGGGCACCTCGGCGTCGACCTTGTCGGTCGAGATCTCCACGAGCGTCTCGTCGGCCTGCACCGAGTCGCCCTCCTGCTTGTGCCATTCGAGGACGGTGCCCTCCACGACAGAATCGCCCATCGCGGGCATCACAACCTGGTAGGTGCCTGTCTCAACGGCCATCGACGCTTCTCTCTTCGTAGGTTAGCCCGTGGCCCGTCGGCGCGCCTCGTAGAGGAAGCCGGCGCTGCCGAAGAACGGTCCGAGCCCGCCGAGGACGGCGACGGTGACCGCGAGCCAGAACGGTAGGATCCGCCAGCGCACGGCGGCGATGCAGACGAGCGACATGCCGATCCAGAGCAGTCCGTGGGAGAGCCCGAGGATGAACGTCTCCGGCTCCGGGTTGCCGAGCACGAAGGCGCAGATGAGCAGCGCCAGGTAGATGCACGAGTGGAAGAGGGAGACCGCCTCCAGGCGATGGAGGGTGACCGTGCGCGTGAACGCGTTGGTTGTCGGTGGGGACGCCATCAGCTGACCGGATCATCCAGCAACGCGGCGATGCCGCGCAGCGGCGAGTCGGCCTCGGACGGCCACTGCTCGACCGCCGGCGGCCACCAGGCGAACGAATCGTGCTCATCGTCGGGACGGACCGCGGCGCCCGCGGGCAGCCACGCCTGGCCGACGAACATCACCATCCCGTTGTCGAGGCGCAGGAGCGCCTCGACGCGGAGACGCTCGGGGCGCACCCCCCACTCCTCCTCGAGTTCGCGGGCGAGGGTGTCGGCCGGGTTCTCGTCGACCTCGACCGACCCCCCGGCGCCGAGCGCCCAGCGACCGGCCCAGGACGCCACCCAGCCGGCGCGGCGGCCGGCCAGCCAGCTGCCGTCGGCGCCGCGCACGACGCAGAGCGCCGAGACGCTGTCCCCCGCGCCGTCGGCGAGCAGGCGCAGCGCCCAGCGGATCGGCTGCAGGACGAGCCGCAGGCCGGTCGGGGTGACCTCGAAGCTGACCATCCGCGCGGCGAACCCGTCGTAGCTCGGGGAGCCGCGCTCGCGGAGCCGGTCGAGCAGGCGGTCGGCCTCGGCGCTCGCCGCCGCGTCGGGCTGGAACGGCTCGGTTCGCCAGGCCGTCTCAATGTCGGCTGGGGACCAGGGCCGGCGGGCGAGGATCTCGGCGGAGGGCGGCACGCCGCAAACGGTAGCCCGCCGGGGCGCCCCCGGGCGGGCCGGGGCACCTCACGGTGGACCGGGGCTCAGAACGGCGGTCGCGGCGGGGCGGGGTGGGGATCAGAACGGCGGTCGCAGCGGGGGCGGGAGCTCCCGCTCATCGTCGCCGCGGCCGCCGCCGGGCCGGACGACCTCGAGCTCGCGCGCCTCGTCGGCGACCGCGTCGAGAACCTCCTCCTCGGCCTCCTCCTGCTCGCGATTGTGATCGCCGTCGCAGAGGACGCGGAAGGCGCCGGTGACGCCGCCGTCGGCCTGCAGGACGATCCCGGGGAGGATCTGCTCACCCTCCTCGAGGCCGAGCCGCTCGATGTCGAAGTGCGACATGCCGATCCCCCAGGTGTGGTGGCCGGGGTTCTCCCGGTCGTGGGCGGCCACGCCCTGGGCCAGCCGCTCGAGCAGGTAGGCGATCTTGCTGCGTCCGTCCTGGGCCATCCCGGCAAAGCCTACCCCACCGCGACCGGGCGCAGCGGGCCTTTCAACCGAGTGGTTACGCTCTGTGAGGTGATCATCGAGCGCTCGATGAGCCCGCAGTGGCTCTCCAACACCTATCTCGTCGCCGGCGACGCGGGCCCGGGGGCCGTGCTCATCGACGCCGGCGGGCCGGTCGCGCCGCTGCTGGCCCGGGTCGAGGAGGCGGGGTACGAGCTCTCCCACGTGCTGCTCACCCACCACCACCATGACCACGTGGCCGAGCTCGACGAGGTGCTCGCGCGCCATCCCGGCGCGCAGGTGCTGATCCATCCCGCCGAGCGAGCGCTCGTGCCCGCGGCGACGGGCGACCTGCGCCCCGGCGAGACGCTCGAGGTCGGATCGCTCAGGATCGAGCTCCTCCACACACCCGGCCACACCGCGGGAATGGTCTCGCTGCTCGTCGACGGCACCGACGTGTTCACCGGGGACACGCTGTTCCGAGGCTCGGTCGGCGGTGTGCGGGCACCCGGGCACACGACCTACGCGGACCTCCGCGCCTCGATCATGGAGACGCTGCTGACGCTGCCGGCGCAGACGCGGATCCACCCAGGACACACCGATCCGACGACGGTCGGCGAGGAGCTCGAGCACAACCGCTTCGTCCGCATCTGGCGCGGCCTCGATCCGGAGGGCGACCGGCCGTGCACCGCGCTCGGAGCGCCGGCCACCCTCATCCTGCTCGGCGACGATTACGACGGCGGGCACAAGGCGTGGGTGCGCTGGCCCGACGGGAGCGACGACATCGTGCCCGGGTCGCGCGTCGAGGCCGGCGGCGTCTAGCGCGGCCCACGGTCACGAGGATCACGCGATGGCGGACGGCGGCAAGATCCCCCAGTCCCGGGTTCGGCGCACGGCGAAGATCGGCGGGCTCGCGGCCGGCCAGGCGCTGCGGCAGGCGAGCACCCGTGCCACCAACGTGGTGCGCACGAGGGAGGGGCGCGACGCCGCGCTCGAGCGGCGCAACCTCGAGGCGGCCGAGCAGATCGTCACGGCGCTGGGGACGATGAAGGGCGCCGCGATGAAGGTGGGGCAGGTGCTCTCCTTCCTCGACGCCGGGCTCGTTCCGCCGGAGCACCGCGACGAGTTCCAGCGCAAGCTCGCGCGGCTGCGGGACGCCGCGCCGACCGTCACCTTCCGGGAGATGCGCCGGGTGATCGAGCAGGAGCTCGACGACCCCCTCGACGAGACCTTCGCGGAGTTCCAGGAGGAGCCGATCGCGGCCGCCTCGATCGGGCAGGTGTACCGCGCCCGCCTGCACGATGGCCGCGAGGTGGCCGTCAAAGTGCAGTACCCGGGCGTCGCGGCGGCGGTGCGCGCGGACCTGCAGAACCTCGGCATGATCCTGCGCCTGGCCAAGCGCATCGCTCCCGGCCTCGATCCCAAGACGGTGGGCGAGGAGATCCGCCACCGCATCGAGGAGGAGCTCGACTACGAGCTCGAGGCACAGAACCAGCGCACCCTCGCGCGCCTCTACCGCGGCCATCCCTTCATCGTGGTGCCGGACGTCGTCACCGCGCTCTCCCGGGAGCGGGTGCTCGTCACCGAGTTCGTGCGCGACATCGGCTTCGAGGAGATCAAGACCTATCCCCAGGAGGAGCGCGACCGCGTGGGGGAGATCCTCTTCCGCTTCTACTTCGGGTGCATGTACCGCCACCACCAGTTCTCCGGGGACCCCCACCCGGGGAACTCGATGCTCCTCGCCGACGGGCGGGTGGCGTTCTTCGACTTCGGCCTGTTCAAGCGGATGCCGGTGGAGGCGGTGCAGCTCGAGATGGAGATCGCCCGCGCCGTGATCGAGGGCGACAAGGACACGATCATGCGGCTCGGCACCGAGGTGGGGTTCTTCCCGGAGCCGGAGAAGTTCGATCCCGACCGCGTGCTCGAGCACTTCCGGGCGGCGACGTCGTGGTACACGGTCGACGAGGCGATCGAGGTGACACCGGAGTACGCGACCCAGGTGCTGATCGACATGAGCGATCCGCGGTCCGAGTACTTCGGGCAGCTCCGCCACGAGTCGGCGCCGCCCGACCACATCTTCGGGCGCCGCATGGAGGTGCTCACCCTGGCGGTGATCTCGCAGCTGCGCGCACGGGGGAACTTCCACCGCATCGCTCGCGAGTGGTACTACGGTGACCCGCCCGCGACCGAGCTCGGGGAGCAGGAGGCGGCCTTCTACGCCACCCGCGGCAGCGGCGCCTGAGCCGCCCTCGGCAGCGTCACCTGAGCCGCCCGCGCCTGCTCCGACGTGAGCGGCGGGTTGCGACTACTCCGACGTCAGGGCGAGCGCGACGCTCGGGTTCAGCAGCGTGTGGAGGCTGCCCGCCGCGACCCTGCCGGCGGCGGTGCTCGCCGCGACCTGCGCGACGAGCGAGGCCGCGGCCGCGAGGTTCGGCGGCACGCTCGCCTCGACGTCGTCCACCGTCACGGGCGAGACCCCGCTCAGCTGCACGAGCGCGGCGGCCGCCTGAGCGGAGGAGGCCGCGTACGGCGTGGCCCCGTGACGCACCGCCTCGATGCCGAGCTCGAGGACGCCCGGGGCGCTGACCGCCAGTCGGTGGGCGAGATCCGAGGAGGACATGACGCACAGCGTGCGCCCCGTCTTGACACCCCGGCAACCGCGGCGGACGGATGTCCGAGGGTCCGCGGGCGCCGTCAGACCCGCTGGATCTGCAGCAGGCTGGTCGTGCCCGGACGCCCGCTCGGCAGCCCGGCCGTGATCGCCACGCGCTGGCCGGGCTTGACCCAGCCGAGTTCGACAACCCGCCGGGCGGCGTCGGCGATCAGCGCCTCGGTCACCTCGTGGCGACGCATCGAGGCCGCTCGCACGCCCCACATCAGCCCGCAGCGCCGCACCGTCTCGCGGCCCGGGGAGAGCGCATAGATCGGGACGTTCGGGCGGTGCGAGGCGACGAGCCGGGCCGAGCGGCCGGAGAGCGTCGGCGTGACGATCGCCGCCAGATGCAGCTCGCGCGCGGCGGCGCAGGCGCTGTAGGCGACGGTGTAGGCCGGGTCGCGCGCGTCCCGCCGCACGCGCTCCTCGTTCCATTCGCGGTAGGGCAGCCCCGCCTCGGTGTGCTCGGCGATCGCCGCCATCATCGCCACGGTCTCCACCGGGTACTGGCCGACCGCGGTCTCCTGCGAGAGCATCACCGCGTCGGTGCCGTCGAAGATCGCGTTCGCCACGTCGGTGGCCTCCGCCCGGGTCGGCCGCGGCGAGGAGACCATCGAGTCGAGCATCTGGGTCGCGGTGATCGACGGGCGGGCCAGCTGGCCGGCCAGGCGGAGCAGGCGCTTCTGCGCGAGCGGCACGTCCTCGATCGGGAGCTCGATGCCGAGATCCCCGCGGGCGACCATCACGCAGTCCGCTGCGCGGATGATGTCCTCGGCCGCCTCGACCGCCTGCGGCTTCTCGATCTTGGCGATCAGCGGCTGGCGCGTGTGCCGGCGCACCGTCGTGACGTCCTCGGCGGTGCGCACGAACGAGAGGGCGACGAGATCGACGCCGATCTCCTCCCCGAAGCGCAGCATCTCGAGGTCCTCCGCGGGCACCGCCTCGAGCCCCCGGGTCGAGCCGGGGATGTTGAGCCCCTGCCGTGAGGCGACGGCACCGCCCACCTCGACCGTCGTCTCGACCTCGCCGTCGCCGGTGCGCACCGCGCTCACGCGCAGGCGGATCTTGCCGTCGGCCAGGTAGACGACGTCGCCGGCGTCGACCGCCTCGGCGAGGCCGGGCCAGCTGACCGACAGCTGCCGGTCGTTGCCCACGGCCGTCGAGCCGCACATCAGCACGAGCGTCTCGCCGGGCTTGAGGTCGGCGAAGTCGTTCTCGATCGCCCCGACCCGGAGCTTGGGCCCGGGCAGATCCTGCAGGATCGCCACCTGGCGGCCGGCGGCGCTGGCCGCCGCCCGCACCCGCTCCGCGTTCTCCGCGTGCAGCTCGAGGTCGCCGTGGGAGAAGTTGAGGCGGGCGACGTCCATGCCGGCCTCGACCATCCGCGCGAGCACCTCCGGGTCGCGCGACGCGGGGCCGATCGTGGCGACGATCTTCGTGCGGCGCACCGGGTCAGCTCGCTTCACAGGTTTTGATCGCCGACACGCAAAACACCGTACTGAAAAGTCGCCGCTGCGCGCTCGGCCGGGCGATGGCCGCCGCCCACCGCCTCACCCCGGTGGCGCCCCTCATCCCCAGACGAAGCGGCCATCCTCGATCAGCGTCTCCCCGTCGACGCTGACCCGGCCGCCCTTGCGCAGATCGCAGATGAGATCCCAGTGCACCGCCGACTGGTTGACGCCGCCCGTCTCCGGATACGAGCGGCCGAGCGCGAGGTGGACCGTGCCGGCCATCTTCTCGTCGAGCAGCGTCGAGCCGGTCGCGCGGTCGATCCCGGCGTTGGTGCCGATGCCGAGCTCCCCGAGGAAGCGGGCTCCCGGGTCGGTGGCGAGCGCGGCCTGGAGATGCTGGTCGCCGACGTGCGCGCGGGCGGCGACGACCTCCCCGTCACGGAAGGTGAGGTCGACACCGCTCACCTCGACCCCCCGCGCGCTCGACGGGACGTCGAAGTGGATGTGCCCGCTCGCCGAGTGCTCGTGCGGCCCGGTGAAGACCTCGCCGCTCGGCATGTTGCGCCGCCCGTCCGAGTTGACCCAGGTCCGCCCCTCGACGTTCAGCCGCAGATCCGTCCGGGCGCTCTCGATGCGCACCTCGCGGGCCGGCGCGAGCCGCTCGATGACGCGCCCCTGCTCCTCGCGCAGCCGGGCCCAGGCGGCCACCGGGTCGGGCTGGTCGAGGAAGAGCGCCCGCCGCACGAAGTCGGCGTACGCCTGGTCGGGCAGCGCGGCCTGCTGCGCCAGAGCCGGCGTCGGCCAGATGGTGAGCGCCCAGCGCCGGTGGCTCTGCGCCTCGCGCCACGGTGCGAGCGCCCGGGCGCGACGGGCCACCACCCCCGGCTCGACGGCCGCCAGGGGATTGGTGCTCGCCGGGGCCATGATCCGCACCGAGGCGTCGGCGGTGGAGGCCTCATGCAGCTCGATCGGCGCGACGTGGTCGAGCTGGCCGTCCCGGGCGTGGCGGTAGAAGTCGGCCTCGAGGGCGGGCGGGTCGAGGCGCAGCAGCGGGAACGCGCCGCGCTCGAGCACCGCGCGGTGCAGCGCCACCGCCGCCTCCTCGGCGAGCGTCGTCGTCCGGATCAGGATCTGCTGGTCGGGCTGGACGTCGAGGCACCACTCGGCGATGAGCACGGCAAAGGCATCTGGGTCGATCACGGGGCCTCCAGTTCGGGGAAGTACTCGGCGAGGTGGGCGCGCAGGCTCTCGCGCACGAACCGTCGCTCCGGTTGACTGGCCATCCGGTAGCGGCCGAGCAGTTCGCGCTGGCGCTCGGTGCGCACGCCGGCGATGGTCCACGCGACGGCGAGCCGCTCGAAGAGCAGCTCGGTCGCCCGCTGCCACGCGTCGTCGCGGTCGCCTCCACCCGTCAGCGTCGCCGTGTACTCCGCGCGCGCCTTCAGCGTCAGCGCGCCGCGCAACTCGAGTTCCCCGACCTCCGGGTCGCGGTAGACCGAGACGGGCGCCGACAGGCGGCCGGGGTCTTGACGTGCGTCCTCGGGGCTCCCGGCCCGCTGGCCGGGCGCCCCGCCGGAGCGCCTGCGTGTGCGTTTGCCCATCGTCAGCGGAGACTAGACGGCGGCCGAGGCGGCGCGCTGCAGCTGCAGCGGCACATCATCCCCGGCGACGGGGCGACCGTGACCGGCCCAGACGACCCGCGGGCCCAGCCCCGCGAGTCGCCGGATCGCCTCACGGGCCCCCTCGGTGTCGAGGTTGAAGGCCGGATGGGGAACGCGGCCCGCGGTGCGCAGGCCGGTCTCGGGGTTGACGGTGCAGAGCAGGTCGGAGACGAGCGCGACCCCGTCCTCCTCGCGATGGAGCGCGACGAGCCCGGGGGCGTGCCCGGGCAGGTGCAGCACCCGGAAGCCGGCGACCTCGTCTCCCTCCTCGACGGCGCCCGCCACCTCGACCGGACCGCCGTCCCACCGCGCCGGGAGCCGGCGGTGGACCGGGCGCACCCGGGGCGTGAGCAGGCCGAGGTTCCAGTAGTCGCGAAACGGCGAGGCCTGCCGCGCCGCCGAGCGCTCGAGCGGATGGCAGAGGACGGGCGCACCTAGGTCCGCCGCCCCGCCGCGATGGTCGCAGTCGGCGTGGCCGAGCACGACCCGGCGGATCCCGCCGAAGCGGACCGCCGCGGCGCGGATGGCGGGGGCCATCGTGCGCGGCCCGGAGTCATAGACGGTGACGCCGCCCTCGTCCTCGAGCAGGTAGACGTTCATGTGCCGTGCGGGCCCCCCGCCGCGCAGCCGCCACACCCCCGCGGCGATCGCCTCCGGCTCCTCGGTCCCGTACACCCACCGTCGCGTGAGCGTGCGTGCGTTGACCAGGGCGGTCAGGCCGCTCTGCGCCGGGGAGCCCGTCGGCGGCAGGAGGCCGAGCTGCCGCGCGACCTCGGCAGTGTCGAGGAAGCCGGTGTTGGCGACGATCCGGTCCTCGACGACCTCGAGCACGTCGCAGCCCTCGATCGCCAGCCGCCCGCCGTTCGGCGCGAAGCCCTCGAAGCGTCCGGGCCCGGCGAAGGTGGCGGTCGCGCGCCAGCGCACGGAGCAGCGTTCGCGCTGTGTCGTGGTGTCGAGCAGCTCGAAGCGGAAGTCCGGAAACGCCGCGAAGAGCTCGTTGAAGTACCCGCGCACCTCGTCGGGCGCGAGCAGCTCGCGCTGTCCGATCAGGCGGTCGCGGCCACCCGGCGCCCAGCACGCGACCGCCGCCTCGACGTCGCGGTGGGCGAGCGCGTCGAAGTACCGCCGGGCGGTCACGGAGCTCGAGGCCATGGTTGAGCGCGAGTCTAGGAGCTGGGGTGCGGTGGCGGGCGGCGGGCGCGTCGCCTCGAGGGGCTCAGGTGAGCAGCCGCACGCTGAGGGCGTCGAGCCCGACGCTCTCGCGCAGCCACCGCGTCGCGAGATCGGCGGCGCGCTGCTCGTAGCCGCGCCCGCGCAGCTGGGGGATGACCCAGACGCGGACCTCCGCCCCGCCCCGGGACCAGTCGATGCCGTCGACCTCGACCCGGCCACGGCAGTCGCTGCCGCCGGGCTCGACGATCGTCAGCGACACCGCGGCGCCGGCGTGGCGCCGCGCCGCCTCCTCCTCGACCTGGCGGCCGAGCTCCGCCCCGGTCGGCGGGTGCGCCGCCCCGAGCCGACGGTGCAGCTCCGGATCGTCCTGATGGGCGATCAGCACCTCGGGGATGTCCCACTCCGCGATCGGGCGGAGCTCGACGAGCGCGTCGACGATGCGGTCCGGAGGCGGTGGAATCGAGGGCATGTCGCGTAGGGACCGTACCCTTCCGAACGTGTCTGCGCCAGCCGAGCCCCCCGCGCCCCTCACCTACGCCATCCGCCGCTCCGGACGCGCCCGGCGGGTCCGCGTGACCATCGACCGGGCCGGAGCGGTCGAGGTGGTCCTGCCCGAGCGGATGCCGCTGCGCGCGGCACAGGACGCCGTGCACGAGCTGCGGCCGTGGATCGACCGGCGACTGACCGAGGCCGGCCGCCAGCGGGCGGCGGTGCTCGCCCGGGGCGAGTCGCTGCCGTTCCTCGGCGAGACGCTGACGGTGCGAGCCGTTCCGGGCCGCACCCGGGTGACCCGGCAGGGGGAGCGGCTGCTCGTGCCGGACGGCCCGGACCGGCACGCCGCGATCGAGCGCTGGTACCGGCGGACGGCCCGCGAGGAGATCGGGCGGCGACTCGATCGCGCCTGTGCGATCGCCGGCCTGACGTACACGCGGCTGACGATCCGCGACCAGCGGACCCGGTGGGGGAGCTGCTCGCGCGCCGGCGCGATGAGCTTCAACTGGCGGCTGCTCCTGGCCCCCGCGGAGGTCCTCGACTATGTCGTCTGGCACGAGGTCTGCCACCTCGCCTTCATGGACCATTCGCCGCGGTTCTGGGGCCTCGTGGCGCGGTACTGCCCGGAGCACCGCGAGCGCGCCGCCTGGCTGCGGCGCAACGCCGGCACGCTCGTGCTGTGAGCGACGCGGCGCAGCAGATCATCACCGCGGTCGAGGCGTGGCGGAGCGAGGTGACGGGGCCGCTCGTCGTGGCGATCGACGGTCACGGCGCGGCGGGCAAGACGACGCTCGCCGAAGCGGTGGGCGGGCAACTGGCGGCGATCGTCGTCCACACCGACGAGTACTTCCGGGAGGCGGCCGATCCCGGCGACGAGCACCCGATGGCGCGCTACTACGACTGGGGGGCGCTGCGCCGCCGAGGGCTCGAGCCGGTGCTGACGCAGCTCGCCGACGCGTCGGACGCGCGGGTCGTCCTGCTCGAGGGGGTGTCCTCGGCCGCCCCGGCGCTGCGCGACCTCGTGGGGCGGACGGTGCTCGTCGAGACTCCGGAGCCGGTCCGGCTCGAGCGGCTGCACGGGCGGGTAAGCGACGAGGAGTGGGACGAGGCGTGGCTCGAGGCGGAGCGCGTGTACTTCGCGGGCCGCCCCCCCGAGACGTTCGACCTGGTCGTGCCGGGATCGGGCTGAGGCGGCCCCGCTCGGCGTAGACTTCTCGTTCACACACGCGGGAGCCCACCAGGGCTGAGAGGGCGCCGGACGGCGCCGACCGTTGAACCTGATCCGGGTCATGCCGGCGGAGGGAGCGAGCAGTGATCAGACGGTGGCGAGTGGTTCTGGCGGCGGCGATCGTCGCGAGCGCGCTGAGCGCGTGCGGAGGCGGGTCGGGCTCCGGGTCCGGCTCGGGCGGTGGGCACGGCGGATCGGGCTCCGGGTCCGGCGGCCCCATCGCCCACACCGGCACCCCGGTCCAGGGCGGCACCGCGTACTGGGCGGAGTCACCGCTCTCCCCCCCGAACTACATCTTCCCGCTGATCTCCGGGGCGTACTACTCGAATGAGAACGTCTACGACTTCCAGACGCTGCTGTACCGGCCGCTGTACTGGTACGGGGATCGCGGGGCGCCGGGGATCGACTACCCGCTCTCGCTCGGCGACCGGCCCGTCTACAGCGACGAGAACCGCGTGGTCACGATCGAACTGAAGCGCACGCGATGGTCCGACGGTGAACCCGTCAGCGCGGCCGACGTGATCTTCTGGATCGACCTGCTGCGGGCGAACCGGGCGCAGTGGGCCTCCTACGTGCCCGGCGGCTTCCCGGACAACCTCGTGTCGTGGCGAGCCCTCGGCCCGCGCACCGTGCGCCTGCGGCTCAACCGCGCCTACAACCCGATCTGGTTCACGGACAACGAGCTCTCCCAGATCACGCCGCTGCCGCTCGCCTGGAATCGGACGAGCCTTCGCGGCTGCCGCGGAGCGCGTCCATGCGCCACTCGCTCGGTCAGCCCCGACCTCGCCTCGGCGGGCGCGGCCCGCGCCGTCTACCGCTTCCTCGACGGCCAGGCGAAGCGGCTCTCGAGCTACGCCACGAGCCCGATCTGGTCGATCGTCGACGGGCCCTGGCGGCTTGCGTCGCTCACCGCCGCCGGACGGGCGACCTTCGTCCCCAACCCCCGATACGAGGGGCCGCAGCGCCCGCGGCTCGCTGCCTTCGTCGAGCTGCCGTTCACCAGCGAGACCGCCGAGTTCTCGGTCCTGCGCGCGGGGCCGACCCGCGGGGACCGGGGAACCTCGAGCCCCCAGATCTCCGTCGGCTACGTGCCCGACACCGACGTGCCCCAGGCGGGCGCACTGCGGTCGCAGGGGTACCGCCTGAGCCCCTTCTATCCCTACGGCTTCGACTACTTCGAGCCGAACTTCCACAACCCGGTCGTCGGGCCGATCTTCCGGCAGCTGTACTTCCGCCAGGCCTTCCAGCACCTCGTCGACCAGTCCGGCTGGATCCACGCCTTCTACCAGGGGCTCGGCGTGCCCACCTACAGCCCGGTGCCGGCGCAGCCGGCCAACCCGTACTCCGACTCGGCGGCCCGGACCGACCCCTACCCGTTCAGCCTCGCCGCCGCCGCGCGGATCCTGAGCGCCCACGGCTGGCGGGTGCGCAGTCACGGGATCACCACGTGCGTGCGCGCCGGCGCCGCCCGGGGCGAGTGCGGCCCCGGCATCGCGGCGGGTCAACCGCTGCACTTCACGCTGATGTACCCGACCGGGATCTCCTCGACCGACGGCGCGATGGTCGACCTGCAGTCCTCCGCCGCCCGGGTCGGGATCGCCATCACGCTCAAGCAGGTCACGATCGCGACGATCACGGCGGAGATCGAGCCGTGCGCGGCGCGGTCGCCGGCCTGCCGCTGGCAGCTCGGTCAGTACGGCTCCGCCTGGGTGTTCGCGCCCGACCACTACCCGACGGGCGAGGAGATCTTCCAGACGGGCGCGCTCGGCAACGTCGGCAGCTACTCGAACGCGGCGATCGACCGCTTGATCCGCGCGACGACGACGAGTCGCCCGGGCGACGCCCGGCACGCGCTCAACGCCTACGCCGACGCCGTGCGCCGGGCGCTGCCGGACTTCTGGCAGCCCGCGCCGGGGACGCTTTTGACGTTCCAGTCGAACCTCGCCGGCGCGACGCCGAACGCGTACGGCTACCTCAGCCCGGAGGAGTGGTACTTCACGCGGTGAGCGGGTTCGCCCTCAGGCGGGTCGGCCAGGCCGTCGCGGTGCTGCTCGGGGTGACCCTCCTGGTCTTCGTCCTCGAGCACCTCACGCCGGGCAGCCTGGCGCACGCCATCCTCGGCCCGCGCGCCACGCCCGCGGCGGTGGCCGCCTTCAACGCCGCGAACGGGCTGAACCACCCGCTCCCGGTCCAGTACCTGACGTTCCTGTGGCGTCTGCTGCACGGGAACCTCGGGTACTCCTACCGGCTCAACCGCAGCGTGGGCCCGCTGCTCGCCGGCGAGCTGCCCAACGACCTCATCCTCGTCGGCCTCGGGTTTGCCGTCGCGCTCGTGATCGCCCTCCCCCTCGGGCTCGCCCAGGCGACACGCCGCAACCGCCCCGTCGACCATGTCGCGAGCGCGGTCACGCTGACCCTGTACTCGATGCCCTCCTACTGGCTCGCGCTGCTGCTGATCGCGGGCCTCAGCGTCGGCGCGCACCTGCTGCCCCCTGAGGCGGGGCAGTCGGCGGGAACGGCCGGCATCCTCCAGGATCCACGCGGGCTCGTGCTGCCCGTGCTCACCCTGACGCTCGTCAACGTCGGCTGGTTCAGCCGGTACGTGCGCTCCGCGGCGATCGACACACTGGCGCAGGAGTACGTGCGACTCGCCCGAGCCAAGGGGCTCCCCGAGCGCCTGGTGCTCGGTCGCCACGTGCTGCGCAACTCGCTGCTCACCGTGGTGACGCTGCTCGGCCTCAGCGTGCCGCTGCTGCTCACCTCGGGCCTCGTCGTCGAGTACGTGTTCAACGTCCCCGGCGTCGGCCTGACCTACTGGACGGCCGCCACCAACGCGGACTACCCGGTGGAGCTCGGGGTGACCGTCCTGGCCGGGACCGCCACCGTCCTCGGCAGCGCGCTCGCCGACCTCGCCTACGCGGCGCTCGATCCGCGGGTGCGGACGCGGTGAGCGGGGCGCTCCGCCACGACCTCCTGCGCCACCGGCTCGGCGTCACCGGGCTGGCGCTGGTCGCCTTGCTGATCGCGTTCTGCGTGCTCGGCCCGATCATCCACCCGACCGACCAGGTGCACACCAACGTCGAGCTCACCAATCTCGCCCCGTCGGCCGGCCACCCGCTCGGCACCGACGCGGACGGCTACGACGTCCTGGGCCGGCTGATGGTGGGCGGCCGCGCCACGCTCGAGATCGCGCTGGCCGTGGCCGCTCTCGCCACGCTGCTCGGCGCGCTCTGGGGCGCCGTCGCCGGCCTCGCCGGTGGTGCGCTCGACGCGCTGATGATGCGGATCGTCGACACGTTCCTCGCCCTCCCGGCGGTCTTCGTGCTGATCTACCTGGCGACGATCGTGCAGCCGACCGTGCCCCTGCTGATCGGGGTCATCGCCCTGTTCTCCTGGCTCGGGCCGGCGCGGCTGATCCGCGGCGAGACCCTCTCCCTGCGCACCCGCGAGTACGTCGAGGCGGCCCGGGCGATGGGGGCCGGACGGTGGCGCACGATCGTGCGCCATGTCCTGCCGAACACACTCGGGGTGCTCGTCGTCAACGCCACCTTCCAGGTCGCAGACGCGATCATCCTGCTCGCCACGCTCGCCTTCCTCGGCTTCGGCCTCGCGCCGCCCGCGGCGACGTGGGGCGGGATGCTCTACCAGGGGACCTCGTACCTGCTCGACGGCTACTGGTGGGAGGTGTACCCGGCCGGCGTGCTGCTGATGGTGACCGTGATCGCCTTCAACCTCGTCGGCGGCGCCCTGCGCGACGTCCTCGACGGCGACGCCGCGGCGGGCGGCCGCGGCGGGCGCGTCAGGCGCGCTCGGACGGCGGCAGGTCCTCCGGCACCGGCACCGTCTGCGGCGTCCCCGGCTCGGTCTGCGACCAGTCGTTGAACGCCTCGGCGTCGCGCGGATCATGCTCGTGCCGGACGTCGCCGCCGAGCGCGAGCAGACGCAGGATCCCGGGGCCGCGGTTGACGAGCTGGCGGCGGACGCTCGGTGCGACGCGCACGACGTCACCCTCCCCGTGGTCGCTGCGCGCGCCCTCGACCAGCAGCGTCAACGTGCCCGCGAGCACGATGTAGACCTCCTCCTGGTCCCGGTGGCGGTGGATCCGGTTGCGCTGGCCGGGCTCGAAGGTGAGCACGTTGATGCCAAACGACGTCACCCCGAGCGGCGCGCGCAGGCGGGCGAAGCGCCCCTCCGGGGGCTGATCGATCCGGGCGACGCTCACGCCCTCCGGCACGGAGCCGCGCCGGGCTCCGGGGCGGGGGAGCTCATCGCCGGCTCATCGGGACGTAGTCGATCCCACGGCCGCCCGTGTAGATCTGACGCGGACGCGCGATCTTCTGCTCCTCGTCGTCGATCATCTCGAGCCACTGGGCGATCCAGCCGCTCGTGCGGCCGATGGCGAACAGCACCGGGAACATCTCGACCGGCATGCCGAGCGCCTCGTAGATCAGGCCGGAGTAGAAGTCGACGTTCGGATAGAGCTTGCGCGAGACGAAGTAATCGTCCTCGAGCGCGATCTTCTCGAGCTCGGTGGCGATGTGCAGGAGCGGGTTCTTGCCCGTCACCTCGAACACGTCGTCAACGGCCTTCTTGATGATCTTGGCCCGCGGATCGAAGTTCTTGTAGACGCGGTGACCGAAGCCCATCAGCTTCTCGTTGCCCGCCTTGACGCCCTCGATGAAGTCGGGGATGTTCTCCTGGGTGCCGATGCGGCGGAGCATCCGGAGCACGGCCTCGTTCGCGCCGCCGTGCAGCGGCCCGTACAGGGCGCCGATCCCGGCCGCCACGGCCGAGTACGGGTCGACCTGCGAGGAGCCGACCCCGCGCACCGCGCTCGTCGAGCAGTTCTGCTCGTGGTCGGCGTGCAGGATGAACAGGACGTCGAGCGCGCGCTCGAGCCGCGGGTCCGGCTGGTACTTGAGCTCGGCGATCTTGTAGACCATCGAGAGGAAGTTGGCCGCGTAGCTCAGGTCGTTGTCCGGATACACGTAGGGCATGCCCTTGTTGTGCCGGTAGGAGAAGGCCGCGAGCGTCGGCATCTTGGCGATCAGGCGCACCACCTGCATCATCCGCAGCTCGTGATCCTTGATCTGGTTGGCCTCCGGGTAGAAGGTCGAGAGGGCCCCGACGGAGGCGAGCAGCATGCCCATCGGATGGGCGTCGTAGCGGAAGCCCTGCATGAACTCCTTGATGTTCTCGTGCACGAACGTGTGGGTCGTGACGAGGTGGGTCCACTCGTCGAGCTCCTTCTGCGACGGCAGGTGCCCGTGGATGAGCAGGAACGCGACCTCGAGGTAGCTCGATTGCTCGGCCAGCTGCTCGATCGGATAGCCCCGGTATTCGAGGATCCCCTTGTCGCCGTCGATGTAGGTGATCGACGAGCGGCACGACGCCGTGTTCATGTACGCGGGGTCGTAGGTCATGATCCCGAAGTCGTCGTCGGCGACCTTGATCTTGCGCAGCTCGGTGGCCCGGATCGTGCCGTCCTCGATCGGCACCTCGTAGGTCCTGCCCGTGCGGTTGTCGACGATCGTCAGCGTCTGCACGCCGGAGACGCCGGCGTCACCCTGGTTCTGCGCGGTCTCAGTGGTCATGTGTTTCCTCTCAAGCTCATCGTGGTCGCCGGCAGCCAGCACACCCTCCGTCCCAGCGGCTGGGCGCGGGCCCGCGCTCAGCTGCAATTTAGTACTCAGGCGCCGACGGCCTCGCCACCGGCCACGCCGTCCGCGCGGGCCGGTCCGCCCTCGTACCGGCTCTCGGTGGCGGCCCGCTGGCCCTGGTAGTGGCTCCCCAGACCGGGACTGCCGTAGGGCCGCCGGGCCGGGCGGTCGAGGGTCATGAACGAGAGCTGGGCGATCGGCAACCCCGGGTAGAGCCGGATCGGGACGCGCGTGAGGTTGTTCAGCTCGAGCGTCAGGGTTCCCTCGAACCCGGGATCGCAGAAGCCGGCGGTGGCGTGCACGATCAGCCCGAGCCGCCCCAGGCTCGACTTCCCCTCGATGCGGGCGACGATGTCGTCGGGGATCCGCACCCACTCGAGCGTGCGCCCGAGACAGAACTCGCCGGGATGGATGACGAACGCCTCGCCCTCGGGCACGACCACCTCCTCGGTGAGGTTCGACGGCGGCTCGCGCAGGTCGATCGCCGTCGCCCGATGGTTGTGGAAGACGCGGAACGAATCGCCGAGACGCAGGTCGACGCTCGCCGGCTGCACCATCCGCGGGTCCCACGGCTCGATCCGGATCCGCCCGCTCGTCACGGACTCGAGGATCGTCCCGTCGGAGAGGACAGAAGCCGGCTCGGCGCTCATGGCCTGCGCAGTGTGCCACGGCGCCGGTCCCGCTGGACCGGCGCCACCTCAGCCGGCCCGCAGACGCTCGCCCTCGGGGTCGTAGAGCGGCTCGGCCGCGACCTCGCCGGCGACCCACTCGCCGAAGATGTCGATGTCGACCGCCGCGCCGACCTCGACCTCGGCCGGCAGGTACGCGTAGGCGATCGAGCGCTCCACGGTGTACCCGTAGCCGCCGCTCGTCACCCGGCCGACGATCCGGCCGTCGATCCGCACCGGCTCGTTGCCGAGCGCGACGGCGCGCGGCTGCTCGAGGGTGATGCAGCGCAGCCGCCGCCGCACCGGGCGCTCCCGCAGGGCCTCGGCGCCGTTGAACGGCTTGTCGGCTGCGACGCAGAAGCGCAGGCCGGCCTCGTACGGGCTGTCGTCGGGCGTGATGTCCGCGGCCCAGGCGCGATAGCCCTTCTCGAGCCGCAGCGCGTCGATCGCCCGGTAGCCGCCGGCCACCAGGCCGAGGGGGCGACCGGACTCCCAGATCGTCCGCCAGAGACCGAGGCCGTACTCGGTCGGGCAGTAGAGCTCCCAGCCGAACTCCCCGACGTAGGTGACCCGCAGCGCCCGGACGGGCACATCGCCCACCGTCAGCTCGCGCATGCGCAGGTACCCGAAGTCGAGCGGGTCCGGCGTGAGCGGCGCGAGCACGTCCCGCGCGCGCGGGCCCCAGAGGCCGAAGCACGCCCAGCGCGACGTCACGTCGGTGAGCGACACCGAGCCGTCGTCGGGCAGCTGGCGGCGGATCCAGGCGGCGTCGTGCTGGCCGAAGGCGGTGCCGGTGACGATCTGGAAGGCGTCCTGCGCCACCCGCGTGACGGTGACGTCGCACTCGATCCCGCCGTGACGGTTGAGCATCTGCGTGTAGGCGATCCGGCCGACCTCGCCGGCGACCCGGTTGTCGCAGAGGCGCTCGAGCAGCTCGGCCGCGCCGGGACCGGCGAGCTCGAGCTTGGAGAACGACGACGCGTCGAACAGCCCGGCGCAGCGCCTCGTGCCGAGCGCCTCGGCGCCGATCGCCGGCGACCAGTGCATGCCCGCCCAGCCCCGCGGCCGCAGGCGCTCGTCGCCCGCCGCGGCGTTGGCCTCGTACCAGTTGACGCGCTCCCAGCCCGATTTCTCGCCGAACGACGCCCCGTGCTCGGCGTGCCACGGGTACGCGGGCGGGAGGCGCAGCGGCCGCCCGGCCCGGCGCTCGTGACCGGGATAGCGGATGTCGTAGTAGGTCTCGTAGCCCTCGCGGGTGCGCTTCAGCGTGTAGCCCGGCGAGCGGTACTGGGGGCCGAACCGGCGGATGTCCATCTCCCAGACGTCGAGTCCGGGCTCGCCGGCGAGGATCCATTCGGCCATCAGCTTGCCCATGCCGCCGGCCCCGGCGATGCCGTGGGCGCAGAAGCCGGCGGCGACGAAGAAGCCGCGCACGTCGGACTCGCCGAGGCAGAACTCGTTGTCGGGCGTGAACGCCTCGGGGCCGTTGATCAGCCGGGTGACCTTCACCTCCTCCATCACCGGGACCCGGCGCCGCGAGTTCTCGGCGATCTCCTCGAACCGCTCCCAATCCTCCTCGAGCAGGCGGCCGTTGAAGTCGGCGGGGATGGCGTCGAGCTGTGCCGGATCGAGCGACCACGGCGCGCTGTGGCGCTCGTAGCCGCCCATGACCAGACCCTCGCCCTCCTCGCGGAAGTAGACGAGCAGGTCGGGGTCGCGCAGCGTCGGGAGATGCACGACCGCGCCGCCGGCGTCGCGCTCCCGCGCGCGGAACGGCTGGGTGACGAGGTACTCGTGGGCGAACGGGACGATCGGCACCCGCACCCCGGCGAGCCGCCCGACCTCGGCCGCGTACATGCCGGCGGCGTTGACGACGATCTCGGTCTCGATCTCGCCCCATTCGGTCCGCACGCCGCGCACGCGCCCGTCCCGCACGTCGATCCCGGTGACGCGCGTGTGGGTGAGGATCCGCACGCCGCCGGCGCGGGCGCCCTCGGCGAGCGCGTAGGTGAGCTGCGACGGGTCGAGGTACCCGTCGGTCGCCAGGTAGGAGCCGCAGCGCACGCCGTCGGTGACCATCAGCGGGAAGAGCCGCTGGGCGTCGTCGGGCCCGATCAGCTCGAGCGGCAGCCCGAACGTCCGCGCCCAGGCGACCTGCCGCAGCACCTCCTGCTCGCGCTCGGGCGTGCCGGCCAGGCGGATGCCGCCGCACTCGACCCAGCCGCAGTCGAGCGTCCGGTAGAGCTCGACCGAGTCCATCATCATGCGCGTCAGCGAGACGCTGCCGCGCAGCTGCCCGACGAGGCCGGCGGAGTGAAAGGTCGACCCGCTCGTCAGTTCATTGCGATCGAGCAGGACCACGTCTCGTTCCCCGAGCTGGGCGAGGTGGTACGCGATGGCGGCGCCGCCGACGCCGCCGCCGATGATCACGATGCGGGCGCGGGGCGGCAGTTCACGGGGTCGCGGCATGCAACAGCTCCTCCAGTTCGCGGTGGTCGAGGGCGGCCCGCTCGAGCCGCTCGAAGTGCTCGTCCGCGTACGCGGTGAAGTTGAAGTCGAGCTCGGAGATCTGCGCCTGCACGACCCCCCACGCCGCCTCGCGAGCATCGGAGGCGAGGCGGAACAGGCGCAGGGCGGCCAGCTGGCCGAGCGCGGCCGGCTGGCCGAGATAGGCCTCGAGCAGCCGAGCCTCGGCCTCCGCGTCGAAGCCGTTGTTCACCGCGAGGTTGCCGAGGTCGAAGTAGCGGTGACCGAGCCCGGCGTACTCCCAGTCGACGAGCAGGAGGCGGCCGTCGAGGTCGATCACGTTCCCGGGGAGGAGGTCGTCGTGGCAGGGCACCGGGTGCTCGAGCGGCAGCGCCCGCGCGATCCGGTCGACGAGTGCGACGGCGCGGTCGTAGGCGGCGGGCAGCCGTCCACCGCGCCGGCGGATCACCTCGGCGTAGACGCGCAGGAGGTCGGGCACCCAGAAGCGGGAGGGCAGCGCCAGGCCGCTGTCGTGGAAGGCGCGCAGCGCTCGCGCCAGCTGCGCCGGGTCCGCCCGCAACCGCTGCGGATCGGCCGGGGTCCCGGGGACGAAGGCGGTGACGGCGCACTCCCGGTCGGCGTAGAGCAGCGGCGGGCCGATCCCGAGCGCCGCCGCCCGCTCGGCGGCGAGCCGTTCGGACTCGCGGTCGATGCCGAGCAGCCGCGTGTCCTGGCCGGGGAGGCGGATGACGCAGTCGCGCCCGCCGAGGCTCGCCCGATAGTTGCGGTTGGTGATGCCGCCGGAGAGCGGCTCGGGCTCGCCCTCCAGGGGACCGAGCGCCCGCTGGAGCGTCGGCAGCAGGTCGCTCAGAGCCGGCATCGCCGCGGGACGGGTTGCCGCATAAGGCTCGGCTCATATACCTTCATGGCTGCGCATCACACAGACGGTTGGCGCGTTCGTCAAGGGGAGGTTGGCCGATGGAGCTCGAGGCCCTCAGAGCAGGGGTCGATTCCGGTGAGATCGAGACCGTGGTGCTCGCGCTCACGGACATGCAGGGACGGCTGCAGGGCAAGCGCCTGACGGCGCGCTACTTCCTCGACGAGGTCGTCCAGCATGGCGCCGAGGGGTGCAACTACCTGCTCGCCGTCGACGTCGAGATGAACACCGTCGACGGGTACGCGATGTCGTCCTGGGAGACCGGCTACGGCGACTTCGTCATGCGACCGGACCTCAGCACCCTGCGGCCGATGCCCTGGGAGGTCGGCACCGTCCTCTGCCTGGCCGATCTGGCCTGGCCGGACGGGGGCGACGTGCTCGCCTCGCCGCGGCAGGTCCTGCGTGGGCAGCTCGCCCGGCTGGCCGAGCGCGGCTGGCGGGCCCGGGCGGCGACCGAGCTCGAGTTCCTCGTCTTCCGCGACAGCTACGAGGAGGCGTGGCACAAGCGCTACCACGACCTGACGCCGGCGAACCTCTACAACGTCGATTACTCGCTGCTCGGCACCGCGCGGGTCGAGCCGCTGATCCGCCGCATCCGCAACTCGATGGCGGGCGCCGAGCTCGAGGTCGAGAACTCCAAGGGCGAGTGCAACCACGGCCAGCACGAGATCAACTTCCACTACGCCGAGGCGCTGCGCTGCGCCGATGACCACGTCGTCTACAAGAACGGCGCGAAGGAGATCGCCGCCCAGGAGGGCATGTCGATCAGCTTCATGGCGAAGTACAACGAGCGCGAGGGCAACTCCTGCCACATCCACTTCTCGCTCGCCGACGCCGACGGGCCGCTGTTCCCCCGCGCGCCGCGCACGTTCGAGTCCTTCCTGGCCGGCCAGCTGGCCCATGCGCGCGAGCTCGCGCTGCTGCTGGCCCCGAACATCAACTCGTACAAGCGCTTTGCCGTCGGCTCGTTCGCTCCGACGACGGTGGCGTGGGGCAGGGACAACCGAACCTGCTCGCTGCGCGTGGTCGGGCACGGTCCGGGGCTGCGCTTCGAGAACCGCTCCGGCGGCGCCGACCTCAACCCGTACATGGCGCTCGCGGCGCTGATCGCGGCGGGGCTTGACGGCGTCGAGCGGGAGCTCGAGCTCGAGCCGGCCTTCGAAGGCAACGCGTACGCAACCACGGAGAAGCCGCGCCTGCCCACGACGCTGCGGGAGGCCCGCGACCTCTTTGCCGCCAGCGAGCTCGCGCACCGGGCGTTCGGGGAGGATGTCGTCGCCCATTACGTCAACGCGGCGGACATCGAGCTCGCCGCCTTCGACGCGGCGGTCACCGACTGGGAGCGCAGCCGGGGCTTCGAGCGGCTCTTACCCGCCGGCCGACGATGACCCTGACGAGCGCAGCTCCCGCCGCCCTCGAGACCGCCACCTCGCTCGAGTCGGTGTTCGCCCCGGTGCGGTCGCAGACCGCGTTCGAGGAGGCGGTCGAGCGGATCGGCACCGCGATCCGCCTCGGCCTGCTGCCGCCGGGGACGCGGCTGCCGGCCGAGCGGGAGCTCTGCGCCAAGCTCGGCATCGCCCGCTCGACCCTGCGCCAGGCGCTCGTCGCGCTCGGGCAGAGCGGCCATCTGCACGCCGTGCGCGGACGCGGCGGGGGGACGTTCGTCGTCGACGAACTGCCCCCGGCGCCCCCGCTCAGCGCCGAGCTGGTCGACCGCTGGCCGGAGCTGTGGGATCACCGGCTGGCGGTCGAGGTCGGCTGCGCCGTGCTCGCCTGCCGCCGCGCCGACGGCGACTCGATCGCCCTGCTGCACCAGCTGCTCGACGCGATGGAGCGCTCGACCGAGGACTTCAGCGCGTACCGCCAGCTCGACGTCCGCTTCCACATCGGCCTCGCCGAGGCGACGGGGAACCCCCGGCTGGTCACGATGGCCACGGAGGTGCAGGGAGACGCGACCCGGCTGATCGCCCTGATCGCCCACCCGGCGGAGGTCCTGAACTCCTCCAACGCCCAGCACCGCCGCCTCCTGGCCGCCGTCGCGAGCCGGGATGAGGGGGCCACGGCGCGGGAGATGGCCGAGCACCTGCGCGGGACCGAGCACGTGCTCGCCGGGCTGCTGCCACCGGCGTGACCCGCCGGGCGCCGGGCGGGGTTGACGGGGCGATCGGCGGTCGATCTCAGGCGCGGAAATTCGGTGGCGGACGCTTGACTTGCGGCGCGTGCAGAGTCAGGATCGCGCGCTAAGGGCCGGTCGCCAATCCTTTTGGCGCCCGCGCCGTCCGACATCGATCAGGAGGGGAGGCAGGCATGGCGACCGGGACGCTGTCCGCTGACGAACGCAAGCTCGCGGAGCTCGGGTACAAGCAGGAGCTGAAACGTGGCTGGAGCTCGTTTTCGAACTTCGCCATCTCGTTCTCGATCATCTCGGTGCTCGCCGGCTGCTTCACGAGCTACGGCCAGGCGTTCCTCAACGGCGGCCCGGTGGCGATCTCGATCGCCTGGCCGGTCATCTCGTGCCTGATCCTGTGCGTCGCCTTCTCGATGTCCGAGCTGGCCTCCGCCATGCCCACCTCGGGGGGCATCTACTACTGGTCCTCGAAGCTCGGCGGGCCCGGGTGGGGCTGGTTCACCGGCTGGTTCAACCTCGTGGGCCTGATCGCCTGCGTCGCCTCCGTGGACTACGCCGCGGCGAGCTTCGCGCAGTACCTGCTCGGGCTCTACAACGTCAACTTCATCTTCAACTTCGCGTCGACCAACGTGCACTACGCGGCGCACGTGGTGTTCGCCGTGTTCCTGCTGTTCCTCATCATCCACGGGCTGATCAACGTCTTCTCGAGCCACCTGGTCTCGCTCTTCAACAACATCTCGGTGTGGTGGCACGTCGTCGGCGTCGCGGTGATCGCCATCATCCTGTTCGCGGTCCCCAGCCACCACGCGAGCGCGTCCTTCGTGTTCACCGGCCGCGCGTTCGGCGCGTTCGGCCACCACATGTACTGGTACTACACGCTGCCGCTCGGCTTCCTGCTGACGATGTACACGATCACCGGCTACGACGCCTCGGCCCACATCTCGGAGGAGACCCATGGCGCCGAGGACGCCGCCCCCCGTGGGGTCTGGCGCTCGGTCGCCTACTCCGCGGTGATCGGCTGGGTCGTGCTGATGGCGCTCACCTTCGCCGCCACGCCGGACCATCTGAAGACGATCGACTCCTCGGGCTTCCCGGCGCTCGGCATCATCACCACCGCGCTCGGAAGCGGCATGGCCAAGCTCGTCATCTTCATCTCGACGATCGGCCAGCTCTTCTGCGGCATGGCCTGCGTCACGAGCTGCTCGCGCATGACGTTCGCCTTCTCCCGGGACGGCGCCGTCCCCGGCCACCAGCTGTGGCGGCGCCTGGGGGCGAACCGGACCCCGACCTACGCGGTGCTGTTCGTGGTGATCATGGCGACGCTGATCACGATCCCGGCGTTCTTCCCCAACAGCGCGGGGTACCCGGTGGCGTTCTTCGCGGTCACGTCGATCACGGTGATCGGGCTCTACATCGCCTACACGATCCCGGTGTTCCTGCGCTGGCGCATGGGGGATCGCTTCCAGAGCGGCTCCTGGACCCTGGGGCGCAAGTACCGCTGGATCAACCTGATCGCCGTCGTGTGGGTCGCGCTCTGCGTGATCATGTTCTGCCTGCCGACCTCGCCCGCCGGCTGGCCGTTCAACCACGGCTTCAGCCTGAGCTCGGTGAACTACGCCCCGCTCGTGACGATCGGGATCATGCTGCTCGTCACCGTCTGGTATCTGGTGTCGGCACGCAAGACGTTCACGGGACCGATCCGGACGATCGATGACGGCGCCTTCCACGAGCTCGACGGGCTCGAGGAGATCGCCGCCGGGCCGGCGGCACCATAGAAACCAGCCAGAGAGGCGATATGACAGACGTACTGACGGTGCTCGAGCCCGCCACCGAGGGCGTGCTCGAGCAGATCCCGAGCGCGGGAGTGGAGCAGGTCGATGAGGCGGTGGCCCGTGCCCGGGCCGCCCTGCCCGCCTGGCGTGCGCTCGCGCCGGGCGCTCGGGCGGCGCAGCTGCGCGCGCTCGCCGACCGGGTCGAGGAGCACCTCGAGGAGCTGGCCCTGCTCGAGGCCCGCAACGCCGGCAAGCCGCTCGCCTCCGCGCGCGGCGAGATGGGGATGGTGGTCGACACCTTCCGCTACTACGCGGGGGTGCCGGAGCGGCTGATGGGCGACACGATCCCGGTGGCGGGTGGACAGGCGTTCACCGTCCGCGAGCCGCTCGGCGTGGTGGGTCTGATCGTCCCGTGGAACTTCCCGCTGACCATCGCCGCCTGGAAGCTCGGTCCGGCCCTGGCCGCCGGAAACACCGTGGTGCTCAAGCCGGCCGAGCTGACG
>DAIDJO010000014.1 GCA_027451345.1 Solirubrobacterales bacterium
CCGCCCTCCCCTACCACGAACTCGGCGGCGCATACGCGCGTCACGAGGTCGAGGGTTTGACGAAGCGGCTGGTCTTCTCCGCGTGGAAGGCGGTCCCGCGCTCGGTCGCGGGCCTGCTGAGCTATCTCGCTGAGCGGCGCCTGACCCTCGAGGCGGACCCGACCGCCGTCAACTCCCCACAGCGCCGGGCAGCACAGCGCGATCGCCTGACCTTCGCCAGCGGTGAGCGCGGACGGCTGACCGGGATGCCGGCGCTCGCGGTGCTGTACCCCTGCACGACGCTGGCGATCGCGGCCGATCCTCGTGAGTTCGCACGCGAGCACCCGGACCGCTCGATCACGGAGCTCACGACCTGGGCCACGGCACGGATCGCAGCGCTCCTCGAACGTCTCCCGGCGCCCACGGGAGATCGAAGGGACGATGAGCGCTGGTACTGGGCGGCGCCCCTGCTGCTCGACGCCGCAGACCAGGGGTTCTGGGGGCGCAGGGACCTCGCCGCCGCCTGGCGGGGCGGGGACAGCCCAGCGGCGGCCGAGGGAAGCGGCTGGCAGGATCACGTCGACCTTGCGGCCGAGACGGCAAGCGGGAACCTCACACCCCCGCTCGGGAGCATGCCGAACGATCTGGTGGACGTCCTGGCGCTGATGGCGCTCGGCGCTCCCGGTGTGCTCGCGATGCGAGCGCTCGCCCGTGTCACCGGCCTCGGGTACGACGATGCCGACCTGAGGCTCGCGGCCGGTCAGGTCGCGTGGGGCCTGCGCTCCCTGTTCAATTCGCCGGAGGCGACGGCCCTGCTGCGGGCGTCGGGGACCGAGACGTTCTGGCGCGAGGTGCTGCGTCACTCGCTCGACGGCGATCTCCAGGCCGTTCTCGACGAGTACGCCCACATCCTTCTCGAGGCCGAGGGTCTCCTCGACCAGCCCCCGGTTCAGGCCGCCTACCTGGTCGCGGCCGCGATGATGCGAGCGCTCGGACTGCGTGCCTCCCGCGTCAACTACACGTCGGTCTCGACCGCGTCAGGCCGGATCGAGACGAGCAGCGAGCGTCTGTACACGGCGTTCGCCATGCGCTTTGGGGACGATGAGGGCGGCGACCGTGGAGCCGGCGAGCAGCCGGCGCGTCGATCCCAACTCCGCGAAGCGTTCAACTCGCCGTTCTGGCCGTTTGCCCTCATCAGCACCTCCGTGGGCCAGGAGGGGCTCGACTTTCATCCCTACTGCCACATCGTTGTGCACTGGAACCTTCCCAACAATCCGGTGGACCTCGAGCAGCGAGAGGGACGGGTCCACCGGTACAAGGGCCACGCGATCCGCAAGAACGTAGCGCGCCGGCATGGGGCTGCCGCGATCGCCGGCCCGGCGGTTGATCCCTGGAGCGCGGCGTTTCACCTGGCCACCGGCGACCGGCTGCCGAGTGACAGCGAACTCGTGCCGTTCTGGATCTACCCGCCCCTACCCGGCGAGCGTGGGGCGACGATCGAGCGGCACGTCCTCGCCCTGCCGCTCAGCCGAGAGCTCGGCCGGCTCGATTCCCTTCGCAACGCGCTCGCGGTGTACCGGCTCGCCTTCGGCCAGGCGCGACAGGAGGATGTGATCGACCACCTCCTCACGCGTCTGGGACCCGAACGAGCACAGGCGCTCGCTGCCGAACTGCGCATCGATCTGCGGCCTCCCGGTTGCAGGTCCGCGTTCGCGTGAAATCGTCGGGCGGTTGAGCAGGGCGCGTACCGTGAGGCGCCAGCGCCACGAGCGCGTCAAGCAGCACGCGCCGCGCCTCGCCACAGATCGGGTCGACGGAGTTCACGGGCTTTGAAGAGACCCGGTGAGGGCTTTGAGCGACGGCACTCGCCAAATCGCCTCGTTCACGCTCATCCACCCCAGCAGCGCCTCCCCCTCGGCCGGACGAGCGCCACCACCTGCCATGGATCAAGACATACGCCATCGCGCTGACCCTCTCGCCTAAGCTTTCTGACGCGGCCCAACCGTTCGCGTGCGCCGTTCCGTACGCGCCCCGCCGAATACTGCCCGAGGAGCCCGAGGGACACGCCCTGCGCTTCAATACCTCGAGCGAACTCGTGGGCATCACGCTGGTCAGCCCGCGTCACTGGATCCGGCAAGAGCGCCATCTGCCAATCACCCTCCCCCACCAGCTCGACATCGAGGACGCCACATGCTCCGCGCTCGTCGCTGCCTGACGACCGACCGTGAGCGTCCGGACGTCATCATCACGGTCCGCGACAGCAGCACGCGCCGAGCCTTACCTCCGATGCCCGAGGCCCTGCAGGCTCTCCACCAGATCCTGCGCCACGAGCTCCTCTTCGACCTGACGCCCGATGGCGGCCATCGCCTCGGTCAACGCCGGATCCCAGCTCGCCACGACCGGCGCTCCCACCAGCTTCGCCGTGTGTCCGTGAGTCGTTGCCGCTTCTCGATAGGCGTCGGCACCGAACTGCCACGGCTCCACCGGCAACCGCCGATGCAAAAGGTTCCCGATCCTGAGGCCGGGCCAGTCAAAGTCTCCGTGGTGTTGCAGGCGCGCTCCTGCGGCTGACAGTGAACGAAGCAGGACCATCGTGGCGGCGCGCGGCTGGCCGCCCGTGCACACCAGCGGAGGACATCCGGGCCCCAGCGAGTCGGCGGCGATTGCCACCACGGAGGGATTCTCGACGATCAGCACGCGCTCGACTTCCTGCCACGCAGGCGGTGTGCGCACGAGCTGGCGCAGCGTCAGCCAGACCGGCTCACCGGTGGCGCGAGCGGCGGCCAGCAAGCCGCCGCTCGCGATCCCATCGCTCGGGAGCCCGAGCGTGAGCACGGCGCTCGACAGCTCGTCGCACAGCACCCCGACTGCCGCCCAGGCTTCGCGTCGCGCCTCGGAGAGTGACTCCCCGGGCTCAGGCGGCGCGATGCCTGCCAGGGCCCGAACCGCGCCGAGCGCCAGCGTGCCGAGCGGTGCGCCGTCGTCGAGGGCGTGCGCGCGCCCGAGAACCCCCGCGGCGAACGCGGCCAGTGACTGCGGACGCTCAACCGGCAGCGCCTCCAGCAGCCGTGAGAGTCCCACCAGCAGCTCAGCGCCCGCGGCCGGGGATCCTCCCGCGAGTCGCTTCACGAGTCCGGTCGACCGTACGCGCACGAGCCAGTCGGCCAGTTCGGTCCTGCCGGCAAGCTCGGTCCTTCCGGCGATCGCCGCCTCGAGCGGTGCGAACGCTTGGGCCCATGCCAGCGCCTCAGCGGATGCCGCGTCGGCACGGACGCTGACGGGACCGGTGAGCGTGGTCACCGCGCCGGCAAGTCCGCCGCCGTGAATGCCGGCGCGGCGCAGGAGCACGTCGATCTCCCCAAGCGGCACCGACAGCCCGCGGGCGACGCGCGGCTGACGACCGAGCAACCGCGCGACCGCGTCGCGCTCACCGGCGGTCGCGCTCGGTAGCGTCACGGTCCCTTCGAGCGCCTCCCCGCGCTCCATGCGCCGGCGAGCGCGGTCGAGTACCCACGCGAGCTCTGGAACGCCGAGGAGGCGGTTCAGTCGCTGGTGGTCGACGTGTCCCACAGTTGCGCCCCCTCCGTCGGGGCGATCGCCGCCACGTTCGCGGGCTCCGGTGCGTCAGGCGCCCGTGTGCGCTCGAAGCCGTCCCATTCCCAACGGGTGACGAGCACAGCGGCAACCCCGTCGATGCGGGACAGCTGGGCGATCGCCAGCCCCGGCACCTCCGCGTAGCAGCCCCATTCGCGCTCGCTCGTCATGACCACGTCGAGGTCGAAGGCGGCGAGCAGTCCGAGGCACTTCGCGCGGGCTCGGTCATCGACGCCCGCGAATGCCTCGTCCAGCATCACCAGGCGTGGCGCGTGCGGGTTGCCGGCCGAGCTGTAGTAGGAGGAGGCGGCGGCGAACAGCGGCACGCTCGCGGCGAGCACACGCTCACCGCCTGAGGACGGGCCGCTCGCCGGCTGCCAACCGCCGGCCTGCCGGCGCTCGACGCTGAAGCGATGCCAGTGGCGGTAGTCAAAGGCGCGCGTGAGCAGCTCGATCCAGGTTCCCGCCTCATCTCCGGCCCGGGCCGCACGGATCTGGTGCTGGAGGAAGCCGCCGACGGCCGCCCGGTCATCCTCGGACCAGGCGTCGGTGCTCTGGCGCAGGAGCCGCGTGCGAGCATCGCTGAGACCATCGGGCGCATCAGGGTCGGTGAGCCAGCGCAGCCGCAACTGCATGCCGGTGCTCGTTGGGCGCGCCGCCAGCTCGGCATTCGTGTCACGCACGCGCTGCTCGGCCGCGACGATCAGCTCCTGCAGCGCGCTCGCGACCTCGCCGACGAGGTGGTTCTCCAGGATCTCCCGCTCACGCGAGTCGAGCAGCCGGCGACGCTCCTGCAGCTCCGCGGCCAGGCCGCTCACCAGCCCGGGCAGTGCCTTTGTCTGGCCCTGGAAGCTGACCTCGATCACGATCCCCTCTTCGCGCGGGAACATCGCCGCGTCGTTGCCGTGACGACGCAGCGCATCGGCGAGGTGACCGAGCTCGTCGCTCACCTGGCGCTGTAGCCGCATCCAGCGCGCCTCCTCGTCGGGCTCATCGGCAAGCGCCTGCTCGATCTCCCGCGCGAGGCGCAGTGCCTGGGTGACGTTCCATTCGTCCGGCTCCTCGATGCCCCCGAGCGCAACGTCGATCAGGCCAGTCTCGGTGAAGCGGCGCAGTCCATCGGCCGCGTCGAGCCGCTCCTGCGTGGCATGGGAGAACTGCTCGCGCAGCTCTCTGTTCCGAGCGTCCGCTGCGCCCTCCGCGCGCTGAGCTTCACCAAGCCGGGCTTCCGTCGCCTCCTGCTCCTCGAGGTTTCTGCGCTGCGCGTCGCTCACCTCGCGCATCTGTCGCTCAAGCTCCGCGATCGCCGCTCCGGCGGTCGCCTCCAGGGTGTCGCGCCGCTCGACCGCCGTGGCGAGCTGTCGCTCGATCTCTGCCAGCCTGCTCTCCGCGCTGTCCCGTTCCCGTTCGCCCTCGCGCACATCGGCGTGCGCCTGAGCCAGGGCGCGTTCGGCCCGGTCGGCGCGCGTGCAGGCCGGCCAGAGCGTTGCCGCGGCGACCTCGAACTGGCGCAGCGCCGCCGTGACCGCCTCGAGCGCGTCTCCGCCCGCGGGCAGGCCGAGGGCGGCCGCGTCTGCCACGAGTGTCTCCTGGATCTCGGCGACCGCAGCCAAGGCCCTGGCCTCAGCCTCACGCGCCGACTCCAGCGCCCGCTCGGCTCCCGCCAACTCGGCCTCCACGGCCTCGAGCCGCGCGTGAGCGTCGCGGACCTCCGCGTCCGATGGCCGCTCATCCAGTTCGCGGCCGAGTTGCTCACGGCGTCCCGCCAGCACCCTCACCTCACGCTCGATCTCCGCCAGCCGCGCTCGTGCCTTAGCGAGCGCGGTCCGCAGCTCGGCGATCCGCGCCCGGCAGGCGGCCTCTCGCGCAGCATGTCCGACGAACTGGGCCGTCGACTTGTGCCAGGCGCCGCGCAGCGCGCCGTTGCGGTAGCGGCCGTCGTCTGTGACCCAAACGGTGGCGTCGCTCTCACCAACGCCTATCGCCTCGAGCACCCGCTCCACCTCCCGGGCACCCACCGCCGCGCCCGCGTCGACCACGTGCTTGAGCACGGCGCCCAGGCGAGGCCCATCGGCATCGAGGTCCGCCGCGGCGAGCAGCGCGTCCTCGGTATGCGGGTCGATCAGCTCACCGTCGGGAGTCACCCACCCGTCGAGGATCCCGCTGGCCTCCATGGCCGCTTCGATGCCGGCCCGCTGGCCGGCATCGAGACCATCGCGGAAGTCGACGAGCTGCCACAGTGGCGCCCCGGGCCGACCAGCACGCGCGTCGGTCGCGCGTGTCAGCGGAGCGGGCGGCACGGGATGGACGCCGGACTCGAGCTCGACGCACTCTCGCTCCAGCTCCAGGATCTCGGCTCCGGTCTCCTGTGCGCGACCGTCGAGCTCGGCCTGTGCGCGCTCGAGCCGACGAACCGCCGCGTGGCCCGCGTCGATGATCACGCGGTCGATCGGATTGGCCCCGGCCAACCTCTCGACCCACTCGTCCAATGCCGCCAGGGCGGCTGCCGGATCGACGAGCCCGAGCTCTGTTGCATCCCGCAGGTGCTCACGGACCGCCCGGGCGTAGCCGTCGATGCGACCGCGAAGCTGCAGCTCGGCTGCGTCGCGACGCTCAGCCGCTCCCGCGAGCTCATGCTCACGCTGTTCGGTGCCATGCCGCGCGGAGACGAGCGCTCGCTGAGCCTCATCGCGGCGCCGCACCAGCGTCTCGATGCGGCGGATGCCGGTGTGCTGACGCGCGGCGAGCTCGGCGATGACGATGGGCAGCTCGGCCGCCTCGCGCGTACGGATCGCGCTGGCGAACTCGGGGCCGATCGCAGCGTCGTCGGCGTGCGCGGCCGCACGCTGGCTGATCGCCTCCCGGGCGACGGTGGCCTCGGAGAGCTCGGTGTCGGCCTCGGCGACACGATCTTGCCGAGCAGCGATCCGCTTGGTGAGATCCTCGAGTGCGGACCGCACCTCCTGCCGCTGGCGCTCAGCCGCTTCGGCGTCCTCGCCCGCCCGGCGCAGCTCGTGCGCGCTGCGGGTGAGCGGATCCGCGCGCAGCGCCTCCTGGCGTCCGCTCAGCTTGGCGTGATCGGTCCGCAGCGCCGCGAGCTGTTCGCGCGCGGCCGCGAGCTCGCTGACCGCGTCGCGGTGCTGCTGCTCGGCGGCGGTGAGCTCGCGGCTGAGACGGTCAACCACGGTCTGTGCCTGTCGCAGCGGTGCCGCCCGCCGGCGGGTCGCCATCCGGGCGTACGCGCGGTAGGTGTGGAGGTAGTGCTCCGCTGCCTCGTGCGTCTCGGTCATCGCCTGCAGCTCGGCGGCATCGTCCTCGAGCGCCCGAAACGCCTCGGCGACGTTGTGCAGGAGGGCCTGGTCGAGCGGCGGCAACGCGTCGGTCAGCGCGGTCGAGAGGCTGCGCTCGTCGGGCCGCTTGGAGAGCTGCGGCTGACGGACCTTGACCAGCAGGTCGATCAGCGCGCCGTAGCGCTGCTCACCGACACCGAATAGCCGCTCGTCGATGGCACGGCGATAGTCGCGCTTGCGGCGGTGAACGGTGCCGCGGGCTCCGAGCTCCTCGCCGAGGCGGTCGGCGCTGAGCGCGACCCCCGTGTGATCCACCAACGACAGCTCCGTGCCGATGCGGAGGTCGGTGATGAAGAACCAGTGTGCGGTGATCCCGCGTCCCGACGAGGCCTTCATCCCGCAGCCGATGGTGCAGAACTCCGGGCCGCGATCACCACGGCGGCCCAGCTCCATCCAGGTGTAGCCGAGCCGGTCGGGGTTGGGGTGCTCGCCGCCGAGCAACAGGTTCCACTCCATCCTCTTGTTCGGATCCGCGTCGGGCTCAACGCGGTGCGGTGAGAGCTCGCCGTCGAGCAGGAACGGGAGCGTGAGGGCGAGCACCTTTGACTTCCCGGTCCCGTTGTTGCCGCGCAACAGCAGCCGACCGTCCCGGAAGGCGAACTCCTGGTGGTCGTAGTAGAAGATGTCGTCGAGCCCGATACGCAGCGGCTGCCAGCGCTCCCGGGTTGGCTCAGGCAGGGTCATGCGTGCGTCTCCGGCAGCGGCGCGATCGTCGGAGCGTCCAGACCGAAGCGTCCGAGCGCGGGCAGCGGATGCACGCGATCTCCCTCGCGCCGCACGAGTCGCAGCGCGACCAGACGCTCCAGGGCGTGCTCGACGAGGCCCGCTTCGGCGCCCGGCTCACGGGTGTTGCGCCGCCAGTACGAACGGTGCTGCTGCGCCAGATGCCGCACGAACGCACGAAGCTCCTCAACGCTGACATCGCTCTCACGCGCGGCGAGCTCCTCACCGATCAGCAGCGCGACGTGCCCGTCGGTGCCGACCTCCGGCATCCGCACATCCGTGAGTTCGTCACGCGGGTCGACCATCGCGATCCCCTCGGCGCGGATCTCAGGCAACAAGCCGGTGAGCTCACCGACCCGACCGGTGAGCAGTCCGCGTTGCACGGTCAGGTACGCGCGCTCGGCCTCGGTGAGCTCGTCGTGATACAGGACGGGCTCGTCCAGCAGTGATCGCATGAGACGATGACGCGTCGCGCGGTTGCGCAGCTCGAGAGAGGCGGGCTCGGCCTCGGCGACGAGGGCGTCCAGCCGCTCGTCGAAGCTCTCCGCGGTGATCGTGGAGGGGCCACGCGCGGCGCTGATCAGGACCGCCATCACCCGCCGCTCGACGTCATAGAGGACATCGCCGGCCTCGCGGATGAACGCGTCCTCGTCACCGGCGACGCGAGCGAGCACGCCGAGCTCGAGCAGGGTCCGTACGACGGCGACGAGGTCACCCCTCTCCCCTCGACCACTCAGCTCGAAGGTGAATTCCGTCGCAGCCAGGCGCTCGTCGGCCGCCGCGATCATGATCCCCTCCGCCAACCGTCCGAGCGTGATCTGCTGATCGGCTCGCTCGAGCACGGACAGCGCCAGGCACACCAGCACGTACCGGCGCCGGCCGAACGGCACGTTGGAGCGCGGCTCACGCGCCGGATGCGTCCCGTCAGGCGCCGCGCCGACGCGCTTGAACAACCGTGCCACCTCGGCATCGATATGCAGCCGCCAGCCGGTGTTCTGCTCGAACCAGTCGCGCAGCGGGGTGGCCTGTTGCCGCACGACGCGAAACAACTCCGGCTCATCGCGGGCGAGCAGCAGCGGTCGGCGCAGGAGCGCCCGTGCGGCCCGACGCAGGTCGCGTTGGTCGGCCTCGTGGAGTGCTGTGCTCAGCTGATCGCTCACGCGACGAGCCTCTGCGCGTGACTGGTGAGATCGACGATGTGCAGGACGTGGTCGGGCCCGCGGAAGATGCCCTGCTCGGTGTGGATCTCAACCCAGCCGGCGCCGGCGATCGGCGTGAGGCGGATCTCCAGCGAGCCATCACCCGTGGCCGTGCGCGTCTCCGGCTCATCCGGGCGCCGCGCTGAGAGCGCATGCCCAAGCAGAGCCAGGAACAGCGCAAAGGCATCCGCTTGGAGCTCGCCGAGCTGGCTGAGCCGAACAGGATGCGCGGTGAGGAGCCGCGCACGCGCGGCCGCGGTCTGGTCGGCCTCCGCGGCGGCGCGCTCGAGAAGGAACTGCCGTTCGCGGCGGCGGTCGATGACGCGGCTCGGCTTGCCACGCCGCTCATAGCTTCCCGTCCGTCGCAGGCGCGGGCTGATCATCAGCCGTGGTGCGTCGCGCCACGGTGTTGCCGGCTTGATCGGGCTGTGCCGGCGAGCGTCGGCGGTATCGGCATCGATTGTCAGGTGCCTGGCGCTGTTGAGACCGAAGCTGGCCTGCCACAGGCGGTGCATCGCGGTCTCGTCGGGCGCCTGCGCGAACCAGACGGCCATCTCCCGGAAGTCGGCGTTGCGATCGGAGCGACCGGTGCGACGCTGGTTGAGCAGCGTGACGACACCGAGTAGATCTGGGATGGCCTTCAGCGCGCTCGCGCGCAGCAGCTTCGCCTGGCTGGGGTGCCCGGGAGCGGAGACGAACCATTGCCGGAGTCCGAGCCAGCGCTCGCGCCAGCCGGCCAGCTCGGCGGCCACGCTCTCAGCTCTCGTGGCGTCGCCGCCCGGAGCAACATCCTCGGCGTCTCGCTCGGCCACCAGCCTCAGCAGCCGGTCGACATCCCCGTCGCTGATACCGCTGAGCAGCTCCGCGATCTCAGCCCCGGTCCCGGTGAGGTCCTTGACGAACCGCTCCAGATAGTCGATCAGCCTGTCCTTGTAGGCGAGAAACGCGTCGACCTCCAGCTCGTAGAGCTCGATCGTGCGTTGCAGCGAGCCCATGAACGCCTGTGCGTTCTCGGCGAGGTCCGCGCAGCGCGCGACGAGATCGCGCAGGACCAGTCCACTGCGGCCGACGTCGGGTTCAGGCTCGTCTGCGAGCGCGTGCAGCGTTCGCAGACGGTCAGCGATGTCGCGGAGCGCGACCGCCTGGAGTGCACCGCGGCGGCCGAGCTGCTCGTCGAACACCGCCAGCGACCGTTCGGCCGCCTCGCCCGCTTGGGTGAGTTGATACAGGAAGCGCGCGCGATGGAAGTCCTCGACGCTGGTCACCCGGCTCGTGTCGGGGCCGGCCCGCAGGTTGCCCCACGTGACGAGCTGCTTCGTCGCGTCGGCGAGCGCTTGCAGGTCCTCACCGGGCAACGCCTCGGCGAGGTCCTCGGTGCGCAGGTGCACCACGAACCTGCGCTTGGCGCTCACGAACGCGAGCATCACCCGGCGGTACAGATCGGCGTTCTGCGCCGTCAGGTACGCGAACGGTTTGAAGCGGGCCGAGTCGTCCATCCTGCGCACACGGTGGCAGGGCAGGCGGACGGATCAGCGTCGCGGAATCGTCGACGCTCCGTCATCAACTGTCCGCGCCCCCGTCTACGTTTCGCTGCCATGACAGACGACAGCCCTTCGATCCGCATCCGCCCCGACGAACTGCGCACCGTCCGCGAGGCGATGCGCGATCTCGGTTCCCTCCTCACCTCGCTTGAGGACGGGGATGTCGAGAAGCTCGTGCTCACACAACGCAACCGCATGCGCGCCGTGGTCGTCTCACTCGAGCACTGGAGCAGGGTCGAGCGAGCGCTCGCTGCGCGGGACATCGTCGAGCGCGACTGAGCGGACGGGTTGACACGAGGCCCCCATCTCGTGGTACTGCCTCGAGCCCGTGACCAGCTTCTCGGCCCGCGCGGTGGCCGCTGGCATCGTGACCTTGCCATGCCCATCCCCCCGGCGCCGGAGCCAGCTCGCCGCTTCCGTCCGCAGCGCCGCGTACAAACGTCGTCATGAGCGAGGATCCCTCAATCCACGAACGGGTTCGTGACCTGCGCGCGCAGCACTACGCCCCGGCCGAGATCGCGCGGGTGCTGAGAATCAGCAAGTGCGAAGCCACTCGGCTCGTCAGAGCCGTCGCGGCCCAGACTGTGGCGGACGCCGCCGCTGCAGGTGAGGGTGGACAGTCGACGCAGTGTTGGGTGAACCCTGGTTGGAGTCACGGGCTGAGCATTGCCGGCCACGATCACTGGCCGCGCGATGCCCGCCCCGCGTCGGAGGCCACCGGGAGCGGCGTCGCGGTCGTGATGGTCGCCACACCCGCCGGTCACGACCGGCTCGAGGTGTGCACTTTCCTGGTTGACACGTGGTGTTTGGGCGTCAAGAACGCGATGGGTCCGACGCGTGTGAGGACCCGCCGGCTCGACGAGATCAGGCGCCAGTGCTATCTCCCATGGCGCTCCGCGGGTCTACCCGCGCCGCTCGAACTCGGACAACACCTGGTGCTCGGAGCCGTCGAGTTCGCCCAGCGACTCGGCTTCGAGCCGCATCCGGACTTTCGAGCCGCCCGGCCGGCGCTCGGCAGCCGGGAAGGACCCAGCGCGATCACGTTCGGACTGAACGGCACGCCTCATTACATCAACGGCCCCTACGACGACCCTCGACGTGTACTCGCGACGCTCGAGCGGAACGTCGGTCGCGACGGGTTTCACTACACCGTCGCAGTCGGTGAGGCTGACGACCCAGGTGACGGCTTCAGTTACTCCGTCACGCGGACCGCTCGGGACGAGCCCCTCCGCGACGCGGCATAGGACCCCGCGCCGGGCACCGTGACGAGATCGAAACCGGGCACGTGCACCGATCCCGCGTCTTCTCAAGCAGCACGCTTGACGGTCTCCGAGGATATCTCAGAGCACATTGAGCCTTCGCCCCGAGCTCCGCAGTTGGTGGGTGCATGGATGGGGTGAACCGTCTGTAGGTATGGCTGTTCGGCGTTCTCGGGCGGGTGGGCCGTGTGTCCACGCTTGCGGGCTGCGTATGGGCGCCGCTCGAGGGGGTGAAACACGGGCGCATCTCGAGGGGGCCATTGAGGTCACGGAACCCGCGTTCGGCTTCGAGCAGGTCCTTGTCGCCCAGCGTGACGTCCTCGGCTGAGGTCCGGGCCGCTGATGGCGAGCAGGTACGTCCGTCGGGCCTGGCTTCGGCGGCGATCTTGGAGCGGTCGATCTTCAACCGGCCGGCCGGTGTCTGGCGCAGATAGCGCCCCAGGCTCGGGTCGTCACGCAGCGCGAGTTCGGCCGTCGTGTGGGTCGTCTGCTGCTTGGCCTTCGTCGCCTGCGTCGTGTTCCTCGCGGCGAGCGTCTCGTGGCGCGGCGCGTCGATCCGCTCGAGCTCGGCCTGGAGCCGTTGGATCGTGTGGTCGCGGGCCTGCTTTTGGGGTGCCGCCTCACCGGGGGTTGTGGCGGATGATGAATCGCATCGCGCCGTCGCGCATCCGCTCCCCGGCGATCCAGTGCCCACCCGTCCACCACCCCGTCACCGCCGTCAGGACGAGCGCCGCTCGTTCGGACCCCCGTCCGACCCGGATCCTCCTGATCGCGGTGATCGGCACCCAGATCCTCGCCACCGGTGTCACCGCCGCCGGGTTGCTCATAGGTCAACCTCTGCGCTGGGACCTGATCGCGCTCGCCTTGGGTGCGCGCTCGTCTGGAGCCTCGTGCTCGACCAGTTGAAGATGATCGCCTACCCGCGCCTCGAGCGATGCCCCAGCGCTGACGCCGGGGGGCCGAGCCGGTGACGCGGCTGAGGGTGGGTGAGCGCGCAGAGCGCGCAGGCGAGCAGCACGAGTAGCGGCGCGGAGTTGGGGTCGGTCGCGCCGCCAGCGAGGATCCCACCGAAGCCCTGCCCGACCACCCAGAACACCAGGTTGCTCAGGATCGAGAGCCACAGGAACGCTCGAGCGTGCCAGTTGCCGGCAACGGCGAGCCCGATCGCGATCGAGATCCCGGCGAGCGTGAGGCCGATCACCAGCCCGTGGCCCGCGGTGACCGTCGCCAGCCACACCTGGAGGTGGGCCAGCCATCCAACTCCCGAGGGCGCACCCTGGATCGTCTCGCTGATGGCATTCGGGCTGCTGCTCGCCGCGACGACCCACAGCCACGCGATCAACAGCCATAGGGCACCCCACATGAGCCGCGCCCCGCGAACGCCGAGCAGGCCTCCGGGGCGCCCACCGGGCCAGACGACCAGTCCCACGAGCAGGTACAGGATCGCCGCGCCGGGCGAGCCGGACAGGGGATCGGCCATCGGCATGAGGATCATTCCGAACCCTTCGCCGAGCCACCAGACAAGCGATGCCCACACGAACGACAGCATCAGCGCGGGCTTCACCGTGCGACGGTGCAGCAAGCCGAGCCCAATCGTGATCTGCACCAGCGCGAAGAGCGTGTTGAGCAGCGCCTGCTCGGACTGCACGATGTTCGCCGCCCAGTTCACGCTGTCGGCGAGCCACGACGGCTCGCCCAGCGCGTTGCCGGTCAGCGCCTCGATGAACCCACGTCCGTACATGAACGATTGAAACTGCAGCGCCCCGTCGAGCAGCCAGATCAGTCCGAGCACCACCTGGATCGCGCGTCGGCTATCGGCGCGCAAGCGGCCACGCGCCCATGCACCCGACGCCGCAGCACGGGCAAGCGGCCCACGCTGCAGCAGAGCTTCCGCGGTGCGATTCGGCGACGGCCAGGACAACGACATGTCCGTGACCATACGGAGCCGCTCGGTCCCGGCGATCGGCAGCGGGCCGCCGCCCGGTCGCGGAAAACTACCGACAGTACCCGCACGAGCTCTCCGGGGGGATGCTCCAGCGGGTGATGATCGCCTCGACGCTGATGACTGACCCGCGCCTGATCCTCGCGGACGAGCCGACCACCGCCCTGGACGTGACGACCCAGGAGGAGGTCGTGGCGATCCTCGACGAGCTGCGGCGCGAGCGCGGCCTGGCGCTGATCTTCATCACCCACGACCTGGATCTGGCGTCGGCGCTGTGTGACCAGACGGCCGTCTTCTACGCCGGGGAGATCGTCGACGTGCAGGCCTGTTCGACGCTCCACGGCGATCCGCTGCACCCTACATGGCCGGGCTCGCCGCTGCTCGCCCGGCGGTCGACGCCCGCGGTGGCTGGCTCACCGTGATCCCCGGCAACCCGATCGCCGCCTACGAGGCGCCCCGCGGCTGCCGCTTCGCCGGGCGCTGCGGCTTCGTCGAGGATCGGTGCCGGGACGGCCGGGTCGCGCTGCAGCCGGTCGCCTCGGGGCACGCCCGCTGTGTGCGCACCGAGGAGCTCCGGGCGGCGAGGGGCGCGCGGTGAGCGGCGCCGTCGGTCGGGCTGCGCAAGCAGTTCGGTGACATGGTCGCCGTGCAGGAGCTGTCGTTCTCGGTGCCGGCGGGCGGGTCGCTCGGGATCGTCGGGAGTCCGGCGCGGGCAAGACGACGGTCGCGCGGATGATCCTCGGGTTCGAGGCTCCCACCGCCGGCCGGGTGACCGCCTGCGGGCAGGATCGCTCGGTGCCGGCGCACTCGGCCACGGAGCGCCGCCAGCGCGGGCGTGAGGTCCAGATCGTCTTCCAGGACCCGTACTCGAGCCTCGACCCGCGGGAGCCGGTCGGGCACGGACTCGAGCGATTGCTGAAGCTCCACGGCGTCGGGGACGCGGCCGAGCGCCGACGGCGGGCCGTGGCCCTGGCCGGGCAGGTCGGCCTCGGGACCCGCCAGCTCAGCGCGCTGCCGCGCGAGCTCTCCGGCGGGCAGCGCCAGCGCGTGGCGATCGCCCGGGCGCTCGCCCCCGTGCCCCAGATCCTCGTGCTGGACGAGGCGGTCGCCTCGCTCGATGTCACGATCCAGGCCCAGGTCCTGAACCTGCTGGCGGACATCCGCGAGACCACGACGATCGCGTACGTCTTCATCAGCCATGACCTTGCGGTCGTCCGGCACCTGACCGACGAGCTGATCGTGATGCGCAATGGAGCAGTCGTCGAGCGGGGCGAGACCGGACAGGGCCTCGATGCCCCGCAACACGAGTACACACAGCGTCTGGGGCGCGAGCATTCCGGTTCCAGGCTGGAGGCCACGGCGGCGAACGACGGAGTGCAGGCTGCTTGACGAGGTGCTCGACCGCGACGAGTGCGCCCAGGCCGCCGCGATCCGGGACGGAGAGGTGACCTGTGCGGAGCTGATCGGGGACGCGATCCACCGGATCGAGTCGCTCAACCCGGAGCTCAACTGCGTGGTGGCCGAGCGGTTCGACGCGGCGCTGCAGGAGGCCCGCGAGCTCGATCGGGTCGGCGTCCTGGCCGGACCGCTCGCCGGGGTGCCGGTGCTCCTCAAGGACCTGGGGCAGCAGGTGGCGGCGCTCGCCCAGACCGACGGATCGCGGGCGGAACGGACCGGCCCGCCGGCCGAGGACAGCCGGCTGGCCACGCGCCTGCACGAGGGCGGGATGATCCCGCTCGGCAAGGCCACCTCGCCGGAGTTTGGCAACCATCCGACGAGCGAGCCAGCCGTGCACGGCCCGGCGCGCAATCCGTGGGATCTCGGGCGGACGGCCGGCGGATCGAGCGGCGGCGCGGCGGCCGCGATGGCCGCGGTGGCCGCGCGCATGGTCCCGGTGGCGGGCGCCAGCGACGGCGCGGGCTCGATCCGCATCCCGGCCTCCTGCTGCAGCGTCTTTGGCCTGAAGCCCTCGCGCGGACGGGTCGCCATCGCCAACTCCGACGGGCAGCTCGCGCCGCTTGCCGTCACCCACGCGGTCAGCCGCTCGGTTCGGGACAGCGCCACCCTGCTCGACCTCCTCAGCGCCCCGAAACCGGGCACCACCCCCTCCCTGCCGCTGCCGCGCGTCCCGTTCTCGATGAAGTCCGGTGATCCCGGGAACCTGCGGATCGCTGTGAGTTAGGAGCACACCTTCGGCGGTGCCGTGGATCCGTCGTGTGTGGCGGCGGCCGAGCACACGGCGGAGCTCCTCACCTCCCTCGGGCACCGCGTCGAGCCGGGCGCCCCGCCGGTGACCTTCGACCGCAGCGCGATCATCGAGCCGATGCTCCGACTCCGGGCGGCGGCGAACCTCGACGGCAAGCGCGGGTTCGAAGCCGCACTGGGGCGCCCGCTGCGCCGGGACGAGCTCAAGGACACGACCTGGGAGCTCATCGTGTACGCCGAGCACCTCTCGAGCGCCGACCTCACCCGGGCCGTCCGGCAGATCGCCGCCGCCGCCGACGAGATCGCCACGTTCTTTGAGCGCTTCGACCTCTGGCTCACTCCCACCCTCGCTCAGGCCTCGCCCCCGTTAAGGGTGTTGAGCCGGTCGGTCGGGAGCGCCGCCGGCTGGTGGACCTACGACCTCGAGTTCAACCCCTGGTGGCCGATCGCGAACGCTTCGGGCGGCGCGGCCGCCTCGCTGCCGCTGTTGGTGAACGGAGAGGGCCTCCCCATCGGTTCGATGCTCACCGCGGGGTGCGGGCAGGAGTCGCTGCTGCTGCGGGTGTGTGCGCAGGTGGAAGACGCGAGTCCGTGGGGGAGCGACGGCCGTGAGGTGAGCGGCAGCGGCGGCGGGTGGACGCCGGCGGGGACGGCGCCCGACCGTGCTCAAGTGGTGTTCCCCTCCGGGCGCTCGTACACGGCTGGATTGGCCACATGCGGCGCGCGTCGGCCAGCCAGGACCTCCGCCATCCCGTCGGCCATCTCAGCCAAGATGAGCGGCCAGGCTCGGCGCGACAGCGCCATGACGTGGGGTGTCAGAACCACGTCGGGGTGGTTGAACAAGGGATGGTGCTGGGGGGGCTCGGGATCGAAGACATCAAGCCCGACGCCCGAGAGCCGTCCGTCACAGAGAGCCTCGTAGGCGGCGTCGAGGTCAAGCAATCCGCCACGTCCGCAGTTGACCAACACCGCTCCCGGCTTGACATCGATCAGGGCACGCGACCCGATCAACCCCTCGGTCTCTGCCGTCAACGGCGTATGCAGACTGATGACGTCGGCGCTCGCCAGGAGGTCTGGCAGATCGCTCAGGGTCACCGCGGCGTCGACCCCGGATCGGTCGGCGTACGGATCATGCGCCAGGATCCGCATCCCGAAGACAGTCGCGATCTCGGCGACGCGACGGCCGATGCGACCGCAGCCCACGATCCCCAGGGTCGAGCCGTCCAGGTCACCGAGCGTGAGGTCCTCTCGCCCGGACCAGGCACCGTCGCGAACAAGCTGCGTGGCGCGGCCCAGCCGCTTTACGAGGTGCAGGATCAGTGCAAATGTTCCTTCGGCGACCGCGCGAGTGCCAGCGCTGGGCGTGATTGCGATTGGGATGCCGCGTGCCGTCGCCGCTGCTACGTCGACTCTGTCGACCCCGACACCGCTGCGCCCGATCACCCGCAGCCTCGGCGCCGCACTGATCACTGCCTCGTCGATGACGGCGGCCGCGCGCGCGGCGATCGCGACCGTATCGGGCAGATGCCGAGCGATGGCGTGCCGATCGTCAGCGGCAACTTCCACGTACGGCCCGTACACCTCGAGCCGCTCACGCACAAGCTCGTCGGCTGGGCCGATCGCGAGGATCACACCTTCACCTGGACTCATGAGACCCTGCGCCTCAGGCGGTGCCGTGTAGGACGATCGTCTTGACCTCGGTCATCTCCTCGATCGCGTATCGCGGCCCCTCCTTGCCGACGCCGCTGCCCTTCAGTCCGCCGTAGGGCATGAGGTCAGCGCGCCACAGCGGCGTCCAGTTGACATGGAGGTTGCCGGCATCAACCTCCTGCGCGAACCGCACCGCGTTCGATACATCTCGGGTGAAGATGCCCGCCCCGAGACCGAACTGGGTTCCATTGGCAACCTTGATCGCTGCGCCAATGTCACTGACGGCGCTGACCGCGACCGCTGGCCCGAAGAGCTCGTCCTGACTGAGCGGGCTGCTTGGGTCGACGTCTGCGACGATCGCCGGAGTGACGACCGAGCCGCTGCGCTCACCGCCCGTCAGCAGCTGCGCCCCGTTCCGCGCGCCCTCGCGGAGCGCCGCTTCAACCCGCGTCGCCTCACCCTCTGAAATGAGCGACCCGAGGGCCGTGTCCGGCTGGGATGGGTCGCCGAGTCGGATCGCCTCCACCTTGGGCACCAGCGCGTCGAGCAGGTCTCCCACCACGGCGCGGTCGGCGATCACGCGCTGAACCGAGATGCACACCTGTCCTGCATTGGCGTATCCGCCGAGCGCGATCGCGCTCGCGGCCAGTTCGATGTCGGCATCCGGCAGGACCACGACGGGACAGCTCGCGCCAAGCTCGAGCGAGAGCTTCTTGATGCCTGCGGTCTTCGTGATCCTCGCACCGGTACTGGTGCTGCCGGTGAAGCTGATCTTGCGCACGCGCTGGTCGCTGCACAGCGCGTCCCCCAGTACGCCACCAGACCCAGTGACGCACGAGATCGCTTCCGGGTGCAACCCGACCTCGAGCAGGATCTCGATCAGCTTGAGCGCCGTCAGCGGCGTCTGGCGCGCGGGCTTGAGCACGACGGCGTTTCCCGCCGCCAGCGCTGGGGCGATCTTGTGAAGCACAAGCAGGAGCGGAAAGTTGAACGGCGTGATCGCCACCACCACCCCGCACGGCTGACGCACCGTGAAACCGAGGCGATGCCGCCCGCCGTTGGGTGCAGCGTCCAGTGGAAGGCTGTCGCCGTAGAGCTGCGAGCCCTCGAAGCCCGACAGCCGCAGGATGTGCCCCGCTCGTGAAGCCTCCGCCCTCGCCTCGGTGATCGGCTTGCCGGTCTCTCGCGAGATCGTCATGGCCAGGTCATCAACTCGGCTGTCGGCGACGTCGCCCGCGCGGCGGAGGATCTCCTCGCGCTCATACGCCGTCAATCGCCGCTGGTATTCGGCGCCGCGCACCGCGGCAGTGATCGCGCGATCCACATCCTGCACCGTCGCCACCGGAACGGCATCGATCACCTCACCGCTGTAGGGCGCCCGGAGCTGCTCTTGCTCTGAACCTTCGATCCATTCGCCTGCGACGAACATGCGCATCGCGCACCCTCCACTCTCAGTCGTTGACCGCTTGCTGGACGTTGGACACCTCGCGCTCGCTGGTCACGGGCGCAAGCGGCGTGGCCGCGTCGCGTGCGGCGGCGGCGATGAACGTCGAGTCCGAGCCGACCGCCAGGAACGTGAAGCCCTGCTCGTGATAAGCCTGCGCCGTCTCGTTGCTCGGAGCGAGGATGCCGGCGGAGATCCCGGCCGCCCGCGCTGCGCCGACCACTCGGTTCAGCGCCGAGCGGAACTCAGGGGAATCGAGTTGGCGAGGGACGCCGATCGCGTAGGAGAGATCTGCCGGCCCGACAAAGATCACGTCAACCCCCGGGACCCGTACGATCTCCTCGACGGCATCGAGCGCCGCAACGCTCTCGATCTGCACGATGCCCAGGACGCGACCGTTCGCGCTGTGAAGGGCTTCAGACCGCAGCCCGAAGCCGCACGCACGGTTGTACCTGGCAACGCCGCGGTCGCCCTCCGGCGGGTAGCGCAGATGCCGGATCGCGGCGGCCACCTCCGCGACCGTGTCCAGCCGCGGGAACATCACCCCGGCGGCCCCGAGATCGAGCACCCGTCCCGTGCGGATGCGCTCCGCGCTCTCGACACGCACGAGCATCGGGACACGGTGAGTGGCCGCGGCCAGGAGTTGCCCCACAAGTGCCGCCTCGTCGCCGCCGCCATGCTCGAGGTCGGCCAGCAGCCAATCAAAGCAAGCGAGGGCGCACACCTCGGCGGCGAGCGGCGAGCCCAGGTTCAGGAACGTCCCGATCGTCGGCTCGCCTGACTGGATTCGATCTCGCAGCGACGTTGTCATCCGAACCACCTCTGATCGGACAGGCCCTCCTGGTACGCGGCACGCCGGGCCGCGATCCACGGCTGCTCGGACACCTCCGCTGGGGCGACGTCCCACCACGCGCCCGCTGGCGGGAGGGACGCGTGTGGAGCCGTCGGGACGACGATTACCGTCGGCCCGCCCGCAACGCGGGCCTCGGCGAGCGCGTGACGAAGTTCGGCTGATGTGGCAGCTGTTAGCGCTTGCGCGCCCAACCCCGACGCCACCGCCGCGAGGTCGAGTCGCACGTACTCCCCCTCGAGCGGGCCTTCACCGAGCGCGCCGACGCGGTGACGGATCTCGTTGCCGAAATGCCGGCCACTGACGCTCATCTGCAGGCGTCGGATCGCCTGGAACCCGTGGTTGTCGGAGATTACAACGGTGACCTTCAACCCCTCCTGGACGGCGGTGGCAAGCTCCGACGGCTGCATCAGAAAGGTGCCATCACCGATCAACGCGATCACCTCACCCTTGGGTTTGGCAAGTCGGACACCGAGCGTCGCTGGCAACTCGTATCCCATGCAGGAGAAGCCGAACTCCAGGTGACACTGACGCCCGGCGGTGCTGTCCCACACCTTCTGAAGGTCTCCGGGTGGGGTGCCCGCCGCCGCGATCACCGTATCTCCGGACTGGACAGCCTCATTGAGGATGCCAATCAAGCCACCCTGTGTCATCGGCCCCTCATCGGGCGGGCGCAGCGCCTGGGCTCGGATCGCAAGCCATTGGTCCTTTACGACGCTGGCTCGCACAGTCCACTCAGGGCGCGGGCTCACGCCTGCGTCCTGCGCGGCCTGGTGCAGCGCGGCAAGCGCCAGCTTGGCATCAGCCAGCAGCGGCACAGCCGCCTGCTTGAGCGCGTCACGGTCGACGACATTCACCGATGCGAACCTCACGCGGGGATTACGGAAAAGCGACTGTGACGCGGTCGTGAAATCGGTCAGGCGTGTGCCGACGTGGATGATGAGATCGGCCTCCGCGGCGAGCGCGTTCGCGGCTGGGTTGCCCTCGAGGCCGATGCCGCCGATGCCCCACCAGCGGTCGTCTTCCACCGCTCCCTTGCCGGCGAACGTCTCCGTCACCGGGATGCCCAACGCCTCGGCCAGCGCTGCAAGCTCCGGCTGCGCCTCGGAGTAGTGCACCCCGCCGCCGGCGATGATCAGCGGCTTCTCGGCCTCGACGAGCAGACGCAGGACCGCCTGCACGTCGTCCGGATGTGGAGCTCGACGCCGAATCACCCAGTCGCGCTGCGCAAACAGGGCCACTGGATAGTCGTATGCCTCCGACTGGACATCCTGCGGGAGGGCAATCACCACCGCTCCCGCTTCCGAGGGGCTCGTGAGCACGCGCATCGCCTCCGGCAGCGCGGTCAGGACCTGCTCGGGGCGAGTGATGCGATCGAAGAACCGCGCGACGGGACGAAAGCAGTCGTTGACGCTCACGTCACCGGCGATAGGATGCTCGAGCTGTTGCAGAACCGGGCCCTGCCGCCGCGAGCTGTATGTGTCGCCGGGAAAGAGCAGGGCGGGCAGTCGATTGACGGTCGCCAGCGCAGCGCCCGTGACCATGTTCGCGGCTCCCGGACCGATTGACGACGTCACGGCCAGCGTCGCGTTGCGTAGGCTGGCCTTCGCAAAGGCGGTGGCAATGTGGACGAGCGACTGCTCGTTGCGGCCTTGGATGAATGGCAGATCAGCCTGGTATTCGTCGAGCGCCTGGCCGAGGCCCGCAACGTTGCCGTGCCCGAAGATTCCGAGCATCGCCGGCACGAGACGCTGCCGGCGACCATCCCTGACACTCTGCTGCTGCGCCAGGAAACGGACGATCGCCTGTGAGGTCGTCAGACGAACCGTCCTGCCCTGCGCGCCCAGATCGCCGCCGTCCGCGGGCGCGACCTCCGTGTCCGGAATCCGCTGCATCTACCTCTCCTCCTCCAGGAGCGCCCGCGGGGCGGTGGGGCTGATCTCGCCGACGTCGACCCAGGTCTCCTGCTCGATCGAGCGAACCATCGCGTCGATGACCCGCGCGCTGGCGAGCGCGTCCGCCGCGCTCGGCGGACGCGCCGAACCGTCACGGATCGACTCGAGGAAGAGCTTGCTCTCGATGACCTTCAGATCTGAGAAGCCCATCGAGTTGCCCACGCCCGGCTGGAAGCGCGCGAAATCCGGATGATGCGGCGCTGCCATCACTGTGGAGTAGCCTGCATCGTCGGTGCCCTTCGGAACGCGATAGAGCAAGAGCTCGTTGAGGCGCTGGAAATCCCATTCCAGCGCACCGTTGGTTCCGTGAACCTCGAAGCCCATCCGCGCGTGCGGGCCGACGATGACCCGGCTCGCCTCCAAGGTCCCACGCAAGCCCGATTCAAACCGCACCAGGCTGCTCGCGGCGTCCTCGTTCTCCACCGGTACCAAATCGCCGTTCTCGACGACGCTGAAATGCGTGCTGCCCGTGCTCATCGTCATCTTCGGACGCTCGGTGATCAGCGTGGACTGCTGCGCGGTGACGCGGGCGATCGGACCCGCCAGATAGTGAGCCATGTCCACGGCATGTGACATCAGGTCCCCGAGCACGCCGAGACCCGCCAACTCGCGGGAGAAACGCCAGGACAGAGCCCCGAGTGGATGGCTCGCGTAGTCACACAGGAAGTAGCCGCGGTAGTGAGTGATCTGCCCGATCTCGCCGCCGGCAATCAGATTCCTGGCGTGCTGAACGACCGGCGCGTGCCGGTAGTTGAAGCCGACCGTGGTACAGATCCCAGCTGCTGCGACCGCCGCCGCGATCTCCGCTGTCTCGACCGGGAATCGTCCGAGCGGTTTCTCACCCCAGAAGTGCTTTCCCGCAGCGGCGGCGGCAAGTGCCATCTCCCGATGCATGAAGTTCGGGGTTGTGATGCTGACCGCATCCACCTCGGGGTGCTCAAGCACCTCGCGCCAAGCGGTGGTCCACTCCCGGAACCCGTGGAGATCGCGAGCCTGGCGCGCACGCTCAGCGCTCTGGTCAGCCACGATCACGAGCCGCGGCTCGACACCGAGTTCGGGATAGTGACAACGCAGGCGCTTGTACGCCGCAGCGTGCATATCCCCCATCCAGCCCGCACCCAACACGCCGATACCGATCTCACGCATGGGAGCCCCCTGCGGTTGCACACCAGACCCAGCGCTCTGCACCACTCATGCATCCTCCGCTTCTCGTTCAATGCGACGTGTCGGGGCGGTCCATGGTTCGCTCTGGACGCTTTGGCCAGGACCAGCCATTCAGCCGGGCGGTAGGGCTAGGTGCCGGGCGCGCGCGTGGCGCTCAAGCTCGGCCCGCTGGGGTGCACCCCCGGCCCCCGAAGAGGCCGCCACAGCCAGCGCCGCCGCAAGCACGGCGAGCGCCAACCGCTCGGGTAGAGCCAAGCCGCCGAGATCGGCCCACACGTACGTGGCGGCGAACACATCGCCGGCGCCGGTGGCATCGACCAGGTCCGCGGAGACCGCCGGCATCGTGACGGGACACCCACGGCCCTCGACCGCGATCGCACCGCGCGCGCCGAGCGTCACCACAACGGTGCCGATATCCGCCTGCGCGGCCAACCAGACCGCCGCGTCCGCCGCTGCGGGGACTCCGGCGAGTCGCAGCGCCTCATCCTCGTTGAGGACCAGCGCGCGCGCCCCGGCAAGCGCGGGGAGGACGGTCGCCACCGAGTGCGCGCTTTCGGCGAAGTCGGCCATCGCGTAGAAGCGCGCGCCGGGCGGGGCCATGGCGGCACGGCTCATCACAGCCACAAACGCCCTCGCAGACGGGACCGCTGAGGGGTCGGGGGCGGAGGGCACGCTGTGCGTCACCATCGCCCGATCGCCGTCCAACGCCATGATCGCCGTGACCGACGTTGCGGCCGCGTCTGGCCCGATCCAGTCGACACCCTCGGCCCTAAGGGTCTCAGCGAGCCATCGGCCCGCGGGATCCATGCCCACCGGCCAGGCCACGGCACTGCGCAGGCCGAGGCGGGACGCGGCGACGGCGATGATCGCGGCCCCGCCGGCCCCGAGCGCGAGCTCCGCGGCGTTGACCTCCTCCCCCAGCCGTGGCAACCGGGGAAGCCCGAGAAACCCGACATCGAGGAACGGCGGTCCCGCGACTACGACGTCGTACATCACCTGAAGGTCTGCCGCAGCTGCGAATGCTTGTCGATGTAACCGTCCAGGATCCGCCGGGCGATGTTGACCGACGGCACGAGCGGGTGCATCGCGATCGCCCGCACCGCGCCGTCCCGTGACCCCGACAACGCCGCGTCGATCGCCGTGCGCTCGATGTCCTTGATCGTCTCGATCAAGGACCGCGCGTGCCCGGGCACCGAACCGACGGCGGTCGGCACGACCCCTGCGCTCCCGACGATGCACGGCACCTCGACCACAGCGTCGGCGTCGAGAAACGGAAGACTGCTGGAGTTGGCGGTGTTGACAATCAGGACCCGCCCCTGGTTGTGTGTGATCGCCTCGACGACGGCGATCGCCTCCCCCTCATATCCGCCGGCGTCTACTTCGTCATCGTCGCGGCCGCCCAGTCCGGCGGCGAGGCGAGCCTCCTCCATGTAGCGAGCCTCACGCTCACGCCGCGTCGCGTGCCAGGCTCGCAACGCCGCTTCGGGGCCGCGGTCCTCAGCGGCGTAGAAGGCACGCTGCTGCTCAAGCAGGAACTCGCCGCGCGACTGCCGGCTCGAACGCGCCGCCGCCACCGTGTCGGCGGCGTGGTAATAGAAGTACAGGTACTCGTTCGGGATCATCCCGATCGAGCGGAGCCAGTCCGCGCCAAACAGCCGACCCTCTTCGAAGCTCTCCAGACGCTCAGCGTCGGCCAGCAGATCGGGAAGCAGATCCCGCTCTCCGTCGCGCACCGCACGCAGCCATCCGAGGTGGTTGAGGCCGAAGTAGTCGAACCACAGGCTCTCCGGCGCCCGGCCTAACGCCCGAGCCACGCGGCGGCACAGCGCGGTGGGTGAATCGCAGATGCCGACGACCCGTCGGCCGAGGATGTCCTGGATCGCCTCCGTCACCAGACCGGCCGGGTTGGTGAAGTTCACGAACCATGCGCGCGGCGCGTACCGAGCGACGGCTTCGGCGAGCTCCACCATCACCGGAACGGTGCGCAGGGCAAAACAGATGCCGCCTGGCCCCGTGGTTTCCTGCCCGACCACACCATCATCCATCGGCACCCGCTCGTCGATGACGCGACTCTCGAGCTCGCCGACCCGAATCGCGCAGAAGACGAAATCAGCCCCCTCCAGCGCTTCATCGAGCCGGGTGGTGCAGCGGAACGGCAGGATTCCGTCCGACTCCTGCGCCTGTCCGCGCAGGACGTTGGCAATCCGCGCGAGACGCTCGGAGCTGATGTCGTACAGCACGAGCTCGTCGAGACCCAGACCCGATGCGCGTCCGAGCAACGCGCCATAGAGCATCGGGACGCGGAAGCCACCGCCACCCAGGACCGTGATCTTCATGACGTCGCGACGCGGGTCGCATGCCGAGGAGAAACAGCCCGGCGCGGCACACGGGAGCCAAGTTGGAGCACGAGGGCCAGCGTACCAGTTCTGAGTGTTAATGCAAGAAAGTGATCGAAGTTGGTCGAAACGCGGCGCTCAGGCTCCAGGCTCGAAGGGAGCGTCGAAGCGCTGCCCGGAGGGCGCACGCTCGAGGGACCGCACAAACCGCAGCGCGTCCCGTGCGGCCAGCTCTCGGTTCATGCCAGAGTCCTCCCATTCGACCGCGATGGGACCCGCGTAGCGAACGTCGTCCAACGCTCGCACGAGTTCCTCCCAATCGATCTGCCCTCGTCCCGGGGAACGAAAGTCCCAGCCGCGTGCCGGATGACCGAAGGGAAGGTGTGAGGCGAGCAGGCCATTGCGGCCGTCCAGGCGCCGGGCGGCGTCCTTGGCGTGAACGTTCACGATGCGCGCGCCGTGCGCGCGGACGAAGGTCGCCGGATCCACGAATTGCCAGTGCAGATGGCTGGGGTCGAAGTTCAGCGCAAACGCCCGATGGTCGACGGTGGCGATCGCGCGCTCGGCCGTCCAGTGGTCGTAGGCGATCTCGCCGGGATGAACCTCAAGCGCGAAGGTCACGCCCTCCGCAGCGAAGACATCCAGAATCGGCGTCCACCGCTCAGCGAAGTCAGCGTACGCCGCGTCGATCGCGCCCTCGGAGACGGGCGGGAAACCGGCCAGCGCATGCCAGACACTCGAGCCGGTGAACCCGGCCACGACCCGGACGCCGAGAGCAGCTGCCGCCCTCGCCGTATCGGCCATCTCCGCCGCCGCTCGCCGGCGCACACCTTCCGGCTCCCCGTCCCCCCACACGCGGTTGGGCAGGATCCCCTGATGGCGAGTGTCGATCGGCACGTCGCACACCGCCTGTCCGACGAGATGAGCGCCGATCGCCACACAGTCGAGACCGTGGGCCTGGAGCATCCTTCGGACCCCCGGAGCGTAGCCGGGATCGGTTATCGCGCGGTGGACATCGAAGTGCGCGCCCCAACAGGCCAGCTCGAGACCGTCGTAGCCCCAACGGGCCGCGCGGGCGGCCAGCGCCTCCAGTGGCATGTCGGCCCATTGACCGGTCACCAGCGTGATGGGTCGGTTCATCGACCCACCTCCGCCTCGCCGCATGAGCGGCGAGGCACGCATTCGGGCGGCGTCGTGCGCGCCGTCGAATTGGGCGGCTCGCCTGGCGTCACCATGAGTTGCGCCCGCCCCCCATGAACTGCTCTCGCTGGACAGGTCGGGCGGGCTCCGTTTGGGTGATCTTGCTCAGCCCCCGCGGAACGTCCGGGTCCAGACCCATTCGTCTCGCCAGCGCCTCGGTGAGCTGCTGACCGGGGCCGACCAGGACCAGCGGGGCGATCGCCTCGGGCAGTGTCGTGCGCGCGAGTGCGACGTCGCAGCACCGCGCGAACGCATCGTCGCCCCCGATCCCGACGACGGCGGCGCCGCGGGCGCGCATCTGCGAGGCGATCTCACCGAGCGGCGTTCGGTAGGGCCCTTCGGGCGGGGCGACGACGACGCCCGCGGTGTCGCGGTCGACGAGGGCGATCGGACCGTGCAGAAGGTCGGCATAGGAGAGGCCCAGGCTCGGGACGTAGCACGTCTCCAGCAGCTTAAGCGAGAGCTCTTGAGCGGTCGACAGTGCGTATCCCCTGCTCGTGACCACGGCATGACCGCGGTCGACCATCAGAGCTGCCGCAGCGTCGACGGTGTCGTCACCGGAGAGCATCCGGCGCATCTCTTCCGGTACTCGGCTGAGGTCACGGAGGAGGGCGTCGCCCGCCGGAGCCAGTGCCGCGCCGAGGACCGCCAAGGCGGTGAGCTGCGCGGTGTACGTCTTCGTCGCCGGCACGGCGCGCTCGTCACCGGCGTGGGTGATCAGCGCAACATCAGCATGGGCCGCCAGCGGCGAATCCTCGGCGTTGGTGACCGCCACCGTCGCCGCCCCGCAGCGACGCGCCCAGACAATGCTCTCGGTGATCTCAGCGGTCCGTCCGGACTGAGAGAGCCCGACCACGAGGGCGTTGCCCAGGTCAAGCCGGCGGTGGTAGTGAGTCGCGATCGAGGGTGAGGCCAGCGAGCCGAGGAGACCGGCGGTGAGCTCACACACGTACCGGCCGTAGACGGCCGCGTTGTTCGATGATCCACGCCCGACGAATATCACGTGCGAACGGTCTCGGCCGAGCGCGCGCAGAACAGGCACGCTCGGCAGCAACGCATCGAGCGTCGCCGCCAGGACCGCCGGTTGCTGGTCGATCTCGGCGGCCATACGGCTCGTGGGCGAGGAATTGGAAGCGTGGAGAGCGTCGATCATGGGGTCAGGCAAATACGCGCAACTACGAACAATTTCGGGCGACTTCGAACGATACACGTTGTAGACCGAACATGTCGACCACTACAATGGCCGCATGCTGCCCACTGAGAGGCGGAGGTCGATGGAACTCGCCGTCCGTGCCGGGGTCACTGAGGTCAAGCAGCTCGCAACGCGCTTCAACGTATCTGAGGTGACGGTTCGGCGCGACCTCGACGAGCTCATGCTCCTGGGGCGTGTCAACCGAGTGCGGGGCGGAGCGGTGCTCGCCGATGCGGAGGAGCGCCCCTTCACCGAAACGGTGATCGATCATCTGCCCGAGAAGATGCGGATTGGCGCGGCCGCAGCGGCGTTGGTCGAGGACGGCCAGACGGTCATGATCGACGTCGGCACCACCGCGCTGCAACTCGCCCGCAGCCTCCGCGACCGTGAGGTCACGGTCGTGACGACGAACCTCGCTGTCTACGAGGAACTGGCGGGATCACAGGCGACCACGCTCGTGCTCCCCGGCGGCGAGCTCCGGCGCAACTATCGCTCGCTGGTCGGCCCCATCGCCGAGGAGAACCTGCGCAACATGAGCGCCGACGTCGCGTTCCTGGGAGCCTCGGGCATCGACCGCCGGCTCGTCGTACGTGACTCGACGGGGGTGGAGGTTCCGATCAAGCGCGCGATGATCGCGTCAGCCAACCGCGCCGTGCTCCTCACCGACAGTTCAAAGTTTGAGACTGCGGCCCTTCTCACGGTTTGTCAGGCCGCCGACCTCGCCGCCGTCGTGACGGACGCCGGCGTGTCGAATGAACGGCGCCGAGCGCTCGAGGCCGCGGGCGTGGAAGTGATCGTCGCGTGAGCAGCCGCGCTGCGTCTCCGTCAGCCGAGGTGGCTGGGCCACCCCCAGCACGGGCTCCGGTGTTGGAGATCGACGATCTGCGAGTGACGATCCGCCGCCGCCGCGGCGTCGTCCGCCCGATCGATGGCCTCTCACTGCGGGTTGCGGCAGGCGAAACGGTGGGACTGGTCGGCGAGTCGGGCTGCGGCAAGAGCATGACCGCGCTGGCCATCCTCGGCCTGCTGCCGTCCGGCGGCGAGACGGTCGGAGGGCAGGTGGTTGTCTGCGGGTCCGAGATGACCAAGCTGGGTGAGCGTGAGCGTCGCCGCACGCGCGCCCAGCAGATCGGCATCGTCTTCCAGGACCCGCTCACCTCGCTGAATCCGAGCATGAAGATCGGCGACCAGATCGCCGAGCCCCTGCGCCTGTACGGCGGGGCCAGCAAGGTCAAAGCCCGCGAGCGCGCCGCCGAGGTCCTCGAGTTGGTCCGTCTGCCCGAGCCGCGCAAACAGCTGGACTGCTATCCCCACCAGCTCTCGGGCGGCATGCGCCAGCGCGCGATGATCGCTATGGCGTTGGCGTGCGAGCCACAGCTCCTGATCGCCGACGAGCCCACGACCGCGCTTGACGTCACGATCCAGGCGCAGATTCTCGACCTGCTGGATGATCTGCGCGAGCGCCTGGGTATGGCGCTGCTGCTCATCACACATGACATGGGCGTGATCGCTGGCCACACGGACCGCGTCGCAGTGATGTACGCGGGACGGGTCGTCGAAACGGCACCCACCACCGAGCTGTTCGAGCTCACGCGCCATCCGTACACCCACGGCCTGCTGGCATCGATCCCCACGCTTGACCAGGATCGGTCCCGGCCGCTGCCCAGCATCCCGGGCGCGCCACCCGACCTCGCCGCCATCTCCGAGGGCTGCCGCTTCGCGCGGCGATGCCGGTACGCGGGAAACGACTGCCACGCCCAGGATCCGCCGCTGGACGGGCCCGACGGCCATCAGTGGGCTTGCTGGCATCCTCTGGGGACGGGTGCATGAGCGCCGTGTCCGCGCCGACGCCACCGTTGCTCGAGGCCCGGCACGTCAGTAAGGAGTACCCCGTCGGCGCCGGGCTAACGTTGCGGCGCCGCCGCGAGGTCGTGCACGCGGTCACCGACGTCTCGATCACCGTGGGAGCGGGAGAGGTGTTCGGACTGGTCGGCGAATCGGGCTGCGGTAAGTCGACCTTGTCGCGCCTGATGGTTGCGCTCGAGCGTCCGTCGAGCGGCGAGGTGCGGATCGACGGCATCAACCTGTCCGAGATCGGGGGACGCCGGCTTCGCGCATTGCGACGCGACTTCCAGCTCATGTTCCAGGACCCCGACGCCTCGCTTGACCCGCGAATGCGGGTCGGCGCCAGCGTCGCCGAGCCGTTGGCGGCCCAGCGCATCGGCACCCGCCGGGAGCGGGCCGCAACCGTGGCGCGGCTGCTGGACGAGGTCGGGCTGAGTCGAGATGTCGCCGAGCGCTTCCCGCACGAGCTCTCAGGCGGCCAGCGCCAGCGGGTGGGACTGGCGCGCGCCCTGTCCCTCCAACCGCGGCTGATCGTCGCCGACGAGCCGGTCAGCGCCCTCGACGTCTCGGTCCAAGCGCAGGTGATCAACCTGCTCCGGGAGACGCAGGTCCAGCACGGGCTGACGTACGTGGTGATCTCTCACGACCTCGCCGTCATCCACTACCTGGCCGACCGCATCGGCGTGATGTATCTGGGCGTACTCGTCGAGGTCGGCCCGGCAGACCGCATCTACGCGGCTCCGGCCCATCCGTACACTGCGGGACTGGTTGAGACGATCCCCAGACCGGCGCCCGCCGGCCAGCGCGGCCGCCGTCAGGCGGCGATCCGGGGAGAGCTGCCATCGCCGGTCAACCCCCCTTCGGGATGCCGCTTTCGGACCCGCTGCCCGAGTGCACAGGACCGCTGCGCGGTCGAGGTCCCGCAGCTGCGGGAATTCGGAGCCGGGCACACTGCGGCCTGCCATTTCCCGCTGTACCCAGCGGCGGCCGGTGCCGCACCGTCGGGCTCGCTATCGGGCGTGTAGGCGGGCGCTGAGCCCGTCGCGCAGCGCGTCGCCGACGAAATTGAAGGCGACGACGGTCAGAATGATCGCGACTCCGGGGGGATAGACCAACCACCAGTAGCCGTCGGCCGTGTAGGTGACGCCGTTGGAGAGCATCGATCCCCAGTCGGCTGCCGGTGGGCGCACTCCGAGACCCAGGTAGCTCAGAGTCGCCACGATGAGAATCGCGTCGGCGATCTGAAAGGTGACGTTGACGACGATCGTGCCGATCGTGTTCGGGATGATGTGGCGCAGGATGCTGCGCCACCGTCCGCCGCCCATGACGGTAACCGCCTGCACATAATCGAGGCCGCGCAGAGACAGCGTCTCACCGCGTACCAGTCGAGCTGGCGCCAACCATGAAATCAGCGCGACGACCAGGACCAGCGCGGCGAGGCTTGAGGTAAGGGACCCCAGGAACAGCAGCAGAAACAGCGACGGGATGGCGAGAAGGCCGTCGACAATGCGCATCATGACGGAATCGACGACGCCCCCACTGAACCCTGCGAGCGCACCCCAGAGCGCACCGAAACAGGTCGCGATCACGGCGGCGGCGAGGCCCACTTCGAGCGACGTCCGGCCGCCGAGCATCAGCCGTCCCAGCATGTCGCGACCCGTGTCGTCGGTGCCGAGCAGGTGGCTCGCGTCGGGCCGTATCAGACTCAGCTGCAGCGACGTGTGGAGCTGATCGGTGTGATAGACGAGTGGTCCGACGAAGCAGAAGAGGACCATGAAGACGATCATGGCCAAGCCCAAGGTCGCCAGTCGGTTCTGCAGAAAGACATCAAGGACCAGGCGCCACAGCTGGCGGCTGGCGGTGACGCCCTCGCCCGAGTCAGTCGGCAGCTCCGCGGGCCCATTGGATGGCAGAACGGCCATCAGGTGTACCGGACGCGAGGGTCGAGAGCGGCGTACATGAGATCGGCGAGCAGTGAGCCCACCACGGTGCCGACGGCCGCCACGAGCACGAGACCGAGCATGACCGGGTAGTCCTGATTCTGTGCGGCAGTCCAGAACAGCAGACCCGTGCCGGGAAAGTTGAACACCGACTCGACCACCAGCGCACCACCCAGGACCCACGGCAGGCTCAGACCCAGCAACGTCACAACTGGCACAAGTGCGTTGCGCAGGGTATGGCGCATGACGACGCGCCACTCCGGCACCCCGCGGGCACGCGCAGTGCGCACGTAGTCCTGTGAAAGCTGTTCGAGCATCGAGGAGCGCATGTAACGGCTGAACTGGGCGATCGTTACGAGCGCGAGCGTGGCGACCGGGAGGACGAGGCCCTCGGGGTGGGCGAGCACCTGGGACAAACTGCCCTGCGGCGCCTCGGAGGGTAGCCAGCCGAGGTTGATGGCGAACAGCTCGATGAGGACGAGTCCGAGCCAGAAACTCGGCATCGCGTAGAAGATGAATGCGGCACCCGTGAAGATGTAGTCGATCAGTCGATTGCGGCGGACCGCCTGGAGAATCCCCAGCGGTACCGCCAACAGGGCCGCCAGGAGAGTGCTCAAGCCAACGAGCAGAATGGTCTTCGGCAGAGCCTCGCCCAGCAGCGAGGTGACGCTCTGACTGAGCTTGTAGGAGTACCCGAGGTTCCCCCTGAGGAGTTGCCCGATGTAATGCACGTACTGCTCCAGCAGCGGCCGGTTGTAACCGTTGAGGCGGTTGAACGCGGCCTTCTCTGCGGCGGTGGCTCGGCGTCCGAGGATCGCTTCGGCTGGTCCGCCGGGCAGGAGGCGGACCAGCAAGAATACGATCACGGTGACCATGAAGATCACGAGCACAGCCTGCCCGACGCGGCGGATCAGATAGCCGGTCATGTTCTCGCTCGTGATCGGGGGCTCAGCGCGCCGGGCGCCAATCCTCCGGGTAGAGCTGGCCGAATGGGTCGTTGGGCTGCGTATTGGTCCACTTGTCGCTGACCGCCACGATCGAGTCCGGCTTTGGGGTCCACAGCACGGGCAGCTGCCGGGCGAGGTAGTTCTCATAGCTGGTCATCGCCTGAGGGCTCGTGCTGATATGGGTCGCCTTGATCAGTTTGTCGGCCGTCGGATCTGAGTAGCCACCCGCGTTCGATGCCCCGCGGGAGGCGAAGATCAGAGAGCCTTCCGGGTAGTAGTCGGGCTGGAAGGTCCAGGCGAGGTCGCCCTGGATCAGCTGCCATCCGCACTTGGACTGGGACGGCGTGCACCTGACCTCGTGCGCGTTGACCGTGTCCAATGGCTCGGGCACGAGGTTGAGCTTGATGCCAGCCTTCATGAAGTTCGACGCCATTGCCTGCACGCCGAGGGCCAACGACGAGATGCCGTTGGCGTATTCGAACGTGAACTTGAGCGCCGCGCCGGCCGCCACACCCCGGCCGCACTCAGTCGGGCCGGTTCCGGGCTTCGCGCAGGTGCTCACCCCGTTGGGCCTGACCGTCCAACCGTGCGTCTTGAGGAGCGCCACCGCCTTGGACGGTGAATACGGGTAGACGCCGTTCTTGACCAGGGTGCTGGCGAAGGCATTGGGCGGATCGGTCGGCACCGGTCCGTGAGTCTGGCCGCCGAAGCCGTTCAGTGCCACCCTCACCCATGTCGCCTGGTCGATCAACTCCTGCATTGCCTGCCGGATGTAGAGCTGCTTGAAGATCGGTCCGGCCACGGGGTTGTTGAAGTTGAGGACGGTGTAGTTGATCGACCAGGTCGGGGACGACGCAACGGCATAACCGCTCGACTTCAGCAGCGGGATCTGCGAGGCGTCCTGGGACGGGATGTAGCCGTAATCGACGCCGCCGCTGCGCAGGACGTTGTACTCGGCGGCGTCGCTCGTGAACGGAACTAGGTTGAACTGCTTGAGCACTGGCTTGATCGGCCCCGAATAGGCCGTATTGGGAACCAGCGTGACCCGGTTGGAGGTGTCGAACGAGCGGATCTTCCACGGGCCGCTGACCACCTTCCAGAGAGGGTTGGTAGCGTAGGTGGAGAGCTCGTTGCCCTGCTTGAGGAGGAAGTGGTAGACCTGCTTGGCGCCCGCAGGCGTCATGTCCTGGTTCCCGACCGGTCCCGTGGCGCTCGTCTTGTCCCAGAGGTGCTGGGGCATCGGGGTGATCTGACTGAGCTCGTTATAGAGCACCCACTGATGGTTGTAGACGCGGTTGAAGGTGAAGGCGATCTTGGTGGGCCCCTCCGCCTTGACGCTCGTCACATTGTCGGGGAACTCGCCCGGCACGTAGCCCGCCCAGTTGTTCTTGGCGACGCGCAGCAGATTCATCCAGAACACCACGTCGCGGCTGGTGATCGCGTGTCCGTCCGACCACTTGTACGGCTTCAGCTTGACGACCGCAGTCCGACCGCCATTCGTGTACGTCGGAGCGTTGGCGAGGCTGAGCTGGGCGTTGAAGTCCGGGGTGCCGTTATTCCCGAACCAGTAGAGCGGCCGGTAGATGAGGAACTGGAACTCCGAGTCGTTGTTTCCGTTGTAGTTCGTCAGCGGCGTCAGAGGGAAGATGTAGTACGGGGGCGAGTTCGGTGGTTCCGCGAACGTGGCGCTGGTCGGAGCGGCCTTCGTGACGTGGGCGCCGGCCGAAGCGGCCGCGTTCGCGCTGCCGCCACCGCCGCCGACCGCAACCGCCAGCGCAGCAGCTGTCAGTGCGACACCGCCGAGGCGGATCTGATTGCCGCGGGGTGCGCGACCGGCTCTGTAGACCTTCATAGCTTCCCCTTTGGCCCTGGGGCCGTCGGATTGAACATGATCGTTTCGGGAGTGCAGGTCATCGTGTGTCGACCCTCTGAAACCCTTCAGCGATGCGCCCGTCGGCCAGGCCTGCCAGGGTGGCGAACTCCGCCCCCGCTCGGCGTGCGGCGGCTACGAGACCGCCCGCAGCGTCGTCCTGGCTGACGTGACAAGCGAGCGCCGCGTACTTTCGCTCGGACGTCCCGGTGATGTCGACCACGATGTCGGGCGTCGGCGCTCCGAACAGCCACGTCTCGGGGACCGCGTGGGGTTCAAGGCCCGCCTCCCTCAGTTCTGGGTGCGCGAACGGGTTGCGGGCCAGAGGATAGATCGCGGCGAGGGCCGCCGCGCCGACCGCGAGGTGATCCGGGTGGTACTGGTACACGTGAGCCCAGTCGCGCTCCGGTGAGTGCACCAAGACCAGGGTCGGGCGGACCTCTCGGATGACGCGCGTGAGCTCGCGCCGCAGAGCTGGACCGTCGGCCACGTCCCCATCGCTCCAGCCGAGGAAGACGACCTCTGCGCCGGCCAACGCCGCGGCTGAACGCTGCTCTCGGCGTCGCAGCGCGGGCACGTCAGCGCGATCGATCGTGAGGTCCGATCCGCCGCTCTGACCGTCGGTCACCACGCACCAGGTGACCGGCAGGCCCTGCTCCCGCCAAGCGATGGCGCAGCCGCCGGCGTTGAAGTCGACGTCGTCGGGATGTGCACCGATCATCAGTACCGGTCCTTCTGGTCGCTCAGGCGAGAAAGCCTTCGGCGATGGCGTCATGGAGCACCTCGGCTAGCGCTGCGGGCTGTTGGGCGTGGATGTCGTGATCAGCGGGACTGAACCAGCGGGCACAGCCGCGCGGCAGCGCATCCAGTGCGCGCTGCACGTCGCGTCGCTTGTTGTTGCTGAAGGGGACCTGGCGTGTTCCATCAGCCGGCAGCAGCAGGACCGGGACGGTCACCCCGGCGTACAGCCGTGACGGCGGGCGCTCCCAAAGCTCCCTCAGGAGCAGGAGGTGGCGCTCCCGGGTCAGATGCGGCACAACGGTGCCGGCGGCACTCACGCCGAAGCAGGCCATCATGCCGTCGATCCCCTCCTCCGGCCAGTCTTCCGAGCCGGCGCGAAGCATCGCCCGAAGCTCGTCGGGAGTGCGGTCGGTGAGGTCCGGCGGCGCGAGTTCACGCTCACAGTCGTCCCAGTTCGCGAAGGTCTCACGCAGCTCGATCATGCCGCCGTCCACGCCGACCACCGCCGCCAGAGCGTGCGGATGGGCCGCCGCCAGCTCGAGCACCAGGTTGCCACCCATCGATTGGCCGACAACGACGGCGCGCCGCCAATCGTCGTCTCGAGCGGCGAGAGCGTCGAGCACGAGGCGCAGGTCCTCCACCATCGTGGGGAAGTCATAGCCCCGATCGGGCTTGTCCGAGGCCCCATGACCGCGGAGGTCCATCGCCACCGTGCGATGGCCACGAGCCTCCAACTCCCGCGCAGCGCCGCTCCACATGCGCGCATTGGAGGCGAGGCCGTGAACGAGCAGCAGCGGCGGCCCTGACTGACCTGTGCCGCACGCGGCGCCGCGTAGGACGACACCGCCGACACCCTCGAACGCGAGCGGCGTCACGTCGCGACGCGAAGGCACTGGCCACGGGAGGTCATGTTGCAAAGCGTACACAATTGTTGCTAAAATTGCGAATATGAATGAAGTTGTGCCGTTAGTTCGATCATCGCGCATCAGCGAGCGGTCGGCGGCGTGAGAGTCCGCACGGCGCACCCATCGCTCGAGGCCGCAGAGCTCCGGTTCCTCGATGACCACCCCGAATACGCTGGCACGCAGAAGCTGGACGAACTGCGTCGCACGGAGTTCGCGCGCCTTGACCAGGGGCGTCACGTGTACCTTGACTACACCGGGGGTGGTCTATACGCAGAGTCGCTACTGCGCGAACACCTCGGTCTGCTCGAGGCGGAGGTGTACGGCAACCCCCACTCGATCAACCCGCCTTCAGCCGCAAGCACCCTCCTGGTTGAGCGAGCCCGAGCCCGCGTGCTCGAGTTCTTCAGAGCCGAGCCGCAGGAGTACGTCGCGATTTTCACCCCCAACGCCACAGGCGCATTGCGGCTGGTCGGGGAGGCGTATCCGTTTCACCACGGAGACCGGTTCCTGCTGACGTTCGACAATCACAACTCGGTCAACGGGATCCGCGAGTTCGCCCGCGCTCGCGGCGCAGCAACGACATATGTCCCGAGTGTCGCGCCTGATCTGCGAGTCGACGAACAGCTGCTGCGGCACTACCTGACCGACACGGCGGGCGATCACCACAACCTGTTCGCCTTCCCGGCTCAATCGAACTTCTCCGGGGTCCAGCACCCGCTCGAGTGGATCGAGGAGGCCCATGCACACGGCTGGGACGTGCTGCTCGACGCTGCTGCGTACGTTCCCACCAATCGGCTGGATCTGAGCCGCTGGCATCCCGACTTTGTCGCCCTCTCGTTCTACAAGATGTTCGGGTGGCCAACCGGCGTAGGGTGCCTGCTCGCCCGCCGTGACAAGCTCGTGAAGCTCGAGCGTCCATGGTTCTCAGGCGGAACCGTCGTCGCTGCCTTCGTCGGTCGGGAGTACCACCAGTCCGCTCCAGATGCGGCGCAATTCGAGGACGGCACGGTGAACTACCTCAACCTCCCCGCCGTCGAGATCGGACTGCGCTTTCTCGACCGAGTCGGGATTGAAATGATCCACACCCGCGTCAGTGCGCTCGGCGCTGGAATGCTGGACGCGCTCGGCGCCCTCACGCATAGCGACGGCTCTCCCGTCGCAACCCTCTACGGGCCGCGATCATGGCACCAGCGCGGCGCGACGATCGCGTTCAACTTCCTTCATCCGGACGGTCGGGTGATCGACGAGCGTTACGTCGACCGCGTTGCCAGCCAGCACAACATCGCCCTTCGCACCGGCTGCTTCTGCAACCCCGGGGCCGGCGAGATCGCGTTCACCATCTCCCGCGAGACGCTCCTCGGCGGTGAATTCGGCGAGGGCATGACCCTCGATGATTACATCCCACGGATCGGCCTACCGTCCGGCGGCGCGATCCGCGCATCGCTCGGACTCGCCTCCGACTACTCCGACCTGCACCGCTTCACCGAGTTCGCCGAGGAATTCGTCGACCTGATCGAGGTCCCGAAGGATCTGCCGCCGCGAATGGCCTGCTGACGCGAACTGGAGTCTCGGCCGGTGTGGGCATCTCGAGCGGTAAGCGCCGGCCACTGGTGGGAGCGGCCGTTTGCAGTGGCCCCGGCGTGGCGCAGTGGGAAAGCCAGCCGACGTCGCAACAGATGGCAACTGGATCCTAGCCTCTGACCTCCGGCTCGGTGAGTGGTCAGACCGCGTTGCGGTCAGGTGAAGGCCCGAAGGGCCGAGCCTGTCCGCAACGCGGTGCGCGCCTCTCTGGGGTCCGGTCATCACGCGACTGAGCCAGCCCGCTCCCCCAAGCGCACTACCGGCTGCGCTATGACCGGCTCTGCAAAAAGGGAACGATGACGCTGCGCCGCGCCAGCCGCATGCACCACCTCGGCATCGGCGCCGCACACGCCGGAAAACGCGTTCTCGCACTGGTCGACGACCACCACGTCACCGTCATCGAACTCGACACCAGCGAGATCCTCTCCACCCACCACATCCAGCCCGAAAAGGCCTACTGGCGCAACCAACAAAAAGAGCCCGGCCGATGGCCGAGCTCCACAAACTGAGACCCATGTCCCGAGACACCTGAGACATATGTCCCGAGACATCACACTATAGCGGGGGCAGGATTCGAACCTGCGACCTTCGGGTTATGAGCCCGATGCCCGGTTGCTTTTGCGGTGATTTCTGGGGATTTTTGGCAGGTCGAAAAGCCCCTATTCACGGCCGATCTCGCACGTTTGGAGCACATCGTGGAGTACACGCCAATCTTGGAGTACACGTGGAGTACATCGCCTGTAGGATGTTCATATGCCCTCCAGGGCCACCCCCGAGAAGCTTCCTCCGATCAGCCTGAAGGTGAGCGACCGCGGTAGCGGACCGCGGTACTACGCGGACTTCCGTCACGGCGGTAAGCGCACAACGCTCGCCGTCGGGCCGGCCTGGCTCGCGCCGGACACTGAGGGTGGCTGGCGATCGCGCCGCGGCCGCGCGCAGGACGGGTTCTATGACGAGCGCACCGCAACCGTGCAGGCGGCCGCGCTGGTCAGCAAGTACGTGAACGATGCGGCCGACGTGGAGCGCGTCGAGTTCGAGCGCAAGAACCGCGGCGTCACATTCCGCGAGGTTGCACACGCGTACCTCGCCTGGTTGGAAGACGTGAAGGACGCAGCACCATCGACGCTGCGCAGTCACCGCTCCGATCTGCGCGAGCCCGGCGAGGCGTACAAGCGCGGCAACGGCACCACGTCCGGATTCATCATGGCCGGCCTCGGGGATATCCCCGCCGCAAAGATCACTCCGGAGCAGGTCGATGATGTACTCGATGCGGTGGCGGCTTCCGGTGCCGGCGCGCGCAGCGTGAATCGGCGGCGGGAGATCATCGTCGCCGTCCTCAACTTCGGGATGAAGTCGAGCCGCTTCAAACTGCGCTTCCCTGACGGCAATCCAGCTGCTGGCTCCCAACGCAGGCGCCTCCCCCAAGCCGCCGCCCTCGAGTTCTACACCCCCGAAGACGTCGAGGCTCTTGCGCGCGCTCTCGCGAGCGGCCTTCACCGGCCCCCTGACGACCGCGCGCGCAGAACCACCCATGAGGTTCACCAGGACACGCAAGACGCTGAGGCGGTACGGGTATCGGCTTACCTAGGCCTGCGGCAGGGCGAGCTACTGGCGCTGCGCTGGCAGGACGTGAACTGGACCGCCGCGACGGTGACGATCAGCCGCACCGTCAGCGCCGAAGTCGAGCGCAATACGACAAAGGGTCGCAAGGTCCGGATCGTCCCGCTCAGCGACCCCGCCGCGGCAGCGCTCAACCGTCTATCCCAACGCGGGGAATACACCGATCCCGGCGAGTTGGTGATCTGCAATGGCTTCGGACGACGACTCGACGGGTCCGCACTGCGACGCCGGTTCAACCGCGCGCGAGAGGCTGCCGGGCTTCGTGAACTGCGCTGGCACGACCTGCGCCACAGCTTCGGCAGCCAACTCGTCGCCAGCGGTATCGACCTCGAGGACGTCCGGGACGCGATGGGACACGCCCACCTGGCAACAACGGGCCGCTACCTCCACGCGCGACCAGCAACACAGCGAGCCGCGGCGTACACGCGCGCGTTTGCTTCGGCCGAGGAGATCGTCGCGCGTCACCCTGCCGTCACGAATCCAACGAACGAGGAGGCCAATCTGTGAGCGAGCTACGAGCGAACCGGCTCCTCGTCGCGAGTCCCTCCGAGCGGAGGACACCAGACCGTCCGCGAGGTGGCTGACTTCCTCAAGGTCTCGGACCAGTCGGTCTACAACTACGCGAAGAACGGCACTCTCCCGAGCCGAAAGCTCGGGAGCACCTAGTGTTTCTCCGCCCACAGTTAGAAGCCATTTTGTGGGGCGAATCGTCCCCGTAGATGTGTGGATGGGACCCTGTCCTTGGCGGACCGGCTGTCTGGCGGCTCGCTCGTGCTATCGCTCGCCACGACAGTAGGGGCCGAGGATGCCGGCAGCTCGGGTTGGCGAACCGTGTCCGAGTGTCACCTTCAGGCCCTGTCCAAGATGATCTCCGTCACACCCAGCTCCTCGGCCCGCGTCCTAAGCCACACATCAGGTATCGGCTCGGTTCCGGCTAGCACACCGGGCGGCACCGGGTCATGGGTAAGGATGTATTCAGTGCGGAGTCGATCCAGCAGCTCTTCCTTTGACAGCGCTGCGGGCCGAAAAGCGGAAGTCTCAAGCTCAGCATCCTCTGCTTCGTCGCCTTGGACCACGCTCTGGCCAAAAGCGGATTCGAGCTGCTCGCGAAGCAGTGTGTTGCGTTGAGCTAACAACGACTCAGGATGGTGAAGAAGCTCAGACATCTCTCCGTCTGGCAGCAACTGGTCCCGCCCAACGCCCTCAGTCGGCCATCCCAGTCCGCCGAGTTGGGTTTCCCCAGGCGCCATAGCACCCAACGCCTCCGCTGTGCCACGCAATGCGAAGATTTGACTCATTGCGAGATTGGATGGGATTCCCGCCGCATCCGCCGTCTTCTTACCGACGAGGTAGGTGACGACAACGTCGGTCGATCCGCCTTCGAGCAGCGGCCGGAGTGGCGTTCCGTCAAGATCGTGTGGTTTGAGAGATGCCAGCAAGCAAAGGATGGCTCGTGAGATTGCGCGATTCGACCGCCGAGTTGCGGACGCGATGGCATCGCCATTGGCTGCCGGAACCGGAAGAGAGCTCCCCTCGCGCACTCTGGTCAACAGCTCGTAATCCTCGACTACCCGGGTGTTCGCAGCGGCATCGAATCGGAGTGCGAAGGCACGTGAGAAGAACCAACGCCTTAGGGTCTCGGCATCGGCTTGGAGTGGTCGGTCCCAGGCAAGAGCGGCCAAGATCACGAGCATTGAGTCGTATGGCAGCCACTCTCGACGCAACACACCTAATTCGGCGCGAGCAAACCTAATCGCAGATCGCATTCCCTCGATCGCGCCGGGCCAAGCAGCGCGAAGCTCGGCAGAGTCGAGCGACAGGACCGCGCTCCTGCGAACACTCCGCAGTCGCCGCAAAGCCACTACCTGCAGGACGGCCAAACCGTCCTCGCCGAGGTACTGTGCTAGCTCCGGCGCGTCTAAGGTGGCCTCCTCCCAAGCCTCTCGGAGATCCCAGGTGTCCGTGAACACCTTTGCAACTGAAAGATCGAACGTACCGAGCTGCATACCGGTCCGATTCACCCTTTCAAAGATCCGGGCGATGTCGCTTTCAGCCTCCCGCGCGTCGATCGTGGTCGCAGGGAAGACGTAGCTCGGCAGATGATGGAGGTACCGCTGGTACAGCTCGTTGAGTGCCTTATCGGTCCCTGCAACCTCAAGGAGCGTCCCTTGGCGACGTTGATCGTCTACCCAGCCGAAGAACGAATCTGCAGTCTTCAAGCAGTAAAACGGGATCATTGAAGCTTCAGCCCATTCCCGACCGCGCAGGCGGCGATTCCATTGCTCCCTCGGGAAGCTGCGGACGCAATCCTCTAGTTCCTCGACCGTGTCCGCACCGGCGGCTTCTGCGCTCACGGCGTAGACGTACTTACCTCGATCAAGCAAAGCATGAAAAAGGGACGTAAGTCGTTGCTGACCATCGAGAACTACGTACCGTGGCTCTTGGGACGGCTCAGGCCCTTCTTCGAAGGCCCTCAACTCAAGAAAGGTCGAATTGCCACGAAGCAGCAGAAGACTGCCAGACGGCCACCCCATCATCACTGTCGCGAGCATCGCGCGCGCATCTGAAGGGGTCCAGTCGTAGTCTCGCTGGAACGCGGGCAGCGCAACGCTCCCATCGAGCACACCATCTAAGAGGTCGACTAGCCGTTCGGAGTGTGTAGTGGACTCAAGCATTATTTAGCCCGGATTGGGGCGTTAGGTACTGCTCCAAGCCCGGCGAGTAGCCCGGTCATCCACCTCTCGGTCGACGGGCTTGATTCCAGTTCGAATGTCAGTGTCACCGGCAGTTCACCCGGATCCGCCTTATAACTCCCTGGGAGTGTGACGATTGCCGTCTTATCCCCGATAACCAGCCCAGTTCCAGTCACGCCTCTATACAGCAGTGGCGATAGTTTGGCTCCCCTGACCAAGGCTCGACTCGGCTCAAGAACCTGCCAGCTATTAATCGCAGAATCGTAGACACGTTCGAGCGATCGTTTGAGGTGATCTTTGTCGGCGACGTCGAGCTGTCGCGCCAATGCCGCGAGAGTGGTGTCATCGTTCCAGTTCGGCAGATACAGAAATACATCGACTTTGGCTTGACGGGCACGGTCCAGGATCGCGGCCCAAATTCCCGACGTCGTCCACGCCAGCGGATTGTCTGGCAAAACGGTGATGCGGCCCTTGTCGGCAAGATACTTGTCCCACTCTGGAAGGCCGATCACAACGTTCGCGAGACCGACTTCCGCCATGTCGCCGCTTAGGTCGGTGGCGGTGAAGACATCCCGAACCACCTGTTTCCGGAGATACGGCTCATACAGACCAATCAGAAAGGCGGAGGTGACAAGGACTGCTCCGATCTCACGCCCGACGGTCCCGATAGAACTCTCGTCCCCAGTGGTGATCCAAAGCACGAAGACACCAAGGGCGAGGAGGCCGACGGCGGCCGCGAGCGACCAGGTCACATACGAGCGTAGTGAGATCGTTCGATTCATAGTTCCGTGTCAGCGATAGGGCCAGTGTCTACTGTGGGTTGTGGGCACAAGCTTACGATCAAACCCTCCCCGCAGGCGCACGGAGACCAGCCTACCTGACCGTCGCACTGGCCCGGAGGGGCAAGAGGTGGCGCGTCCCAGTGGCGCGCTTCGCAATCGGCGACACAAAGACCTCTCCGCGAGCGCTTACCTGAAGCCGGAGGGGAGCCTGCGACATCAAGGAGCTGGAGCTGAATTGCGGATGAGGTTGGCGAGAGCGTCCCGGTCGGCTGTAGGGCGCGAGCTTTCGCGAAGGTGTTTCCGCCTGAACCCGACGGGCTCCGCCCGACTCCCATCACGCCGAGTCGAGCCTGCGTCCTGCGAAGCGCAATCCCAATCAGTCAGTCTCGTCCTGAACGTGCTCTCTAGTCCGGCAGCGACAGGAGCAGCTTCTTCTCAATCAGCGTTCTGAAGTGAAGGACGATCGAGCGAGAGAGTGCCTGATCGTGGGTCAAGATACCGGCCTCGATGTTGCTCTCGAACGCTCTCTCAGTCAGATTGGCCGACGTGACAAGCGCTACACGTTCATCAGCAACGACGGCCTTGGCGTGGAGAACGGCTGACCCACGACCAGGCTCAAGCGCGCGAGGGTCGTAGAAGACATCTGGCCGGCGCGCGCCTGGCCACTCACGGTCCCACAGGCGTCTTGCGAACGCAATCACCGGGTCCGGCTCTGCCGGCCCAGCGGCCCCGTTTCCCACGTTCAGCAAGAGGGTCACAGCGAGTCGAGGTACAGCGTCCATCCGCTGTGCCAACGTTGCGAATGCCTTTGGCCCGTCGTAGTACACGTAGGTGCTGATCCATAGCGAACCTTCGGCACCGGCGACGAGTTCGTCGAAGACCCTCGCTGTGTCGCGGGCATGTAGCCCGGCGACCTCAGGCCCAGACCAAACCAGCTCAGGTCTACGCACACGGGACTGCGCGTGCGCGGCAGCTTCGAGAGCCAAGGACACACCAGTTGGGCTGACTCCGCTCGAGTCGATCTGCGCCAGCGCGGTTGTGAGCAACTCGACATCGACGCCGCGGGGCTGGCCGAGGGCTCCGGCGACGGCTGTTGGCGTATAAGGAGGTGCGAGTAGACCTGCGCGAAGGGCGCCGCTCAGTCGCTCCTGCACATGCTCCGGCAGCGCGAGCAGTGGCTCGATCACAGCACTGGGTCGAAGAAGGCGGCGTCAGGCACCGCGAGCGTTGGAACGACAAGTGCACGGTCGAGCAGGTCGTTGCGCATCTCACACGTGGTCTCTGCGATCAGTGCGCAGCCGTGGCAGGCTGCGCCATGCAGCCAGCGTCCTTCCATCCCTTCGCCCGGTGAGTGCTGGGCGCACACCGGGTCGTTCGAGCACAAACCACCAGCCGCGAATGCCAGCTCCAGATGGCTCGCCAGATGTCGCGCCTGGCTGACCAAGCCACCGAGTGTGCCTTCCGCGTCAGTAGAGGCGGTGTAGATCAACACGGCATATTGGCGAGTCTCAGGATCGACATAGATGCGCTCACGCAGCGAGCTTGCCGGGTATCCGCATCGCATCGCGAGCTGTGTGAGCAGGAGGTGGGAGAGCGTGTGGACGAGCACGTAAGGGCCGCCCGGGAACGGACGCTGGATACCGCGCCGCGCAGCCCACTCGCGCCAACCGGCGGCGAGCTGATCGATCCGGCGCGCGACCCCGGGGCGCTGCAACCATGCCTGGACCTCTTCACTGTTGAGCGCCACGAGAAGGCCCTCACCACGATTCTCCACAGCCGGGAACCATTGGGGCTCGAGCGCAAGCGGGGCCAGCTCCGGGCCGTCCGGATCGTACTCACCGTTGACATCGGGGACGATCGCTTCCAACCGCGTGAACCCGATCTGAACGATGACCTCGCGCAGTCGGTGAAGTTGAACCACGGCAGCAATGCGGTCGGTGATGGGCGGCCGGCGCCACGCTTCGGGCGGGAGCCGGCGAGCGTGAAAGTCGGGGTCGACCGGAACGTCCTCGCCGTAGCCCTCGGGTGCGGCCAGCAACGCGTCAAGCTCGGCAAGCTTCACCGGCCGCTCGTCAGCACCGCCGCGCAAGCGCTTGATCGCGTCAAGAGCCTCCTCGTCTGAGTGCCCGGCGAGTGCAGCGGCTACCGCAGGAAGACGGCGGAGCACCTGAAGGGAGGCAACGTCGTTGACGACCTGCAATAGCGCCCACTGCGACTGCACTGCCTCGTCAAGCTCCGTCCCGCGTTCAGGCAACGAGAGAGCGGTCATTCCGTGGGCGAAGTATGCGTTTGATGCCGTTCGGATCAGCAGTCGGCTCGGCAGGCCGCAGGTCTCCTCTGTGTGTGGGCCGAGCCATGGTCGCGCTCCCCAGCAGGGCCCGAGCGCTCCGACCTCGGCGGCCTCCTGCATTCCGCGGGGCCGCACTCCGCAGTCGCAGCGGACGACGAGATCAGCAAGGTCACCACTCGTACCGCGCTCCTCCAGCCACATCTGCCGAGTGCACTGGGCACCCGAGCCGTGCAGGAACGAGCGCCAGTTGACGTCCTGAACATGGCCACGCTGGCAGGTGCGCACAAACCGCGTTGCGACGACGTCACGGCCGTCGAAGCGCCCGCGCTCGTCGAGTGCCTTGCGGTGCACCAGTCTCCGGCCTTGGCGAGTCCCGCCACCTCCCAGCTCCTGGACAACCATCCATTCCGGGAAGCGCCATACCCCGATTCCCGTGTGCTGCTCCCACGGGGCGGCCGCGTCTGCAGGCGGAGCGTAGAGACGGGGGTTCGGGATCCGTGTCATCAGCGTCAGCCGGCGGGTGAGCCGCGGCTCGACGATCTCCTGAAGCTGGTCGATGCGACCCCACGTATCAAGGCCCCCGATGATCCCCGAATAACGCGGCAGGTCGATCAACGCTCCTGGGCCCCACGTGGTGATCGCCTGGCTACGACGGATCTGCCCGGTTGGTTGCGGGCTCACAGCTCAGTGTCCTTGATCCAGTTACCACCGAGGTCGCGCATGAATAGGCCGACGCTCGGCTCGACGTCGCGCAACGAGCGGTTCACGCGGAACTTGCGGTGGTGCTCTGACTCGAAGTCGGTGTCAAGCATCTCGCGTAGGAGTGGCCTTGCTTGTGGGTTGCCCTCCCAGCGTTGGTAGCGCAGGTCAACACCAGCGGACTGGTAGTCGCGCTCGACGCGGATCCACGAGTCCAACAGGTCTGCGATCCGACTCCGTACCGCGGCGAGCCGCTCGTCACGTTCGCGCTCGTCGTCGAACGGCTGTGCGCGCAGGCGCCGTTCGAAGATTGCGACCAGCTCACGCTCGAGCGCTGGCCGCACCGCGTTGATCTCACCAGCACCGAGCGCGGGTTCGAGCGAAGCGCGCATGTGGCGAGCGGCGGCGACCAAGGTGCCCGCAAAGCCACGATCGATGGCCCGGGCGGCAAACGGAGTGACGCTGGCGACCTCAATCGAGCGGTAGAAGGTCTCGTGAAAGTGGCGGAAGCGCTCAAGGTGAGAGCGGTCCCGCGGTTTGTGGAAGTTCAGCAGCGTGACGACAAGACCGGGAGCCCAATCTGCGCGACCGACGCGGCTCGTGGCCTGGATGTATTCCGACGTCGTCTTCGGTTGGCCCAGGACGCCCATCAGCCCCAGACGAGGAATGTCGAGACCGACCGAGATCATGTTCGTGGCGATCGCGCAATCCACGCGGTCGGGCCGGTCGAACGTGCTTCCAAGCCGCCGGCGTGCTTCAGCGACACGCTTGGTCGATTCGCGCGAGGTCAGCTCGACGACGTCGGAGAACGTCGTACGGTCCTGGAAGAGCGCGTCGGTCTCCCCTAGCCGGCGACGGGCGCCGTAGGCGCGGAGCGTCGAACGGACCTCCTCCTCGAGGATCCGACGGGCGCCGCCGAGTTCCCGCAGGCTGTTGAAGTAGCCGACGATCGTCATGTAAGGGTCAGCAGGGTTGTCCGGGACGGTGTGGCCGCCAAGGTCGCGGTAGCAGCGCTCGGCTGCTGCCATCAGCGCAAGCCACACACGCCGCATCGCAACTTTCGGGTTCCGTCCCTGCGCCGCCACGCCGACGTACAGACGGGCTGGTGCGGTATCCGTTGTGACGGTGCGCGCAAAGAAGGAATCGCGCCGATCCGGCCCAGGGGGTGGGAAGACTTGAGTCACCGACCGCGCGAACAGCGCCTGGATCTGGTCCTGAGCCCGACGAACCGTGGCGGTGGATGCGACGATCTTCGGACCCGGCGGCAAACTCACAGCGGCATCGTTCCCTGCGGCGCCGGCGTGTACACAGAGCGCGTCGATCGCCGTTTCGTACAGTCCCGCCATCGTTCCGAGTGGTCCGGAGATGAGATGCAGCTCGTCCTGGATCACCAGGTCGGGCGGCGGCAGCGGTGCGCTCAATGGGCGGCCTCTTCGCGGCTCTGCGGCACCGTAGAAGCCGGTCGCGTCGGCTCGGTCGGCGCCGCCCAGAAGTACACCCGACTCGCCGATCCAGGGGAGCGCCGCGAACTTGTCCACTGTGGCAATCAGGAACGCGGGTAGCCGCCGGTACAGCGGCTCGTCGACGGCGACGATCGGCAGCGACCGCTCGCCGTTGAACTCGCAGTCGAAGTTCGAACAGACGATCCGCAGATCGCGCGGCTGGTCACTATCGGGCAGCAGAGTGAACGAGTCCGGCTCGAAGCGGGTGCCACACCACGGGCACTCCTCAAGTGGAATCGGCGAAGGCTTTGAGCGCGGGTTCGACTTGAACTGGCTAACCATCGAGCGGGCCGTATCTGAGCGGCCATCCCCTTTCCTCCCCATGCGGATCGGCGTCGCCGCCTTGCCGACCCACAGCCCAATCTCAAACGGCCAGTCGCCATAGCGGTCGGTGTCGGCTTCGCGTTCCAGCTCGAGCGCACAGACGAGGCCAGCCGCGCGGCTCAACTGGTCGAGCGTCAGGAGCCGCAGCGTGTAGCGCATGATCACACTGACCCCGGCCGCGCCGAGCCCGCGGTCCTCAGGGTGACGAAGACGGCGGAGGACCAGTGCGAACGCACTCAGGCCGAGATACGCCTCGGTCTTTCCACCACCGGTGGGGAAATACAGAAGATCGACGATCTGACGCTGTGGGTCGTCCGGGTCGGCGACGCCGGGCAGATTCAACAGGAGGAAGGCGAGCTGGAACGGCCGCCACTCCGGCTCTGCGATCTCGAGACGACGGATCAGCGCGCTTGCGACCGCGCGGTTGGCGAGCCGAAAGGCGTCGAGCGCGTCCGGGTCTGCGGCCAGGCAGTCGATCCCGCGCTCGATCCGGGCGGCTGCGACGCCCGCGAGGTGGAGCAGTTGATCGGCGGTCTCCCGACGACGTGCCGGGAGACCGGTGACCGCAGACTGCTGATGCTCAATCCAGGACCGGTACTCCAGGACAAGGGGAGCGAGTGCCGCCCGAACAGCATCACCATCGCCGAGAGACGCGAGCGCGCTCATCCGCAGCTCGGTGCCCGCCGCCGCACCGGCAACCGTCTTCTCAACCTGGGCGGTCGGGATCCAGCGCGTGCGGAGCGTGCGGCATTCTCCGTCAGGATCAAAGGTCCAGTCAGCAGCAACGCCGTGCCCTGTTGCGTATTCGCCGCACCCTGCGTACTGGAGATCGGCCACGCGGTCGTCCCAATCTCGCGAGCGGCTTCCCTGTAAATCGGGTCGTGGAATAACTGGTGCTGGGCTGAGGACCTCGAGCTGCGCCTGGAAGGCGAAGGCGGTGTCGGCTCGATCAAGGTCAGAAGGTCTGTTGTTGACGAGAAACAGCGATATCGGGCGGCTGCCTTCGGGAAGTTCACCGTCGAAGCGAGCTAGGTCGAGCGAGCGCACCAGAACGTGCAGCTCGAGGCCTCCCGAATCCGGAACAGACAGGACCCGAAGCTGACCGATGTCACCGGTCTCTAGCGGCACGTCGAGCGCGGACTCGCGGGGAATCCGCCGCCACGCCGGCGGCCTGCGTCCGGTCTCCTCACCATCGCCGTCCGACGGTTCCGTATCAGGTGGCCCATCGTCGTGCTCGGAGGGTTCTTCCCCGGAGCGAGTCGCGCCGGGCTCGTAGGTGTAGTCGGCCCAGCGCACGGTGACCGCCAGCGCGTGCGTGTCGGCACTGATCAGCGCCGAGAGGCCGATCGAGGATGGGAAGAAGCCCGGCTTTGCCGGCGCGCTGTCTTCGGTCGGCTCCTCACCTTCAGCCTCTGGTGTCTCATCAAGCCGGTCGTCCGAATCAGCGTCGGCGGTCTGGTTGACCGGCGCATCCCGCGGGATTAGGAAGCCGGTCAGATACCAGTTACTCGGGCGCACCCACCCTGGCAGCAGCTCCTCCTCCAGCCGGTGCCCAGACCACGGCCCGACAAGGTCGAGCTCCAGTGCCTCCACCAGACGGCTCCGCACCGCCTGCGCCCCGTCTGTGCGTGTACCAGCCTCGGTCGCCATTTAGAAGAGCGTCCCCTCAGGCGGCGCCATCGCCGCTGCGACGCGGCGCCGGCCCGTGGCACCGGCCGCCGGCCCGGCCCGCTCCTCTTCAGCCGCCCGCTCACCGTTCAGCTGGATCAATCTCGCGAGCACCTCATCCCGGACTTCATCCGGCCAGCGGTAGCGGTAGGGCTTCTTCCTGTTGCCCCACTCCTCCTCGTCGCTCTCGTAGTCCAGGAGGAACTCGTTGTCAGTCGGGATGTCATCCCAGCCGTAGGCGTGCAGCACGGCGCGGTCCATAGCCTCATGTAACTCGCGCAGCCGGACGATCCCGGGGTCTGACTCATACGGGTCGTGCAAGCGGTTGTAGGTCTTGGTCAGACCTTCGTTGTTGGTAACCATGCGGTCGGAGCGGTAATCGTGGTAAGCCCGGCCGGTCACCTCGAGCTCAGAATCAGCGGCCCAGCCCGCCAGGAACGGAAACGTCTCAAAGCAGGTCGTCGGCGTGTAGGCCAAATCGTCCTTCAAGCTCGACATAAAGAACCGGACCCATATCTCGTGTACCGATGACTGGAGGGTCGCGAAGGCGGCAAACGATGAGAAGGGGAATACGGTCAGGTTGCTCGAATACACGATCCCCACCGGCAAGAATGCCAGCGCGTATCTGGTCATGGCCTGAGACCCCGTCACAAGGACGCGGTCGAGATCAGCGATCGCCGCATACAACTGTTTCGCCGGTGATCCAAACTGCCACCATCGGGCCGCGCGCTGCTTGTCGATAGCGCTCACCGTCTTCGCGATGCGCGTTGGCTTGACCCGTTTCTCGACGATCGCCAGCAGTTCTGGCCACCTCAGCCGGCAATCATCCTCGACTCGTTCGCCGAAGTTGATCACATACCGATGAGGCGAATGAGTCGGGCTATCTGCAACCTCGGAGTAGCCGATGTAAGGGAAGACGATCTCGGCATTGACCGGATTCTCTTCGAGCAGCCGGCGCATGTCAGCAAGCGAGTTAGCGACGCCCTTTGTATCGGTGTCGTCGAAGGTGAACCCCATGCCGAGCACGATCGAGCCCTGGAAGCTCTGGCCAGCGTTGGCGGCAAGTCGCGCGGGTGACTGGTCGCTGCCGCCGTGGAACAGATAGGAGCTGATCCGCTCCACCGGTCGACTATCGAGTAGGGGAGTGGCGACAGTCTTGCCGTTGGCCACGTGCACCACGCTCACCACAACCGCGGCGCCACCGCTCGGCCACTTGACGCGTTTGCGGGCGGCGTAGATCGTGCCTCCGTGTGTGCAGATCCAGCCAAGACCGCTCTCTCGGGTGTCCCCCTGTCCGATGGTGTTGGTTGCGATCAGACCAAATGTGCCTTGCTCGCGGAGCATGTCGAAGGCACGGCGGAAGAAATGGGCGACGAGATCGGCGTTTCCGTGCGTATCGGTGTGAGCCTGCTTGAGCCAATCCGAGTAGTGGGCCGGATTGGCTGATGCCAACGTGTTCTTACCGGCAAACGGCGGATTCCCGACGATCGCATCGAATCCGGGGTTCCGCCGGTCGAACACCTCCGGGAACTCCACCGGCCAGTGGAACGGCGCAAGCGGCGGGTGCGCGTCACGTCGCTCGTCGATCCGCCACCGCTCCTGATCAGCCTGGCCGTTGGTGACCGACAGCGCGACGAGGTTCCGAAGTTCCTCGCGCTGCTTGGGCTTCTCAGCCGAGAAGAAGCACGCGACGGCCAGGTCACCGATCAAGGTCACCTGGCCGAGTTCCGCGCGAGCTTCGTCCCACATATCGCGGAGCGTCCAATCTGGTGTCGCGTCAGTCGCCTCACGGATTTGCCCCCGGAGGTCCGCGACACGATCGAGGTGGCGCTGTACAACCACGCCCTCCAGGCCCGGCTGCCCGGGCTTCCAGTGCATCGCGGCGATCTGGTGTCGTTCGAGGCCGACGAGCGAGTCGCCATGGCGGAGGGCGTGATCTAGGAAGGTCAGCGGGTGCTCGCGGGCGAGGGTGGCGAGCCAGAGCGACATCTTGGCCAGGTCGACTGCCATCGGATTCCGGTCGACGCCGTACAGGCACCGCTGGACGACCAGGCGCATCGCGTAAATGAGCTCGTCCTCGTCCGCCGGGATCTCCGGGCGCTCGCCGGCGGCGTCCCATGCATCGAGCAGGGCTCGGGCCAGCTGCCGGCAGGCCTCCACCAGGAACGCTCCGGACCCCATCGCCGGGTCACACACCTTCAGCTCGAGAATTTCGTCAGGCGTGCTGGCTCTGGCGAGCAGTGGCACGAGCGTCGTCTCGACGATCGGTTGCGTCAGCGAGCGTGGCGTGTAGTGCGACCCGGACTTGCGGCGCTCCTCACCCGGCTGAAGCAATAGCGCGCCGGCCGGCGCGAGCTCTGGTGTCGCTGCGGTGTCGGTAACGGGCGCCAAAGCGGCCTGAAGCCCCTCCAGCGAGGTGGCCTGCCTGACGGCCTCTGCGGTGCGCCCGGTCAACTTGCGTCCGGCATGGCTGTCGATCCATTTGACGCGTTCGCCTGCTGCGACGGTCAGGAGCTCCGTGAGGTCGATCGCAGTCGGGGCGCCGGCGCGCTGGCTGGCGCGGATCGCGATCGAGGGGCCGCTCGCGCGATGCAGCTCGAAGCCCATCATCGTCTCGTAGACCGAGCCGATCTGCTCGACGTCGAGGGCGCGATAGGAGAGGCGCTCGCCATCGAGCACCAGCAGCTGCTCGAGCACCGCCTGGACGGTCGAATCGGGCACCAGCGGCGGCTCGATCCGCTCCCCGACCTGACGGCGACCGACGGGTCGCCCCTCCAGGAAGCTGAAGCGATCGGGATCGAACAGCTCGCCGTGTCGGGCGGGCAGGCCGAGCGCGGCGGCGCCATCGTGGACGATGCGGAACAGGGCGAGGAGCTGTGCCCAGGCGCCGTAGCGCTGGGAGATCGTGTCCGGGTGAAGGGCGGCATCCTCGCGTAGCCGCTCGTGTAGCGCCCCCAATGAGTAGAAGCGGCTGAACACAGGGTGGGCGGGCAGCAGTCCGCGTTCCTCGGCATACAGGAGAAAGACCAGGCGCATCACCACGGTGAGCAACGCGCGGTAGATGTCTTCGGGGGAGTCGGCGAGGGTCGGGCCCAGCAGCTCGCCGCCGGTTGCGCCGTCGGCGGCCTGGAAGCCACGCAACAGCTCATACAGAGCATGAAGCACCTGCCCGGACAGACGCTCAGAAACCTCGTTCTGGAACTTCCGGCTATCGCTCAGCAGCGCGGCGAGTCGTTGGCCGGGCGGGAGGGTCAGCAGGCGAGACTGCCTGAGCAGCAGCCGCATCGCCTGTGCGATCGGGCGCCCGGCAGGCTGGAGCATGTCCGCAACGGCGAAGTCGAGCCAGCCTGAGCTCTCGCCACGGGGGGCTGAGAGCAGCCGCAGCGTGCGCCCATTTGTGAGCAGTCCCGCGGCGACGCTCGTGGTGCGCAGCAGGCGCTCAAGCTGCTGGTGTGGTGTCAGGCGCGCGTCCGCATGCCGGGGCTCCTCGTCGAGTCCTTGGTCCGGCGGCACGAACGTGACGAGCAGCTGCCAGGGAGGCGAGCCGGCGGCCGGAGACAGCTCGCGCACGGCGACGTCAGGGGTGAGCAGGGTGACGTCCTCGTCGGGGAGGGTGAGCGTCAACTCCTCGGGGATGGCTACGCCGGCCAGCGGGCCGGCGTAGCCCTTTGGCGAGAACGACCAGCCGAGGACCTCCCGTGCGAACCGCTCAAAGTCCCGGATGAGCGGCCCGTCTTCGGTTTCCTCGGCAACCTCGCTCAGACGTTCCTGAGTGAGACGGTCGCTGCGGTCGAGGACGGCGCCGTCGCGCACGAGCGCGGTCGGTGAGACAACGAGGCCGGTCGGCTGGACGAATCCGAGCCATTCGAGGTGGGCGGCGATCTGCGGATCCTGAGCGGTCATCAGTTCGTGTCCGGCCACAGGTAGACGAGGCCGACCGGCTCGACGCGGCGGGCGCGGATCTCGTAGAAGCGCTCGATCCGTGCGGGTTCGGTTTCCAGGTCTGCGTCGAACTGGCCCAGGCGCCGCTCCCAGGCTCTCATGTTTGCCTCGAGCTGGCGGCGTTCCTCCTCAGCGAAGGCGAGCGTCAGCTGATCGAACTCGGTGCTGTGGCGACCCAGCTCTGAGCGCACACGTTCGCGTTGGCGGGTCAGGATGTCGCGCAGCTGCTCCGATTCGCGCCGCCCGCGCTCACTAAGGAGGTCTTGGGCTCGGGAGGCCTCATCGGCCGCCCGTACCTCGAGCGGTCCGAGCAGCTCCTCGACATCCCGTGTTGCGCTCGCCAAGAGGCGCTCCGTCACGGTTGTGGTCGGTTTCGGTGTTGCCCGATCGCCGTCGTGGTTCAACGATGCCTCGAGCAACTCAAGCGCCCGCTGTTCGGCCTCTCGGGCATATGGTGAGAGCGGCCCGTCACGCCGGTTCGGATCAACCCAGCGCGCCGCGACCGCGACCAGAACCTCGTGCAGTCGTTCGGCTCCGGCGCCGTACAGGGTCAGGCGGCCGAGTAGTACCACACGCGGAATCGAGTCGGCGACCTGCGCGAGGCACGCGCGTGAGAGGTCATGGTGGACGAACCCTTGAGACCGGAAGCGACCGAGCAGCCGCTGCGCGACACGCTGCTCGAGGTGGAGATGCACGGTGTCCTCGGTGAGGACACCCTGATCCTCGAAGACGACCGGCCGCACCGGCGCGTTACGTCGCCAGTCCAGAAGCTTCTCATCGCGCGGTCGTGGGGTGCGCAGCGTGTCGAGCGTAGCCGCCCAGGTCGGGTCAGCCCCGGCGCACCGATCGAGCGCAGGGAACTGCCACTTGACCGGTCCGCCGGGGGCTCGGGTAGCGCGTGTCTGCAACGAGTCAGCCCCGAGAAGCTCTAGCGAGCGCGAGAGGGCGTCTCTGAAGGCGCGCTCGTCGAAGGCCACCCACTGCCGGGAGCGCTCAAGAAGGGTGCGGCATGTGTCGATCTGCTCTCGCAGCTCGTCCTGGCGCTCACGGGCTTCCTCAAGCTCCTCGCCGACCAGCTGCTTTCGATCAGCCGGGAGGTCGGTCTGCTCGATCTGTTCGGCGAGGCGATTGGCGTCGCTATGGCGGATGCCGTGCCGGAGCCCGCGCTCGATTTCATCGTCGATCACTTTCGAGAGGCTGCCGAGCTCGCGTCGGATCGTCTCGGTCTTCTTCACGAGGACATCGAGGACCCGGTCCTCGAAGCGCTGTGGCAGCACGAAGTAGTGGCAGCGGACCTGGTCGGCTGGCTGGAGCTTCCGGTCGATGCGGCCGTTTCGCTGCTCGATTCGCCCCGGATTCCACGGGAGGTCGAAGTGGAACAGATCCGCGCAGTGAGCTTGGAAGTTCAGACCCTCCCGCGCCGCGTCAGTGGCGATCAGAATCCGCAGCGGGTCCTCGGCGGGAGGCGTGTTGAAACGTCGCTGGACCTCCTGCCGGCGTGGTCCGCTCGTCAGGCCGGTGATCACCTCGATCCGTTCCTCGGCCCGATCGGTGCAGGCGATCGCCTGCTCGAGGATCTGATGCAGCCAGCGCTTGGTGCCCTCGCGACTCTCGGTAAAGATCAGCACGCGGCGGTCGTTCCACGGAGGTGTCCCTCCGTCTGCCGGACGCTTGCCGTAGGCGGGAAGGTCGGGGCACATGTGTTCCCGGATCCAATCGATCAGGTGGAGTGCCTTCGCGTCGGGTTGGTCGCGCGACCGGTCGGCGATCGTCTGCATCTGGTCGAGCAGTTCGGAGCGCCGGGCGTCGCGTGCGCCGGCGTCGGATCGCGGCTCGTCTGTGAGCCCAGCCTCGACGCCAGCGGTAGCGGCCTCGATGAGCTGCTGCTCAGCGACCAGCAGCTCATCGTCGGACTGGCCTATAGCTTCGTCATCCGGTCCCGGCGCCGTCGTCAGACCCGTGAGAGAGAATGCCGACGCCGGAGGTGTCTCGTCGATCGCAGTTTCGACGTCCGTGGCCGTTGCAGCGGCACGACGCTCGAGCGCCCGGCGGTGCACCTCAAGGCTCTGGGCGAACGCCTCGATCGAGGACAGCAGCCGCTGCTGCAGGCCAACAATCAGCAAGCCTGCGCTCGCCTGAGTGCGCTTGGAGGCCTGCGCGAAGCGCTGCTCGTGCACCTCGCGGTACTCATCAAGGAGACGCGAGAGGAGCAGCTCCGGCTGACCGGGGGGCAGGTTGTCGATCGCGATACGCACAACCTCTCGCTGAGGAAAGCCTCCCTGGATCGCACGGATGTCCTCCTTGAGCCGACGGACCATCACGGCCTCGAGGTCCCGCTTGCCCTTGATCTTCACTCCCCGCGTGAATCGGTACGGGTCAAGCAGCTCAAGCAGCGTCGAAAAGCTGTTCGAGTGGCCATTGTGCGGCGTGGCGGACAGGAACAGCCGATGCTCAAAGCGTCCGCTGAGGTCGCGGACGGCGCGGGTGAACTTGGTCTCGATGCCATAACGACCCCCACTCGAGGGCGCCGCATGGTGCGCCTCGTCGAGGATGAGAAGGCTGCCGGGGGCCAGCTCACCCAGCCATGCGCGCATCGGATCGGTGTAGGCCGGATCGATGAGGAGGCTGTGAGAAACCAGAAACCGGCTGTGCGTGGCCCATGGGTTGACGCCGAACCCGCGCTCGCGCCTTACCCGTGCGACATACGCGCGGTCGAGGATTTCAAAGGTCAGACCGAACCGCTCCTCGAGCTCTGCTTTCCACTGCTCGAGCACCGAAGGCGGTGCCGCCACGACGATAGTCTTGCAGCGCTTACGCAAGAGCAGCTCGCGCGCGATCAGTCCTGCCTCGATCGTCTTGCCGAGGCCTGTGTCGTCGGCGATGAACAGATTCACGCGCGGGAGGCGCAGTGCCTTGCGCAACGGCTCCATCTGATAGGCGTCGATCTTGATCCCTGCCCGGAACGGGGCCTGGAATAGGTTCGAGTCGGTCGCTGTGACGCTGCTCCAGCGCAGCGTGTTGAGGAACGCCGCGAACGTCCGCGGGTCGTCGAAGCCACGCTCGCCGACGCGCTCCCAGCCCTCGGATCGAACGATCCGACGATCGGGCTCGTACTCCCAGTAGACGCTCAGCTCCTCGCCCTGGGCGTCGTCCTCCGCGCAGGCAAGTCGCACCACCGTCGCACCAGGTGACCCTGGAGTATTGGCGCCTGTGGGGTCCATCTGGTCGGGCACTTCGACAGCGTCCACTAGCCAACGTCGAGAGCGAAGCTGCACGAGGTCGCCCTGGTTCGGAAGCTCCTCGGGGAGCGCTCCAGGAGCATGAGTCCAGGGTGTGTTCAGGGTCATCACGTGCAGACGCGGCATACGAGCAGGTGCTTCGGCCCCCGGTTCCCGACCCGCGTGCGAATGCTAACGGCGGGCTCGGACTCGGTGGAAGGCGGGCGGGCCGGCTTTTCGCGCTCGTCCAAGCACTCAGTCGGTGAACCGGGCCGTCCTGGTAAGCGCGGAACCTCGGTGATGTGGAGCCGCTGTAGCTAGAGGCCAGCCTTGCCGCCGCGCGCTACCAGCAATTCCGTTCCGACCCATTCCTGAGCCAGACGCTCGCCCCGCTCGAGGACTGCCGCCGCGTCGGCGCGCACCTCCTCGGGCAGCCACGCCGTGAGCTTGCGCACCCGGTAGTGCGTGGGCGGGTTCTCGACGGGCACCGAACGCCCGTGGCCCAGGAGAAGTTCATAGAGCCAGGTCGCCGGCTCTACGGCGGGTAGGTTCACTGCTGTGGCTACGGTGTTCGCGTGGACTGGGATGTCGAGCCCGTCTATGTCGAGGTCCCCGAAGTAATAGACGCGTCGCGGCGGCGTGGGCAAATCGGCGAGAAACGTGACTGAGCCCTTGAAGTGCGCGCCCGCCCCGTAGATGACGACGCCGACGTCGCCTGCAGCCGGCAAGAGGCGGCAGAGAGAAACGAACGTATGGTGGTTCTCGACGACGAGCACGTCCGGACCCGCGCCGATGACCTGGTAGACGAACGGCGGATGGACCTCCTCGCAGCGCAGCTGCTCAAGCGTCAACCGTCCGGGCGCGAACAGCTGGCTTCCCATCAGCGTCTCCAAGCGCTTCTCGTAGCCAAATAGCTGGAGCGAGCGCTCGCGCAATGGGACGATCGGACGCTCCGAGCCGCCGTCGCGGAAGAAGCCGTTGATCGCGCGAAGGTCGGCGAGCGTCTGCGCGTCGACTGACAGCTCGCCTCCCCACGCCAGCTCCGGACGCCAAGCGACCCCGGCGCCCGAGACCCGCCGTGCCGGCCGGGGCGGGCGCTCGACGCGTACGAACCGCGGCAGCGCGGGTTTCGCGCTGCGGTCATACGAGCGCTCACCGGGCAGTTCAACAACGCCCGCATCGACCAGCTCGTCGAGGACCTCGGCCAGACGGGCGCGCCGGTCCGGTGCGTGGGCCAGCGCGGGCTCCGCCGTAACAAGCAGCGCCTGCAACTCGGCAAGTCTGACCTGCCGACGCGGCCAGGCCTCAAGTTCCTGGGCCATGCGCCCCGCGGTTACGCCAAGCGCCAGCGCGTTCATGCCGGTGTTGGCTCGTCTGTGCGGACGTGCACTACTCGTGCGGCATCGAGGTAGCCGTGGTCGTCCTCGCCGGCGTGGCCGTTGAGAAGTGCGGCGCGTAGGTCTTCGGCCACGCGGATGCGCTGCATGCCAGCGCGCATATCGAGGTCATTGCGCAGCCGCACGACGCAGGGGAACTTCGAGAGCGCGTTCAGGTCGAAGACCCCGGTGGTGTAGATGAGCTGGACGCCGACCCGCTCGGCCACCTTCAGCTGGATGTCCAAGAGGTACTCCGCGCTCGCCTTCCCGATGGGGTTATCGAGGAAGAGCACACCTGCCCGTGGCTTCTGGCGACCACGCGAAGCCGAGCGCATGGCCGCCAGCGTGCAGTACAAAGCGATGGCGGCGGTCAGACGCTGCCCGCCTGAGAACTCGCCCATCGCTGTGACGGGAACACGCTCGTCGCGAAGGACCGTGTCGGGCTTGAGCACCGTCACGCGAAAGCCCTTAGGCTCGGCGGCTGCCCGCACTCCGCGCAGAAGCATCGTCATGCCGTCGCGGTTGCCGATTTGGCTCACGGAGGAGTCGAGCACGTCGCCGAGGCGCTCCAGGAGAATGTCTTCGGAGTCGGTGTCGTCGAAATCGATGCGCAGGAACGGTTTGCCCGACCAGTCACCCAACTCTCCGGGGAGGCGCGACGCGCGGGCGGCCTGGCGGAGCGTCGCCAGGCCGGCCTGAACGAGGGAGGCCAGCCGCTGCAGGAGCGCCGTCCGGTGCTGCTCGATCGAGGCGAGCTCTTTGGCCACCTCGGCTGCGCGTGCCTTCAGGTGCGGGATTAGCTCGCCGCTGCGGCGGGCGAGCGTCGCGACGT